>NZ_JBSZQY010000016.1:0-39250 GCF_054165785.1 Staphylococcus sp. SA22 | reverse complement strand
GTATTTCAAAGTAAAATTACATGTTAATACGTAGTATTAATGGCGAGACTCCTGAGGGAGCAGTGCCAGTCGAAGACAGGGGCCCCAACACAGAAGCTGACATATAGTCAGCTTACAACAATGTGCCGGTTGGGGTGGCTGAGACGGCACCCTAGGAAGGGACCCATCATCAAAAATTCTATTTATAGAATTTTACAGTAATGTGCCAGATGGGCATAGCGAAGCCATTCAATACGAAGTATTGTATAAATAGAGAACAGCAGTAAGATATTTTCTAATTGAAAATTATCTTACTGCTGTTTTTTAGGGATTTATGTCCCAGCCTGTATTTAAGCATTAAAAATTAATAACAATATAATAGCTACAATTTGCGCAACGGATGTTGTTGCTATGCGTCGAGTATACTCATAGCTTAATGATAATATCACTTGTGCAACAAATATAAATGTTACTATCCACCAATTATCTAAATAAATAAATAATGAACTTGAACAAATTGCAGTTATTAATATAGCTACCCATTTCGGTATTGAAAAATGTGTTAATTCTTTTTGTAAAACAGTTCTCATATATAACTCGTGACATGGAATGACAAAAAGTAAAGTTACTAACATTTGCCACTTCCAATTGACACCTGTTCTTGCTAATTCTTTAATTAATGAACTATAACTTAAATTAGAAGTTATAAGTGAGAATAAAAGTTGAAGCATAATTAAAATAATTGCCGTAATAATACCAACACCAATTGATGTAAGCAACCGCTTAGATTCAATATCTCTTTGATAAAACACATAACTGATACCAGCAATTAGCATTATACCTGTATATAAATACCAGTATTCTTGGTGTTCGCCCCACATAATAAATAATATGAGATGAAATATAATGAAACTTATAATAAACCAAGTTAAAGCCTTCGAGATTTTATTCATTATAACTTACCTTCTTATTCAACAATCTTATATCGTTTATGATTGATAACAGTTTTTTCCGGTAAATCAAGGTCATTAAAATTTTCCATAATTGTTAAGTCAACAATAACAGAGTTATCGTTGATTTTTTCAACACGACCTCTTAATCCATCCATAAACTCAACAATGTTACCCACTTCTGCAACAGTCATTTTAAGTCCTCCTTAAATCATAACTAAATTATATTGTACTAAAATTCACTTAACAAATAAACTATTAACAATCAAAAATAATAAAATGTAACTTTAAGCCGATATTTAGAATGATTTGTGAGTATATAATTGGCATTTTGAGCAAAGTTAAGGCATAAATAAATAGAGAATATATATAGATATAAGGGAGAGATTGTAATGAAATTCATTAGTAATAATAATATTACAGATCCAACTTTAAACTTAGCAATGGAAGAATATGTTTTAAAAAATTTACCAGCAGAAGAAAGTTACTTTTTATTTTACATAAATAGACCATCTATCATTGTTGGAAAGAATCAAAATACGATAGAGGAAGTAAATCAGACATATATAGATGCTCATAACATCGATGTAGTTAGAAGAATTTCTGGTGGTGGCGCTGTTTATCATGATACTGGCAATTTAAACTTTAGTTTTATAACAGATGATGATGGCAACAGTTTCCACAATTTCCAAAAATTCACTGAACCAATTGTTCAAGCATTACAATCTTTAGGCGTAAATGCTGAATTAACTGGTCGTAACGATATTCAAGTTGGACAAGCGAAAATCTCAGGGAATGCTATGGTTAAAGTTAAAAATAGAATGTTTAGTCATGGTACGTTGATGTTAAATAGTGATTTAGACGAAGTTCAGAATGCACTAAAAGTTAATCCAGCTAAGATTAAATCAAAAGGTATTAAATCTGTTCGTAAACGAGTAGCAAACATTCAAGAATTTTTAAATGACCCTTTAGAAATTGAAGAATTTAAAAAAATCATCTTGAAAACTATCTTTGGAGAAACTGAAGTAGAAGAATATAAATTAACGGATGAAGATTGGGAAAATATTGAAAAGTTAAGTAACGACAAATATAGAACTTGGGAATGGAATTATGGAAGAAACCCTAAATATAACTTTGAACGCGAGGAAAAATTTGAAAAAGGATTTGTACAAATCAAGTTTGATGTTAAACGAGGTAAAATCGAACATGCAAAAATTTTCGGTGATTTCTTTGGTGTCGGAGATGTCACTGACCTTGAAAATGCATTAGTTGGCTGTCTACACGACTTTGAGCACATAGAAGAAGCACTATCAGAATATGATTTATATCACTATTTCGGTGACATAGATAGACATGAATTAATTAGATTAATGTCATAAACGATTAAAGGACTATTCTTACATGTATGAGATGTTAAGAATAGTCCTTTTATGATTGCGTTATAGAATTCGAATCAATGTTATTCACCGAGAAATGCCTCCAAATTTTTGTATTCTGCCGTATATTGATTAAATGCTGCTTCATCTTTATTGACGAGTGCGTCATCTATAAGTTCTATGAGCTGTCGTTTTCTTACCTCTCGAAGTGCTTCATTGATAATTAATTCAATACCCAAATCATTGACGGTTGTGACAAACGCTTCTAAAGTTGTATGTTTAACATTAGTATTGTATTTCATAGAAACCACTACCTTTCTTTAATTTATAATAAGTATACATTTTTCTAATTTTGAAATCAATGAATATTCTGACTATTAGTTAAAAAATATTGTACATTTTCACCAAAATAATAACTTGACAACTCAGGATTTTATTATAAAATATCTTTATATCATTAATTGTATTTTTATATTAATGGTTTAAAACTTAATAAAGCGAGGTTTTGCTTATGTATTCTCAAAATATTTATGTGATACGCAAAGGAGACATGGTTATTCGACCAGCATTTGATGATGACGATCAAAGAAATGGTAGCGAAATAATTCGGTTTGACAAAACGCGTATTCAAAATCCTTTTAAAGTCCAGAAAATCATTGAACGCTCTTGCAAATTTTATGGTAATACTTATCTTGGCAAGAAAGCAGAGACAAACCGCATCACTGGCATTTCTAGTAAACCACCTATTTTACTAACACCATTATTTCCAACTTATTTTTTCCCAACACATTCTGACAGACAAAATGAAAATATTTGGTTAAATATGCATTATATCGAAAGTATTAAAGAATTAAAAAATCGTAAATGTAAAGTGACATTTATTAATAATGAATCAATCATTCTTCATGTTTCATACCACAGTTTATGGCATCAATATAACAATTCCATTTTTTACTATTATATGGTAGATAAACAATCTCGCATGATATCAAAAAATCCCGACCAACCAATAGATTATAATAAAGCCACATTGAATGTGTTTGAAGCATTGACACGCTATTCTTTATTTGAAGATAAATAAATTGTTTATTTTTAAAATATGCGGAATGTTTTATAAAAATAGTGTAAATGTTCTGCATATTTTTTTAAGGTATCTATTGCAAATTAACTTAATCTTGTTATAATAATATTTGTGCTTGATATTCAAACACATACAAATTAATCCACAGTAGCTCAGTGGTAGAGCTATCGGCTGTTAACCGATCGGTCGTAGGTTCGAGTCCTACCTGTGGAGCCATTGGAAACGTACTCAAGTTGGCTGAAGAGGCGCCCCTGCTAAGGGTGTAGGTCGCGAAAGCGGCGCGAGGGTTCGAATCCCTCCGTTTCCGTTACTTGCTTAAATGGTATATACCATTTAAGCTTTTTTGTTTACTTATATATATAATGAATGAGAATTTCAATGTTCTTTTATATCAATTTTATAATTCTAAAAACCTTTCCTAGTTAATCTTCTCTAAGAAAGGTTTTTATACTTGTTAAACTTATAATTAATTTATTACATAGCAATATTTACCTGTTTTTAACTACAAAATTATCACTACATGAAATACGATAATTCGGATCTCTTAACTTCTCTGCAATTAATGTACTCATCGTTTCATCGTATGATTCATGTATAATAGCATTTTTTAAATAATTCTTGTAGTTACGATAACAATAGTCAGTCATTGTAACTCTATAACTCTTAGTCAAATCAATTTGATCTAACATTACTCGTTGCCCAGGTTCTTGATTCATATCAATCTCATAATTGAATCCTTGCCACATTGTACATAATGTTTCATCAATAATTGTTAAGCTTAATTGCTCGTTAACAAAATCTAAATGTGAATAACTATACTCCAATATATCTTTGATATTTTGACCACTAATTGTCATATCCATGGGCTTATCTGGATATGGGTATGCATGATACAAATCTTCATTTCGAATCTGTCCACTCAACCCCTTCTCTCCGTTCATAGGCACGTGGACACATGTTATATCATTATCAAATGCAAGGTGAATTGCATCATGTAATAATTGCGAAAAAGGATGTGTTTGACAGACTAAATCTTGTAACCCATTTACTGATAACATCAAACCTTTATCACTTATGATTTCCTGTGACCAATAAGCCACTGCTTTTCTATCATAGAATGTTAAATCTAATAATTCTTGATCCTCTTCATACTCATTTAAGTCAATCACTTTAGAATCAATACTTTCAACATCATAAGTTGTTGTTCTCTTTTTAAAATTAATCGAAAGATGTACAAGCTCTTTTGCATCTTGACCAGCCTGAACATAATACGTTTCATGATCTTGACCGACAATTGTTTGATGCTGATGAGCTGTAATCATTAAATCTATAACACCGAGTTCTTCCATTAATTTTTCAGCTTCATTCGAACTTGCCTTTTTATTTTTCGTGCTATTACTAATTTTATTCAATCCACCATGATAAATTACAATCAAAAAATCTGGCTCTTCAACTTCATGGATATATCTAATCCATCGTTTTGAGGCCACTAATGTCTTTTCAATAGATACATCTTGCTCCATTTCAGAATACTCATTTTCCATTAAACCATCTGCTGTAACGCCTACGATAGCAATTTTTAAGTCACCAAAATGTTTAATACAATATGGAGTTGAAAAATAAGGCTCCTTAGTAACATTGTATTCAATATTTGCTGATAACCATGGAAAACGTGCCAAAGCAATTGAACGAGTTAAAAATGATAAACCAAACTTGAATTCACTTGGACTCACACCGCTAGCATCATAATGCATTCTGTTCATCAACTTTATCATTGGATGTCGTTTATAAGGTGCAACAATAGCATAATAATAGGCCGCTAACGAGCCAGCTAAACTTCCGCCACTATCTAATAAAATGACGCGATGATTTTGTGCTCTTACTTGGTTAACATAAGTACCAGCTCTATAAATATTTGAACCATAATCACCATTTAAGAAATGACTATGCATATCTGACGTAGTTAAAATCTCTACATTAATGTTTTCATTTTTTTCCATCATGTTACACCTCTCATTGTTACTAGTTTACCATTTTCAAAACCAATCGTCTTATAAAATAAGTTAAAAATACAAACTAAAAAAGCAATCTAAGTTCCAGTTAAAATCTACATTAACTAAACTTAGATTGCTATTATATTATCCTATTTGAATACGTTCTTTTGGATAATGGAATTTATCTGGTTCTCGACGTCCTGCTATCATAATGATAAATGATATTAAGCCAACACGTCCTATAAACATGAGTACCATTAGTACGACCTTGGAAATATCACTAATATCACTTGTGACACCAAGCGATAGTCCACAAGTTCCAAATGCAGACATGACTTCAAAAAATACTTGTAAAAATGTAAGCTTACCATTTTCAGTAGCTGATATAATTAGCATTCCTAAAAATGTTAAAATTGTCGCCATTGTAAATACTGCAAATGAACGTTGAATATCCATAATGTGTACTTCTCTATTGTATACTTTTATGGATGTTTTATCGGCATTATTACTAAAGTTAATTAAAAACAAAATTAAAATAGCGAAAGTTGTTGTACGAATACCGCCACCAACCGAACTTGGTGAAGAACCTATAAACATTAAAATACCCATGATAATATTCGTAGGGTCACTTAGTGTTGTCACATCAATTGTTTGAAGACCCGCACTTCTTGTAGTCGCTGATTGAAACAGTGAATAGAATAACGATTGATGCCAACTTAATCCTTTGAACGCATGGTTATGTTCAAATAATAGAATGGCTAATACCCCAACAATAAATAGGAATAAATATGTTGATGTCGTAATTTTAGTAAATAATGAAAATCTAAAATTAGTAACCCTATTTTGAATATAAGCTTTAACTTCTAATAATACTGGGAAGCCGATTGATCCTAAAATTATTAAAAATATAACTATCGCTTGTACAAAATAATCATGTGCATAAGGAATTAATGACTTACCTGTAATATCTAGTCCACCATTGGTAGTGGCAGAAATAGAAACAAAAACACCTTGCATGATTGCATATTTTAAATCTGGATTATCTCGATAAAAGTAAAATGCTAATAACATGGCTCCTACGAGTTCGATTACAAATATTGATTTTACAATATCAATAATCAATTTGACGGTACCACTCATTGTGTTTTTGTTATTATCTAACATAATTAACTGACGTTCTCTAATTCCAATATGTTTACCTAGTACCACCCATAACATCGTACCAATTGCCATGACGCCAATTCCACCAATATTTAATATCACGAGGATAATTAATTGTCCAAATGTAGAATAGGTATCGACAATACTTATCGGAGACAATCCAGTAACACTAATTCCGGATACGGCAACAAATAATGTGTCAATTGGATTTACTTCTACACCTGGTTTATGAACATACGGTAAGTTTAATAATAAAAATGCAACGACAATTGCGACGATATAGTACAATACAATACCTTGTTGAGGGCTTGATCTTTTTAAAAACTGGCTAAAAATTGACACGTTGTTCACCTCAACATTATTTTAGTTTAATATTAATTTCTTTCTCTTTACCATCTCTATAAATCTTCGCTGTAATTGATTTCAAGTCATCTTTATGACTAAATATAATCTGCCTAAAGCGTAAATCATCTTCTAAAAGTTTGCCATCTAATTCAGTAATTACATCACCTTTTTTCAGACCAGATTGATCTGCTAAACCATTGTTGTCAACTTGATCTACAACAACACCGTTCTTAACTTTTCCTGGCAATTTAACTGCTTGTCTTTCAAAACTATTTAGATTGGCAATATTCTTCATTTTAACACCTACATCCGGATAGTCAATTTTACCTTTTGTTTCTAAATCTTTTACAATCTTTTGTACTTCATTAACAGGTATTGCAAATGACATATTTTCAACATTTGGCATACTAATTTTAGCTGCAACTACACCAATTAATTTTCCTTCTCTATTGACGACAGCACCACCCGAGTTACCTGGATTTACTGATGCATCAATTTGGAAAGCTTTCATCAACATATCATATTTATTATCTTTATCGAAATCAATAGGAACATTTCTGTTCAGACCTGAAATAATACCTTCTGTCACAGTGCCTTTAAAGTCTACACCAAGTGGATTACCTACGACTAATATTGGCTCTCCTAACACTAAATTATTTGAATCTCCAATAGCTATCTCTTTCACTGAACTGTCTGAAGAAGTCGCTTTAACAACAGCTAAATCTGACCATTTATCTTTACCAAGCACTTTCCCAACAACACTTTTATTATTCGAGAAAGTTATTTTTTGATTTTCTTTATCACCGACAACGTGTGCATTCGTAACAATATATAACGTATCTCCAGATTTTTTATATACAACACCTGATCCTACTTCGTCTTGAGATGCTTTATCTTTAGGTAATGATGAATCTTTTGATGTTTCATTTTCAACTGTAACGACCGATTTAACTGTGTTATTGGCATTTTTCATCGTTGTCGTATATTTTTGAGCATCTGCATCATTATTATCATTCATGCGATCATTTTTATTCACATTATTAAAAATGGCATTCAAAATAACAATTAGAATAATAATACCCATTAGAATAACTAATTTAGGCCAATACATCATCCAAAACTTTTTCAAAATGTCACTATAATTATTATTTGTAGCGCGCCCTTTGTTCAATTTTGATGTAGCCTTTTTTTGATTATTATTTGCCGATGTCTTTGTATTTGGTTTTTGATTCTTTAATTTATCATGGTCATTAATAGCCATATTTCTTTTTTCAGTTCTACGATGAGATGCACTTGACTGATTTTGATATCCCACCGTTTCAGACGAGTCTGCATTTTGTTTATGTTTATCTTCGACATGAATTTTTTCATCAAGTTTTCGAGCGTCATCTGTTTTTGATAATGATGGCGTATTGATATCATTATCAGGATTATCGTCAACAATACGATCTTCTCTCATAACGTTATCTTTATCATCACTTATCGATGGTGTATGATGACTTAAATCATTTTCATGATTAGACTTGTCATTTTGTTCGCTATCACCATATGTATAGGTTTTTGTTTGCTCATTTTGACTTTGCTGTCTTTTCAATTTCTGTTCTTCCGGCAAAGTCAATGGCTTCTGATTATTTACTTCATCATCAGATTCCGACAATTTTGTTTCTGTATTTGATTTGTCTGATAATACTTCAGATTTCAGATTACTACTTTTATTTCCATCTGAACTGTCTTTTTTTATTTTCTCTGTCTGCATCGAGCTGTCTGAATCAGTTCTTGAAGACTCAAAATCAATTCTAGTCTCTTTATCATGTTCTGAAGGTTTAGAAAGTACATGTTGCTCTTCATGACCAACTTTGTTTTTATCTGAACTTAGCTTTCTCATGTCAGTTGATTCTACTTTATCGGTTGATTTAGTTGATAAAGTCGCTTCAGTATTTTGATCATAATATTTTGATTTCTCTGTATCTTGGTCCACTGAATCTAATGAATTTTGTTTTTTAGATACATCGTCTGTTAAATAATGATTTCTGTTATATGCTGATTTACTATCCTGATTACTTTTACTTTCTTCAGCTTTATCCTCATTAAGATCACGGTTTCTCTGTTCTAAATGCGATGATAAACTATTTTTAAAACGTTCGTGCTTATCAATTGAATCTTTATGTATTTGCTTATCTGCTTTTTTTGATGTTGTATTATCTATATTTTGTTTATCTTGATGTTGATTTAAATTTTCTTCTCTGTCTTCGTTGTGGAAGAATTCACGACGCTTACGTCGGTACTGACTTTTAGGAATTACATGTTTTTTACCAATATCCACTAATGTCCACTCCATTCAATAAAATCACTTTTCATTATGACACATTAACACTTAATTTGCTTTAAAATCTATATAATTTCTATTGAAAAAATGCTAAATATAAAAGGCACATTTTCTTAATACTATATCGCATCTTTTGATTCATATTCTTCAAAATCCATTTTCGTGGTTATCCACCAAATGAAAAAGGACAACCTTAAACTAAATTAAGATTGTCCGCTTCACATCAATTATTTATGCGATTTTTTATTTTTAACAACTGAACCTAACCAACCGATAATTACTAATCCAATTAGTACTGTCCAGAAAATAGATTGCCATAATACGCCATGTGGGAAGTGCTCAGGCAATACAGCAATGTCTGGGTGCGCTAATACCATGACAACTAACTTAACACCTACCCAACCAACGATCGCGAAGGCTGCACCTTCAAGTCCTGGATATTTGTTTAATAGCTCTACGAACCATGTTGCTGCATAACGCATTAGAATAACACCAATCATTCCACCTAGGAACATGACTACGAACTGACCTAAGTCCATACCACCAAAGTGAATACCAACTTTAGGAAGTGTTACAGCAATAGCTAAAGCAGCAAGCATAGAATCAATGGCAAATGCGATATCTGCAAATTCTATTTTCAACACAGTTCCCCAGAATGATTTGTTACTTGCTTTAATCTCTTCACCAGATTCATCATAATGATGATCATCTCCAGCTTCAGGACTTTCAATTTCTGGGTGTTTAAAGAACTGCCACAGATTTTTGATTGACATATAAATTAAGTAAACCGCTCCTGCAGCTTGAATAAACCAAAAGTTCGCGATAATACTAATCAAGAATAATGCTAAAAATCTAAATACAAATGCACCTAACAAACCGTAAAACAAAGCTTTTTTACGTTGTTCGGGTGGTAAGTGCTTAACCATTACAGCCATAACTATCGCGTTATCTGCTGCTAATAAGCCTTCTAAAAATACTAAAACGACAAGTACCCATAAATAAGGTAAGATCAAACTTGGATCCATTAACATGTACAACTCCTTTAAATAAATAAGTTAAGTACAAACAAAAAGACCTATGCTAAATAAATAGCAAAGGTCTCACTAAGCAATTTAAATTGCCCACTTTACCGGAAGATATCTTCGTAATGACGATAAAGTGTCGAATCATTTATACGGTCATGATTCTTAAGTTACTCCCCTCTGACAAAATGCCATAGGTTATTCATTTGATACATCATAGTATACCTTTTTCTTTTAAAATATACAATTTATTTTTCTTCAACGAAACAATTATTTTTAAAGTAACAAATTCGATTATACTATTGAGCCGTTAAAGTAAACTATACAATTTAATTTCAGGGAATTTCTCTTCGAACCATCTTGTTGCAAATTCATTTTCAAATAAGAATACTAAATCGTCATATCTATCTTTCACTAAAATCGATCTTGATGTGTTCATCTTATCTGTAATTTGGTCTTCATTTTCAATCCAACGTGCAATTTTACGGCCTACTGGCTCCATAACAACATCAACATTATATTCGTTTTTCATTCTATGTTCGAAAACTTCAAATTGTAACTGACCAACAGCACCTAAAATAATTTGGTTTGTGTGTAATGTTTTATAGTATTGAATCGCACCTTCTTGTACTAATTGTTCAATACCTTTATGGAAATGCTTCTGTTTCATGACGTTTTTAGCAGAAACTTTCATAAAAATTTCTGGCGTAAATTGTGGTAAATCTTGGAAACTGTAGGTTTGTTTTCCCCCAACTAAAGTATCTCCAATTTGATAATTACCAGTATCATATAGTCCAATGATATCGCCTGCTACAGCATGATTCACAGTTTCTTTATCGTCTGCCATAAATGACGTTGAACGTGTGATCTTTTGCTTTTTATTAGTACGTTGCAAAGTAACATCCATACCACGTTCAAATGCACCACTAACGACACGCATAAAGGCAATTCTATCACGGTGTTTAGGATCCATGTTGGCTTGAATTTTAAAGATAAATCCTGAAAATGAATCATCAAACGGGCTTACTTCAACCTCTTCTTTTGTTTGTCTCGCATTTGGCATTGGCGCAAAATCAACATATGCATTTAAGAAATTTTGTACACCAAAGTTAGCTAAAGCTGAACCGAAAAATACAGATGTTAAGTCTCCACTCAACAGCGCGTCATTATCAAAGGCTTCACCCGCTTCTTCAACCAACATTAATTCTTCAATCGCTTGTTCAAAAGCACTATCATTTGTAATTGCATGATCTTCTTCCAACTCAAAATCATCATTCAAATGTAATATATTTTCTTCATCTCTAAATGGTTCAATTGTTTTAGACTTTCTATCAATGATGCCAAAGAAACTTTGCCCCATACCAATTGGCCAATTCATAGGGTATGTTTCAATATTTAATGTCTCTTCGATTTCATCTAATAATTCAAATGGTTCTTTACCTACTCGGTCTAATTTATTAATGAATGTAAAGATTGGAATACCACGCATTTTACAAACTTTAAATAACTTCAAGGTTTGTGGTTCAATACCTTTTGCACAGTCTATGACCATGACAGCACTGTCAACTGCCATTAATGTTCTATACGTATCTTCTGAAAAGTCTTCATGTCCTGGTGTATCTAAGATATTGATTTTATAATCATCATAATCAAATTGCATTACTGAACTTGTTACAGAAATACCACGTTCTTGTTCAACTTTCATCCAGTCACTTGTCGCAAATTTACCAGTCTTCTTCCCTTTAACTGTACCCGCTTCACGAATGGCACCACTAAAGTACAATAGTTTTTCAGTTAACGTTGTTTTCCCTGCATCGGGATGTGAAATAATCGCAAAAGTCTTTCTAGACTCAACTTCTTGCTTTAAGTTCATTAGTCTTTCTCCTTTTTATATGTTTCTATCCAATCTGTTAGTTGTGATGCAATCGACTCTGCCTCTTCCTCTTCTTTAAAAACAAACAATTGCATGAGTATTGCTTCAAAACAAGTTTCTTCATCTAATGTCATTGCCATCTGATATGACCAAAACCAATCTGGTATAGCAATGATTATCTGGTCATTTAATGCTTCGAATAAATAAACATCAATAGTTTTACCTTCATCAATAAGTCTTTTATTGACCAACAGGGCCACCACCGAACTTTTTGTAAGCTGCTTCAAGGCCAATTAAATCATCTCGATGTGGCACCTTAATATGCCCTGGCATGATTTGATATGGTTCTCTTCCTTTTGATGCTAAAACGACAGTATCCCCAGGCTCAGCTATGTCAATTGCATGTTTTATCCCTTCTGCACGATCATCAAATTCTATATAGTTTTGATGTGTTGCACCTTTGGCTAATTCTGCTGTTAACATTTTCGGGTCATCATTTGCCGGATTATCCGGTGTGAAAATGACATAATCTGCACGACAGGCAACTCGTCCCATTTCAGGCGTTTTAGTCAAATCACGTTCGCCTGCCATACCAACTAAAAATATCAACTTTTGCTTTACAAAAGGCTGTACTGCATCGATTAATTTGTTCATACCATCAGCTGTATGTGCATAATCGATAATTAAATCAATAGGTAACGAAGGATCTAAAACTTCTAATCGCCCTTCAACAGGTTCTAAATTTTCAACAGCTTTAATAATCGTTTCTAAAGATGTACCTTTACTCCACACCGCAATCATTGCCGCCATAATATTAGAAATATTAAACTTACCAACATAAGGCGATTTTACTGGGTAAGTTCCAAAAGGCGTTACAAAATCAAAGCTGACACCTTGTAAAGATTCTTGAATATTTTTAGCCATAAATTGGGCTTCCTCATCAATTCCATAACTAAATACTTCATAAGGCGTCACTGTTCTTAAATACTCAGAAAATGAATCGTCATTGTTTAACACGACATACTTTTCTTTCGACAAATCTTCACCTAATTGACTAAACAATAAAGACTTCGCGTGTCCGTATGCTTCCATTGTGCCATGAAAATCTAAATGGTCTTGTGTTAAATTTGAAAATATTGCAACGTCAAATTCAACGCCTCGCAGTCGTCCTAATACTAAGCCATGGCTTGATACTTCTAATGTCATGGATTCAGCGCCTGCATCAACTGCTTCTTTAATTTTCTTAGTTAAAGAAACTGTTTCTGGTGTCGTATTTGCACCTTTTGTCTTTGTTTCATTAATTTGGAAACCGTTAGTTCCTAAATATGCACTATTTTTTTGTAACTTTCTTTGAATTAAATGAATCATCGTCGCAATAGAAGTTTTACCATTTGTACCTGTTACACCAAATGTCACTAACTGATGACTCGGATAATCAAATAATGTGTGTGCTAGAATACTAGCTACTCTTAATGTGTCCGGCACAACCACTTGTGTTACGTTAGCTGGTAATGATTGTTCTTTATTGACCACTACCAACTTACACCCTTGATCAGCTACACTTTGACAGAACTTATGACTGTCTACAGTATATCCAACTGAAGCGACAAAAATGCTACCTTCTCTCGCTGTACGTGAATCAGTAGTGATATCATCTATTTGTTGTTCTAAAGAACCCAATACACGCTTTACTTTTACTTTCTTAAACAACGTACTTGCATCCAAACTGAACCGCTCCTTTTTCTACAATATGTTTATTATACACGTTTTGTTGATGTTAATAAATTTATAATTTCACTGTTATATCCTACTAATCAGCATTTTCTAATTTCTACTATTAAAAATAAAACATACGGTATTATGAATTAGTTTCACAATTATGGCTCATCTTAAATTATTAAAACCATCTTGTAACATGGTATAATATCATAATTGTTTCCAAAAATATGCTATAATTGTATACTGGATAATTTTAAATATACAAATAAAACATAGAACAATAAATTGCTTTATAAAATAACGTTTTATTTTGTATCAATTCATCTATTGATTAAAATTGCTATAAATGTAACGACTTTGCGTCTTTATTTCTTTTATAATGCCGTAAAATAAGTTACACTTAAATAAAATTTTCAAACTAACGGAGGGTGGCTATTAATGGTTACTCAAAATAAAAAGATATTGATTATTACTGGCTCATTCGGTAACGGTCATATGCAAGTTACACAGAGTATCGTTAATCAACTTAATGATATGAATCTAGACCATTTAAGCGTCATTGAGCACGATTTATTTATGGAAGCTCATCCAATCTTGACTTCTATTTGTAAAAAATGGTATATCAATAGCTTTAAATATTTTAGAAATATGTACAAAGGGTTTTATTACAGCCGCCCAGATAAACTAGACAAATGTTTCTACAAATACTATGGACTTAATAAATTAATTAATTTATTGATAAAAGAAAAGCCAGATTTAATATTATTAACATTTCCTACACCAGTTATGTCGGTACTAACTGAACAATTTAACATTAATATTCCAGTTGCTACAGTGATGACAGACTATCGCTTACATAAAAACTGGATTACGCCGTATTCAACAAGATATTATGTGGCAACAAAAGAAACGAAACAAGACTTCATAGACGTAGGTATTGATCCTTCAACAGTTAAAGTGACTGGTATTCCTATTGATAACAAATTTGAAACACCTATTAATCAAAAGCAGTGGTTAATAGACAACAACTTAGATCCAGATAAGCAAACTATTTTAATGTCAGCTGGTGCATTTGGTGTATCTAAAGGTTTTGACACGATGATCACTGATATATTAGCGAAAAGTGCAAATGCACAAGTAGTTATGATTTGTGGTAAAAGCAAAGAGCTAAAGCGTTCTTTAACAGCTAAGTTTAAATCTAACGAGAATGTATTGATTCTAGGTTATACCAAACACATGAATGAATGGATGGCATCAAGTCAACTTATGATTACGAAACCTGGTGGTATCACAATAACTGAAGGTTTCGCCCGTTGTATTCCAATGATTTTCCTAAATCCTGCACCTGGTCAAGAGCTTGAAAATGCCCTTTACTTTGAAGAAAAAGGTTTTGGTAAAATCGCTGATACTCCAGAAGAAGCAATAAAAATTGTAGCTAGTTTAACGAATGGTAATGAGCAATTAACTAACATGATTAGTACAATGGAACAAGATAAAATTAAGTATGCTACACAGACAATATGTCGAGACTTACTTGATTTAATCGGTCATTCATCACAACCACAAGAGATTTATGGAAAGGTTCCTTTATATGCAAGATTCTTCGTTAAATAATTACGCTAATCATAAAAATTTCATTTTAATGCTTATTATCTTATTTTTAATGGAATTTGCGAGAGGCATGTATATCCTAAGCTATATTAATTTCTTGCCAACAGTTACATCCATTGCTGTAGCAATAACGTCTCTAGCATTTTCAATACATTTTATTGCTGATGCATCTACAAACTTTGTTATAGGCTTTTTACTGAAAAAATTCGGCACAAAAATCGTTTTAACGACTGGATTTATTTTAGCATTTACAAGTTTATTTTTAGTTATTTGGTTTCCAGCATCACCTTTTGTAATCATATTTAGTGCTATGATGCTCGGTATTGCAGTTAGTCCTATTTGGGTCATTATGTTATCCAGTGTTGAAGAAGATAAACGTGGCAAACAAATGGGCTATGTTTATTTTTCATGGTTGTTAGGCCTATTGGTAGGTATGGTTTTTATGAATCTACTTATCAAAGTGCACCCAACACGCTTTGCCTTCATGATGTCTTTAGTCGTTTTAATTGCATGGATATTATATTATTTTGTCGATGTAAAGTTAACAAATTATAATACTCGTCCAGTTAAAGCTCAATTGAGACAAATTGTTGATGTGACAAAGCGCCATTTATTGTTGTTCCCTGGTATTCTTTTACAAGGTGCCGCAATTGCTGCCCTAGTTCCTATATTACCAACATATGCTACTAAGGTTATTAACGTAAGCACAATTGAATATACTGTTGCAATCATTATTGGTGGTATCGGCTGTGCAGTTTCGATGCTATTTTTATCGAAACTAATAGATAACCGCAGCAGAAACTATATGTATGGTGTTATTCTAAGCGGATTTATTTTATACATGATATTAATTTTCACTCTATCTATGATTGTTAATATTCACATCGTGTGGATTATCGCTTTAGCTATCGGTCTAATGTATGGCATCTTATTACCAGCATGGAATACCTTTATGGCACGATTTATCAAATCAGATGAACAAGAAGAAACTTGGGGTGTTTTTAATAGTATCCAAGGATTCGGCTCAATGATCGGGCCATTATTTGGCGGATTAATTACACAATTTACCAACAATTTAAACAATACATTTTATTTCTCGGCATTAATCTTTTTAGTCTTAGCTGTATTTTATGGAAGCTACTTTATAGCAAATAGAGAAAAAGCTAAGTAAGGTTAAAACGTATTTTAAAATAAAGAAAATGGTCATTTTTATTACATTCAATAAAAATGACCATTTTCTTATTAATTCAAACATACTACGATTAACAATACTATTATGTTACTTAAGCTAATTTAAACGTTTCAATAACTTTCCATTTATCTTCGTCATCGTCAAAACGTAACAAAGTTAATTCATCGATAATTTCTTTATGGTCTACCCCAGCTAATGCTACTTGACCAAAAATATCTTCGAATTCTTGGCTAGATAGTCCTTGTGCTATTGTAAAGTGTGGCACAAAAACATGTTCAGCTTCTCCATAGAAATCTTCTCCATTAAAGCGATTAAACAATTCTTCTAAGTCGTCCGTCTTCGCAACTTTAAAGTAAATCACATTGTTCGTTGGTTTGAAGCTAGAAGCTTTTGTAGCATGAACTTCTACTGCTGGTATACCATTAATACGAGCTCTAACCTGTTCAATGACAGAATCTAAATCACCATCTTCAATTTCAAATGGCGCTTTAATTGTCACATGTGGTTTAATTCGTGAATACTGTTTATCATATCTTTTACGGTAAGAATCCACCGCTTCTTGAAATGACTTTGATGGAATTAATGCTAATCCTAAAATCATCTGAATTCCTCCTTTGTTTAACCTATTGCTATTATATCAAATTTCTTTGAAAACCGTTACATTAAAAATAATTCATTATACATCTTTTGCAATTTCGACAAATTTAAATTAAATTAAACAGTAAAATCTTTTATAAATTATATTATAGACCAGACTATATCATCGTCAAATTTATCTAGACAGTCTAGTTAAACCTTTAAACAATTCAGTGCGTTTCTATTACAATATTCATTTAAGCTTGTTGTGATAGGATTCTATAATAAACAAAAAATATTGATTTCTAGTAACAGTTATATATTATTTTTAGTTAAAGAACTCCATACCACATTCGTATGTAATTGGTTTATAGATACAAAAATGTATCGCAGAAAAAATATATTGAGAATCTTCTACATCAATTACCTTAAACCTTTCCGGTAGTAATGTGATAATCATCTTAATAATTCCTTTTTCGAAAAAAATGATAGAACTGGCATGATAAATAGCCACTATACTGCCTATTTAAGATAATCCAACAATTATATAAATAAAGTAGTATCTTCTATTATTTCAGAAATAGGTCTTTAAAAAGTTTATCTACTCTTACCTTTCATTTAAAAAGTACGTAAAGTAAACATATTCTGTAAAGTAATTTACAGAATATTACATCGGGAGTTGAATAATTAGAAAAGAGATTAAGCAATCCTTATATTTAATAAGTTTTATTTTTACTGTACAACAAACTGCTTAAACATCTATTCAACCATGTATATATACCAATATTTAAACACATCTATAGATTTCATGTTTTGGAAGTAAGATTCTCCCTTACTTTTATCAATCGATTTATGTGGAAGATCATGATTTTTTTCTATGGCCCTGTGCAAACCTATGTCTGCTACAGGAATATTTTCAAAAGCTACGTGAGGAAATTGAAATAGCATAAACATTTGCACTGTCCAAGCACCTATACCTTTTATACTTGAAATAACTTGTAAAACATTTTCTCTTAAGCCGTTTTTTATATGTAATTCAGCAAGAGTTATGATAGCCTGCTTTCTATTATTAGTCGTACCTACTAAAACCTTTTGTTCTTTATATATTCGACTGAATATTTTATCCCAATTTAAAAAAGTGTATTCTTTGTTATTTAGTTCAAAAATTTCACCATAAGTATTAATAAATAATAAAAATAGTTTATTGGCTTGTTCTATGCTCACTTGCTGAGCAAGTATAGTCCGTATTAATGTTGTGTAATTATCTGCATCGGATATAATAGTTAATCCAAAAGTATCAGATTTATATTTTATATTACTATTGATATCAAGAGCTTCATTAAGTATGCTTCGTGAAATTCTAACTATATCACTTTCTTGTATTACACTTTTTCGATTAGAGTTTAATACTTCCTGATAATGAAGTTTAATTAAAGCGTCTTTTTCTTGATAAATTTTTAAGAGCACATAATTTCCATCTACTACCAAAGGCATTTCAATAAAATCATAATTTTCATTGGTTACATAGGGCTCAAACTTTTTCATTAAGCATAAATTTTTAATACTCTTTTTTAAATCAATATAATGATTGAAATTTAATGATATATCCATGTTAATTTTTATTCTCCATTGTTGTTATAGCCCAATCTTTCTTAATATATTTAGGTATTTTACATTCTGAAAAAGATAAATTAAAATTATCTTCACTCACATAATATGGCATAACAGAAATGTTATTACATCGTTCATTCAATAGCGATAACTCACTTTTATAATGTTCTATATTATCAAAATAAATATAGGGCTTTATACTTAAATAATCCAAAGGTACGAATTTGTTGTAAAATAAATGATACTTTACCCAGTCTATATATTTATGGTGTTCGGGAAGTATATTAATACAATTTACAGGTCTTAATTCACTTTTTTTCGGTACTAGTTCGGAAATTTCCTTTTCTTTAAGTATATTTGAATCATCAAAGTCTAAAAATAAATCGTCATTTATACTCGAATTCTCTAATAAAGAAGGTATGCTTATATACTTAACTGGAGAGGATTTATATTTTAACCATGTGGCTATTTCTAACCGAACTCCTTCTGGAATATATTTATTATTGTCTATGAATACCCAAAGTTCATCACAAATCATTTCCAAAGACAAGCAGTCTCTTAAACACTCACCTTTGTCATTGTCATGAATCGATGTAGATATATAATATCCTAATGATTTAGTTGGATTTATTGGAATATATTTAAAATCAATAACAAGTTTAATAAAACTATCTATCAATGGTATGTTATCACCATCATAAGAGGTATATATAAGCTTATTATTCACTGTAAATTCCCCCCTTCACTATTCTATACATTTCACCTTCTTGAAGCTCTTTATCCGTTGTTATTGCAGGAATATGCCTTTCTCTTAATATAATACCTAAGTGCCCTAAAATTGCCCCTCTTTTGAAGATAAAACCACTACAATAATCAGTTATATAAGAACATATTACTCATATAATTGATCCGGTGACTGATTACTTAAAAAATACAATAATATATCTGACAGCAATGGTTTCCAATCTTTCCATTGGTGACCACCTTCAAATTCATCGTAATAATAAGTTATATTATATTTCTTAATTTGTTCAGCTAATTCTCTATTCGGTGTTAAGAAATCGGCACGCTTACCATTTGTTGGTAAAGTGAAATCTTTTTCATCTAGACCAATGACATGCCAAATTGTCAATTGTTCTTTATTAGCACATTGATTTAGCTTATCTAATACTTTTTCATCTGAATGTGGACTTAACATTGCTACACGACTAAAGATCGTTGGATAGGTCAACGCCGTTAATAAGGCAATACTACCCGCTAAACTATCCCCTACTAATAACCTTGCATTACCTACTTTCAGTGTAGAAAACGTCGAGTCAATAAATGGCAATATTTCTTTACCGACTGATTGAATAGTTAAATGAGAACGACTTCCTTGTGGATGAAATTCCTCTCTACGCTTATCAACGTCTTCATAATGGAATCCGACAATAATCGCATTATCAATACGCGCTTCTTTGATTAACGATTCATATGTACGTTGTATTCTCCCGAAACGTAAAAAATCTAATCCGTCAAAGCAAAGAATGACATTATATTTAACAAGTTGATTATAAGATTCTGGCAAATAAATACTTAGTGTGACATCTCTATTTAAAATATCACTATATAAAACATGTTTATTAATCTTTCCAGCTTTAAATTCCAACATAAAAAAGTGCCCCCTAGTAATTGTATTATTATTGTACCAAGAGACACTATATTTTAAAATTCAAATTTCTGAGCACCTAAAATTCTCAATACTTTTTCTTTTTTATCAAATGATCACTACATATACTATAAACAAAAGTAGATTACTTTTTGACACGTGCTTGTTTTAAACGTTCTGGATATGTCTTCAACCAAAAGACAGCATTAGGTAATTTATTCGGATCAGGTTGATAAACTGCATTATAACCGTTGCCTAAACGTTTCTTTTGAATTTCATAATCTTTTAAAGCATTTACGGCAGGCTTATGTAAAATCCAAATCGCAATGATATTTAACCAAGCCATTAGACCTACACCTAAATCACCGAATGCCCATGCTACATCAGCTGTTTTAACTGCACCGTAAAATGTAGCGAACAAAATAATCACACGTGCAATATTAATAAATACCGATGAAACTTGATTATTTTGATTACGCGTTAAATAAGCAACATTTGTTTCTGTAATGTAGTAGTACGACAAAATAGTAGTAAATGCAAAGAAGAATAAAGCAAATGCAATAAAGTACGAACCTACACCAGAGAAAGTAGGATCAAATTGATAACCACTGCCATGGAACGCTTTATCAATGCCGGCTTGTGCATACATCGCAGTTCCTGAATAATCTTTGCCTGTTGCATTTTCAACATAAATCCCACCGTCTTTAATTAAATGCGGTGTGCCATTCGCATTAACCGTACCATCAGTCACATTATATGTACCAGAAATAAGTATAATCAGAGCAGTTGCAGTACATACAAATAATGTATCAATATAAACTGAAAATGCTTGTACTAGACCTTGTTTACTTGGATGTGATACTTCTGCTGCCGCTGCTGCGTGTGGACCTGTACCTTGACCAGCCTCATTTGAGTATAATCCACGTTTAACACCAATCTCTATCATTGCGCCAACGATACCACCAAAAGCAGATTGTAATCCAAATGCTGATTTGAAAATTAATGCAAATAACGCTGGCACTTCTTGTATATTGATACAAATGATAATGACAGCCATTAGTATGTAAATAATTGCCATAAATGGTACAACGGCTGTTGCAACATTGGCAATACTACGTACACCACCAAAAATAATTAATCCCAAAATAACTACAACAATACCACCCATTAACCATTGTGGAACATGAATCGCATTGTGCATAGAACTTGCTATAGCGTTAGATTGCACACCAGGAAGCAACAGACCTACTGAGATAATCGTAACAATAGCAAAGATAATTCCGTAAATTTTACCAAATTTACCACCAATACCATATTCAATATAATACGCTGGTCCACCACGGTATTCATTATTTTCAACTCTCTTGAATATTTGACCAAGTGTAGATTCAATAAAAGCACTACTTGCACCTAAAAACGCAGTAATCCACATCCAAAATACTGCACCAGGTCCTCCTATAAATATTGCAGTAGATACACCGACAATATTACCTGTACCAACCCTGCCTGCTAAAGACATGGCTATCGCTTGAAAACTTGAAATACCATTAGGAGACTTCTCTCCTTGAAACATTAATCGAATCATTTCTTTAAAATGTCTAACTTGAAAAAATCGCATACGCAATGTAAATAGCACACCAGTAATTAGCAAACCATAAACTAATGGCTTACTCCAAACAACCTCATTTAAAAAGGTTACTAATTTTTCAATCATAAGATTCCCCCTATTGTTTAAACATAAAAATATTATACGATTAAGCACGAGACACTTCAATATATTTTTCAGAATATTCTTATAAATAATAATATGATCATTTCATTATTTAAACACGTTTAATATTAAAATAAGTTATTCATATAAATTGGTACTGTTTGATTCATTTGCAGACTTACGAGTCATTGAAAAGTCTCACAAACAATTGAAAGTAAATATCTTAAAATAGAAAGTGAATGGTTAATTTAAGTATATTTAAAAAATATTAACCTTTTTAAGCACTGCTATTTAGGATATACTAAATAATAACTAAGTTTAGAAAAATAGGAGGAACATCGTTTATGTTAAACAAGGTTTGGTTCCGAACTGGCATCGCTCTGATTATGCTGTTCATTCTCATCAAACTATTTATGGAAGTGCACGAAGTATTTACTCCAATAGCTACAATCATCGGTTCTGTATTTCTTCCATTTTTAATTAGCGGTTTTTTATTTTATATCTGTCTACCTTTTCAAAACTTACTTGAAAAAGTCGGTTTTCCAAGATGGGCTAGTATAACAACAATCATGTTAGCTTTGTTTGCTATTATCGGCTTAATTGTTGCGTTTGTTGCACCAATCATCATTTCAAATATCAACAATTTAATTAGTCAAACACCTGCCCTACAAAAAGAAGCAGAGCAAATTATTAAATTCGCACTAGCTCAAATGGATAAATCACCTGAAGATGTAACAAGTAGAATTACAAATATGGTTAAATCAATGGGTGATGGCGTTACTAATATTTTATCTAATTCATTACAGTACATTACATCATTAATTTCAACCATCTTCTTATTGATTATGGTTCCATTCTTCTTAATTTATATGTTAAAAGACCATGAAAAATTTATCCCAGCTGTTGCTAAATTTTTCAAAGGTGAACGTAAAGTATTTTTCGTAGATTTATTAACTGATTTAAACTTTACATTAAAATCTTACATTCAAGGTCAAGTAACTGTCAGTGTTATTTTAGGTATATTCTTATATATCGGTTATTCAATTATTGACTTACCATATATTCCTTTATTAGTACTATTTGCTGGTGTCGCAAACTTAATTCCTTTCTTAGGTTCATGGTTATCATTTGCACCTGCAGCAATACTCGGTATTATAGATAGTCCTACTACATTTATATGGGTTTGTATCATTACATTAATTGCACACCAACTTGAAGGTAATATCATTACACCAAATGTAATGGGTAAATCTTTAAGTATCCATCCTTTAACAATTATCGTTGTTATTTTAGCAGCAGGAGATTTAGGTGGCTTTACATTAGTTCTGATTGCAGTGCCATTATATGCTGTACTTAAAACGGTTGTTAGTAATATTTTCAAATACCGCCAACGCATTATTGATAAAGCAAACAGTAATGTTAAGGACTAATTCTGTGGATGTCTTTTAATAATATAAGATACTATCGCCTCAAAAGTTGAAACTACTGCTTTTGAGGCGATTTTTTTGTGCATAAAAAAATCAGTCAGATGAAATATCAAATGATTTTCCATCAGTCCGATTATTATAAAAGCAAAAAAAGCTTTGCTCACATATATAATAACGTGAACAAAGCTGTTGAATGATATTATTTAATTGCGTGGAATCCGCTATCTACATGAATATTTTCACCTGTAACGCCACTTGATAAGTCACTTAATAAGTAAGCCGCTGTTTTACCTACTTCTACTTGATCAACGTTACGTTTTAAAGGTGCACGCTCTTCGATTTCTTTAAGAATTGTATTGAAACCACCCACACCTTTTGCACTTAATGTACGGATTGGACCAGCTGAAATTGCATTAACGCGAATATTATCTGGACCTAAGTCTAATGCTAAATATTTAACATTTGCTTCTAAGCTCGCTTTAGCAACACCCATCACATTGTAGTTTTGAACTGCGAATTCGCCACCTAAATATGTTGTTGCAACAATGCTACCACCTTCTGGCATTAATTTTTTAGCTTCATGAGCAACGATAGTTAGTGAGTAAGAACTAATGTCTTGAGCTAACAAGAAACCTTCACGTGAAGTTTCAGAAAAACGTCCGCGTAAGTCTTCCATATTAGCAAATGCGATTGAATGATATACACCATCGATATTGCCAACATCTTTACCAATTTGCTCAAAACCATTAATAACCTCTTCATCGCTTTGAACATCAATTTGATATAAGTGCGCTTCTGGTTGATTTAATTGTTCTAATAATTTTTCAAGCTCTTTACGGCTACGTTCTTTACGGTAAGTAAATACTAATTTAGCACCTAATTGATCTAAAACTTTAGCGACACCAAAAGCAATACTACGCTTATTAGCGATTCCCATGATGACATATGTTTTGTTTTCAAGATTTAACATGTAAGATAACTCCTTATAATAATTAATTTAACGGATAGAATATCTGATCCCAGTTATAACTAACTTTTTATTCGTCAATACATTTTAACACTATTATGACTTTTTAATAAAGTTATTTAAACGTATTACAACGATAAATGTTTGATTTAGTCCTTTCTGTATCAAACTTGATTTTACGTAAAAAGCATGTATTTATCAAAATCATATACATACTAGCATTTTAAAATCATTAATTTTACGTCGTACTAAAATACGTCTGCATTTTAATATCATTATTGTTAAAAATAAAATTCTAACTCTTGTTTCAATTCATCAACGTATTCTTTAGCACCGGTAACAATTAAGCGATCTCCATATCGCAATTGTGTATCTCCATGCGGAACAATCGACTCATTATTACGGATAATACGCACGAAGATGATGTCTCCTCCGAATGGGAAATTACGTAATTGAATATTTTCATATTTATAATTTAACATTTGAATTTCATATAGTGACGTTTCAACGTTACTTAATAAATTCAACATGTTAGGTGTTTCAATTAAACCTTTTAATAAGATTTTATTACTTAAGTAGCTACTGAAAATTTCAATACCTGAATCAACTAACTCTGTATCGTCCGTTGTGCTTTCAAGTCTGCAAATGACACGCTCAACTTGATGTGCTTTAGCTAATTTAGCAACTTTTCGGTTAATATCATCGTCATTCGTGGCACAAACAACTATGTCTCGGTCAAACAGACCTAGTCGTTCTAAAACATCTTGTTCATAATCAGCAATTTCTATCATAGTGATATCATCCGACAATTGACGACGATCACTCAAATCTTTGCGATAATATAATGTCACGTCATATAACTGAGATGTTAAATTTTGCGCTATAGGAATCGTTAATTGATTTTTACCAATTAAACTAACTTCAATTTTACGGTTAAACTCATCTGGAACTGGAAACAGTTTTTTGAAAATAATCGGAACGAATACACATGTAATGACTGCGCTTAAAATTAATATACCTGACGTTTCAGCTGAAATAGCATTTAATCTTTCTGAAATTTTGGCTGCAGCTATCACGAGCGATAATGTTGATGTTAATAAAAATGCTGATGCAATCGTTGTTTTCATATCAAACCAACGTCGAATAAACATGACTGGAATTAATTTTGAAATGATAAATGCAACGATTAAAATCGGTATGATAATTAGTAATTTCGGTTCTTTAATTAATGAAGGTATGTTTAAATCTACACCAACCATTATAAAGAAAATAGGAATAAAGAACCCATAACCAAATGAGTCTAACTTTTCAACCATTTCTTCATCTGGATTTAATAATGAAACAACGACACCTGCTAAGAATGCACCTAATATATTTTCTGCGCCAACTCCCTCTGCTAGGGCTACTAATAATATTATTAATGCAAACACCGCACGAATACCGATTTGCGTCGTACCATCCATCAATTTTTGTAAAAATGACATTCTTTTAAATTGAACACCTAAAATATATGAAATTGCTGTGAAAACAACTAATATACCTATTAACCATATTGTACTGCCGCCTTGACCATTGATTGCACCATAGACCGTTAATAAAATCATAGTTACTAAGTCCGCAAGTACTGCTACTAATAGGATAAATTGACCTATAGTTGTTCTCATAATATTCATTTCTTTTAAAGTTGGAACAACTACACCTAAGGAAATAGTTGAAATGATAATGACCATTAATAACACATCATCCACTAATCCAAGCCATTTAAATACATACGCTAAAAGAATCGAAATAATCATAATAAATGTAAATACAGTTAACGCTAGATTAAGATGCCCTGGAATTGAGGATTCATCATCATTTTGTCCTTGACGTGCGCGTTTATCTTTTTTAAAAGCTTTAAAATCAATTTCTAAACCACTTAAAAACATTAAAAAGATAAAGCCTAACGTTGATAAAATATTTAGAATTGAATCCCTTTCTACTATATTTAGAAATGAATTTCCAATCACAATCCCCATCAAAATTTCTGCAACAACAACTGGCAAGAAATTAATATTTAATCGATTGACAATTATTGGAGTTAAAAACGCTGCTAAAACAACAATAACTAAAGATAAAAACTCCATAACTCCTCCTTAAATTAAGTAAGCCATAAATGATGTAGCTAAACCAAAATAAATCAACATACTAATAATATCATTAATTGTTGTAATAAATGGTCCACTAGCCACTGCTGGATCGATATTCAATTTATTCATCAATAATGGAATCATCGAACCTACAAACGTCCCCACCGTCATCGCACAAGTTAAACTTCCTGCAACGATTAATGCTAAAAGTGGCTGATGATATATTGCAACAATAATTGTAAATAATATTGTTGAACATACAACACCCGATAATACACCACTTCCCGCTTCTCTTAATGCAATTCTAAATTTACTTTGCTCATTAATTTCCCCTGTCGTAATGTTACGAACTGAAACGGCTAAAGATTGTGTACCTGAATTTCCTGACATACCACTAATAATAGGAATAAACGCTGCGAGTAGCGCTACATTTTCTAATGTTTTTTCGAATCTCCCTAAAATTGTCGCAGTAATCATTCCTAAAAATGTTAAAATAATCAACCATGGTAAACGCTTTAATGCTGTTTTAATGATTGAATCATTAGTCGAATCGATATCTGAAACCCCGGCTAAACGAGAGTAGTCTTCACTAGCCTCTTCATCCATAACGTCTAAAATATCATCAATCGTGATGATACCAAGCAAATGTTCTTGGTAATCTATAACAGGTACAGCCATGAAATCATAGTCTCTCATAACTTGAGCAACATCTTCTTGGTCGTCTGCTACATTCACACTAATGACACGTTCATTCATAATATCTTCAATATAAGCATCATTTTCAGCTACAATTAAATCTCTTAGCGATAAAACACCTACTAATTTACCATCATCATCAACTACAAAAATCACATAGATTGTTTCTGCGTCTGGCGCTTGCGCTTTGACCAATAATAACGCTTCTTTAACAGGCGTATGCGCTTTAAGTGATAAATACTCCGTCGTCATAATACCGCCGGCCGTATCCTCATCATAGTGAAGTAATGCTTTGATTTCATTCGCGTCATCTTTATTCATCAATGTTAAAAGACTAGCAACTTTTGGTTTAGTCAACTCATTTAAAATATCTACTGCATTATCATATGACATTTCTTCTAATATGTGACTAGCGTATGTCGCATTCATCTTATCAAATAGCAACTCATATTCATCGTCATCAATATCTAATTGATCAAAGAAATTTGCAACCTCTTCAGGTGATAAATATTGAAAAATCTTTTGTCTATTTTCATCGGTAGTATCTTCAAAATACTCACTTTGTTCATATGTGTGTAATGCTAGAAATTCATCTCTAAATTGATCAATATCATCATTTTCTAAGTATTGATCTAATAATGTCTCATCATATAATTCCTCTTGAACACGCTCTTTTTCATCTGTGTTCATTGACATACTTACACCCCCTGTGTGAATTAGAGTTGATTGAATAATTTAAGTAATTGCTTATAATCAATTGTAATATAAATATTGTTCTTATTGATTGGATGAACAAAATATATTTGCGTACATTGCAGTACTTGACCATGAATTTTATCATGAAAACCATCATACAAAGAATCTCCCACAATTGGATGCCCAATATGTTGAAAATGTACACGAATTTGATGTGTACGTCCAGTATGCAAATGAACTTTGCATAAACTGTATTTATCATTCTGATTTATTACTTCATAAGATGTTTTAGCGTATTTACCATCCGAGGCAACTTCTCTAGTTATAATACTATCCTTTGACCGTCTAATATTAGCTTCAATAATACCAGATGTATGGGTTTTACCATATACAAGGCAAGTATATATTTTTTTCAAGTTTCCTTTAGAAAATAAATGATGGATATGTCCATATTTAGCGAATATCACTATACCAGTTGTATTACGATCTAAACGCGTAACAATATGTGGGTTAATATTTTCACCATGTTCCTGACAATGATATAGTACTTGTTCGATTAAACTTTCATGAGGATGTTCTCTCGAAGGCGTACAATTTTGATTGTTTGGTTTAGTAACTATGATGATAAAAGCATCTTCATACAATACTTCTAGCTTACGAGCATAAGGTATTAAATTAACACTCGGTATTTCTTGCGGTAAATGAATTTCTAATATATCATTTGGCATTAATTGCTTACGCACTGTGACTGGTTCATCATTAACAATTAAAGCGCCATTATTTTTAATGGCGCTCACTGTCTTCTTAGAAAAATCATGTCGTGCTAAAAAATTTTTAACAGTTTCTTGTTGTGATATATGATACTTAAATTTCATCGTTCTTCATCACTTGATATGAAAGAATCGTGTACACGTTTCCAGAATGGGAATGGTCTAAAACGTGCAAACCTCACTTTTTCATTTGCTACACGGTATTGTATTGAATTAACATTTTTATGTTTGATACTAACATGATCTATCGTCATTCTAATGGTATCATGATTAACTGGTGATATTAAACATGTATGATGCTTTGGTAATACAAGTGGTGATCCTACCGTTCTAAACACACGATTATTTATTGAGGCAATTTCTGTAATTTGCATTGCTTCAAGTGAAGGATGTATCAGTGCGCCACCTAGCGCTTTGTTATAAGCCGTTGAACCCGAAGGTGTTGATACACATAATCCATCGCCTCTAAATCGCTCAAAGTGTTTCCCTCTTAAGTTAACATCCACAACAAGTGTTGAGCCATTTTCAGTTTTCATCGTTGCTTCATTTAATGCTAAATACCTTGTTTCATAGCCGTTGTCGTTGTATCTCATAATAATTTCAAGCAATGGATATTCAATGACCTGAAACTCTGAATTATTAATTTCGATAATTAATTTTTCAACTTCATGAGGTAACCAATCCGCATAAAATCCTAAATGACCTGTATGAACTCCAACAAATGCCACTTTTGATAACATGTGGCTATACTGATGGAATGCTTGTAGTAATGTACCATCACCACCAACTGAAATAACAATTTCAGGATTTTCACTATCCTCAATCATGCGAAAATCTTTCATATAGTTCATCATTTTATGCTTTAAGGCATTAGACTTGGAGTCACCTTTAGTTAAAATTGTATAACGCATGATTTATAACACCTCGTTAATCATTTTCATGTTTTTTAGAACGTTTTTGCGTGTAATATTTTTGAGCTTCCTGAATTTCATCTTTAATTTCAGACATCTCTTCATCAAGTAAATACGCTGCTTCTGCCGCTCTTTCCAAACGATGTTGAATTTCATCCGGATAAGCACCATCATATTTATATCGTAAAGTATGTTCAATCGTTGCCCAGAAATTCATTGCTAATGTACGAATCTGAATCTCAGCCAATATAAATTTTTGGCCTTGTAATGTTTCAATTGGATATTCAATAATGACATGATACGAGCGGTAACCACTTTCTTTAGTGTTACGAATATAATCTCGTTCTTCAATTACTTTAAAATCTTTTCTTTGTCTTAAAATATTGACGACAACATCAATATCTTCAACAAATTGGCACATCATTCTTAAACCAGCGATATCGTACATTTCTTCTCTTAACCTATCAAATGGTATTTGTCGTTTGTTTGCCTTATCTATAATACTAGCGATTGGTTTAACACGACCAGTAACAAATTCTATTGGCGACGCTTGTTCACCAACTTCATATTGTTTACGCATGCCTTTAAGTTTCACTTTCAACTCATCAACCGCTTGCTTATAAGGTGTTAAGAACTGATCCCATTGATTCATAGTGCTTCACCCCGCTTTATTCAATGTCGAATGTTTCTTCAACGGTTGCAACAAATTCCTTACCATAATTATTATTTCCTTTTATGTTGTCTAAAATATAAGTAAGTTCTTGGTGGAATTCAGTCAATTCTAGTTCATCATTGATAATAATTTTTTTAGTCATGTTTTCATGCAACATCGTCCATGTTTCTTGTACGAAAATGAGATAAGCATACGCTTTACCATCATCTAATGTATACGCAAAGGCATAATTATCACTATCAACGAGCATTTGTCCTACTTCAGATAATCCTTTAATAGAATCTTCTGTATAACAATAAAGTGTGTCATCTTTAATTTTAATTTCATTAATATATAAACGCATGCTTAATCCTCCTCTTATTCCATAACATTTTAACACAATTCAATAATACAAAACACTTACGAACACTATTTTTAATGGTCAAATTAACATTGATAATAGATAAAGGAAATTACTTTTAAAATTCAACTTTGTCATTCATAATATAGTTAAGATAAATTGAATTTGATACGAGGTGTATACATATCATGGCAACAAATCATGAAATAGAATTTAAACAAATGATAACTGCATCAATCTATAATAAATTGCAAGAGAAATATTTTAAAGACAGTGTGCTGTTTAAGCAAGTCAATTACTATATTGATACACCCGATTTCAAATTAAAGGAACATCGCTCTGCACTACGCATAAGAGTTAAAGACAATCAATATGAAATGACTTTAAAGACACCAGCAAAGGTTGGCCTATTAGAATACAACTATATCGTCGACATTAAACCAGAGATGAACTTGATTATTTCAAACGACAATCTTCCAGATGACATTCGTCAAATTATAGTTGAACAGTTTGGTGTAAAGGATACAACTTTATCAATACTTGGCGCATTAACGACATATCGCCAAGAAACTAAATATAAAGGTGATTTACTTGTTTTAGATAAAAGTGAGTATTTCGATACTACGGATTATGAGTTAGAGTTCGAAGTTAAAGACTATAATCAAGGTTTACAAAAGTTCCAATCTTTATTAAACGAACTAAACCTCGAACATCATCAACCTTTAAATAAAGTTCAACGTTTTTTTAAGAAAAAAGAAACACTTTCAAACAATATAAATTAAATTGGCAAATATGCATATTTCTTTCAAATGTTTAAAATCATGTTATATTAGTTATATATTAACTTAAGTTCGTAACAGTAAATTTTTGAAAATGGGTGATTAAATGACAACAACACCATATGACATCATTGGTAAAGAAGCGTTATACGATATGATTGATTATTTTTACACCCTTGTAGAAAAAGATGAACGACTTAATCACCTGTTTCCAGGAGATTTTGCAGAAACAAGTCGTAAACAAAAGCAATTTTTAACACAGTTTTTGGGCGGTCCAAACATTTATACCGAAGAACACGGACATCCTATGCTAAGAAAAAGACATATGGCGTTTACAATCACTGAATTTGAAAGAGATGCATGGTTAGAAAATATGCAGACAGCAATTAATCGCGCTGCGTTTCCACAAGGTGTTGGAGATTATTTATTTGAGCGCTTAAGATTAACTGCTAATCATATGGTGAATTCCTAAAATTAATTGTAGGTGAATAAACATGGCTGGAGAATTACGAATAATGGAAAATAAGAGTCGTGAAGATATTAATCTATCACCTGTAAGTAAAATCGAAATTTATTCATTTTTCGATCCATTTAGCTCCGATTGCTTTAAATTATCAGCAATCTTATCCAAATTAAGAATTGAATATAATCAATATATACGTATCAGACATATATTAAATCCTTCGTTAAAAGTATTAACGAAATGCCAAGCTCAAAGTACATCCAACTTTGATAACATCGCCCTAGCTTATAAAGCAGCTGAGTTACAAGGTCGTGTACGTGCCGAACGATTTATACATTTAATGCAAAATGAAATCATACCTAAAAGAGATATTATTACAGAATCAATGATTTGTGACTGTATTCAAAATGCAGGTATTGATTTAGAAGTATTTAAAGACGACTTACAAAAAAGTAAACTAACCGAAAGCTTGAAAATTGATTTGCATATTGCAAGAGAAATGGAAATCGAACAAGCCCCTTCTCTCGTTTTCTTTAGTGAAGATGTTCATGAAGAAGGTTTAAAAGTCGAAGGATTATACCCATATCACATCTATACTTATATAATTAATGAATTGATGGGTAAACCTATCGAAAAGAATCTTCCTCCTAAATTAGAAACTTATATACAGCAACAACAACTTGTAACGATGGAAGAATTACTTACTATTTATGAATGGCCAGAAAAACTTTTAAACAAAGAGTTAAAGAAGTTAGCCATTCAACAAAAAATTGAAAAACTTAAATATCCAGATGGCGATTTCTGGAAATCTAAAATGCCTAAAATCAAATCAAAATAAATAAATTAAAGACCTCGTACACCATAAATGTAACGAGGTCTTTTTACTGACTCTTAATTTTGCAGCATTAAATTATTAGAACGTAATGTTATACATCGATCTAAATATATTAGTGATATTTTTCGAATTTAACCAGTTCGAAAATTATACTAATTATAAACTTGATACATAATAGACATATATGAATCGTTAATGTATAAAAAGTGCATATTTAATACATTTTTATACAACTTCACTTCCCTCTTATTAAAAAAGAACATAAAAAAACGTCGTGTCTGAATACACGACGCTAAACAAAGGGGATGGGAGAAATTTTTCACTTCAAACAAAGGGGTATGTTTGTTATGTGATTAATTTCATGTTCATAATATAACACGCTATCTCTTCCATTTCAACCTTTTAATAGTACTTAATTTAAATTGTCACAATCTGTTCATAATGTAAGCGAATACAATAGCGCTAAGCTTTCATTAATTTTTCAAAAGCGTTCAATTTTTGTTCAAAAACTTCACAAGCTTGTTCAATTGGTTCAGGTGTTGTCATATCTACACCAGCATTTTTTAATATCTCAATTGGATAATTTGAGCTACCTTTTTTCAAGAATTCATTAATATATCTATCTACTGCTGGCTTACCTTCTGTTAAAATTTGATGACTTAAGCTTTGAGCTGCACTGTAACCAGTTGCGTATTGATATACATAATAATTCATATAGAAGTGTGGAATTCGTGACCATTCCTTACTAATATCTTCATCAGTTTCTACAGAATCACCGAAGTATAATTTATTTAATTTGGCATATTCTTCATTCATTCTAGTTGGCGTTAATGGTTCACCTGCTTCTTCAATTGCATGAATTTTATGCTCAAATTCTGCGAACATTGTTTGTCGGAATAATGTAGCTCTGAAACGTTCTAATTCTTGGTTTAATAATAATAAGCGTTTTTCATCATCAAGATGTTTATCCATATAATCACTTAAAAGTGCTTCGTTACAAGTTGATGCTACTTCAGCGACAAAAATAGTGTAATCACTAGAATTTGACGGTTGGAATTTTCTACTGAAGTAACTATGTGCTGAATGTCCAAATTCATGAACTAATGTGTATAAGTCTGAAATAGTATTAGACCAGTTAAGTAGAATAAATGGATTAGTTAAATGTGCACCTGATGAATAGCCACCTGAACGTTTACCTTTATTCTCATAGACATCGACCCAACGATTGTTTAAGCCTTCTTTAACTACATTTAAATATTCTTCACCCATTGGTTCTAAAGCTTTTAACATCCACTCTTTAGCTTCTTCATAAGGCATTTCAAACTTAATATCTTTAATTAATGGTGTATATAAATCATACATTTTCAAGTCATCTAAACCTAGCAATTCTTTGCGCAATTCAGTATATCTATGTAGCAATGGTAAATATTTATGTACAGTTTTTACTAGATTGTCATATACATTTTCTGGAATATGATTATTACTTAATGCTTTTTCTCTTGCAGTTTTGTAATTGTGTGTACGAGCATTAAATACATTTTTCTTCACTTCACCTGCTAGCGTAGCGCCAAGCGTATTATTATGAGCACCATATGCTTTATATACATTTCTAAAAGCACTTTCTCTTAGTTTGCGATCATCTGATTCTAAATACTTAATAAATGTACCTTGTGTTAACGGGTGTGCATTTCCATCTTTATCAATCGCATCTTCAAATACTAAATCAGCGTTGCTAAACATACCGTATACATTTGATGGTGTTGATAACGCGTCCTGCGCTTCTGTTAATAACTTTTCAGTTTCAGCATCTAAAATATGAGGACGTTTTTCATTAATCAACTTCAAATCAAACGCGAATTTTTGTAATTTATCATATGAATTTACAAATGATTGAATTTTATCTTCATCAATTTGTAAAATCTCTGGCACTAAGAAACTCCATGCCGAGCTAAATTTAATAATTAATTGATGTGCTCTTGACTCCATACCAGTATACTTGTCGTTCGTTGTATCTTGGTCTTGTTTTAGGTGCGCGTATACATATACTTTTTCTAATTTAGTACCTAATGTATCTTCTAATTCTAACGCATTGTATAATGTCTCAGCACTATCACCAATGTGTCCTTTAAATTGTTCTTCTTTGCCTAACTCATTTTCAACTTCTTTAAATGCAGCCTCAAAAGCTTCATCATCTTTGAAAATTGTTGTTAAGTCCCATGTATATTCAGGATATTTACGTTCCTGTTCTTCTCTCGATAATTGTTGACTCATATGTAGTAAACCTCCTAATAAAATATAATTGATATAATTTTCTCATTTTAGAACAAAATTTGCACGTCATTACCTCTATCTGAACTAATATTTAAATAATTGTTAATAAGTTTTTCTATAATTGCTGTTTTACTTTCTAGAGCAACAATAAACTTTTTCAGTTTAAAATAATTAAGATTGTCACTTTCTAATTTGCTTTTTCCATTCTTTAACCATAAATCAACTTGTAATTGCCACTCAATTGGATGATTTTCAATATAAATTTGCTCTGGAAAAATATAACCATAATTGTGCACTACTTCTTGATCAGTTAAATGCAACTGATACATTGCACTTAAAGTGGGTTCTAAAACAGAATTTTGCCAGCGACAATATTTGATATATTGATTAATTGCGAACTTTGATAATTTATAAACAGCATGATAATCACAAGGCGCCTCATTAAACAACTCACTAATTTTGGCATTCCTTTTTTCAGCGACATATTTGTGCCCGCCTATATATTGTATTTGTTGAAACATCATTATTTGTTTTTTCTCTAAATTGAACGTATGAAGTTTTCGAGTGATTGGATTAATAAACATACTTTGAAAATGATTGAACTTCACTTTATTATGACAATAATCAACATCATTTAATAACCAACTTACTTTATATCCCATTTTCTTTAAACCTTCCGTTCGTTGAAGAATCTGTTTATAAGGAATTGGCGAATACTGTAGCTCAATAACATATTTATTATTAATCAAAATATCCGGAATTTGTTTTATTTCTTTTAAAAATGGCTCTATCTCTACTTTACATCCTTGTTGCTGTATCATCTGTGCTAAAATCAATTTACTTTTATAATGTTTAATCGATTCATTATTAAAACATTTTTGTTCCGCTAAATGTTTATGTGCAAAATGACTAATTACTTTGAGCCCACGCTTTAAAATAACTTGCTTGCCACACACCGGACAAAAATATTGTGTCTTTCTCAATGCAGTAGTTGCTAACACGCGTTCCTTTTCTCCATTTAAAGCTACTAACATATCTTCACCTCAAAATATTACACGTAAGTTTAACTACTATTACTTTTTCAGCTTTTGAAATCAATAAAAAAAGAGACTCCAAAGAGTCTCCTTTCATAGTGCGTTGCTTAATTAATATCGTTATTCAGTTGTCTCTGGAAAATAACGTCGAACTTGAGCTGTTACGTTATGACTCATAATTATTTTAGCATAGTCATTTAAATAAACTTCTGTTCTGTCTGTTGGATAAGCAAATTCAAGCAATTGACTGTAACTATCATTAATGACCTCTTGATCAACATGACTATCAAAATGTACAGCATAATAATAAGTACCATCAACCATATATAACAAATCTTCAAACTCTGTAGTTATTGGATTGCTATGATATGCATAATTAATAACATCTTCTAAATCGTTAAATTTCACAATGATTGTTCTTGTATTTTTACGTGCTGAAGACTTTTGACGTTTAGAACCTTGAGCCTCTTTTTCTTTTGTTCGTTGCTCGAATAATTCTTCTAATTGATCTTCACCTTCTAATGTTTGAGCTAACAATTCTTGAACTTGTTCATCAAATTGATCAGTTGCATCATCATCAGACATATTCATCATATCTTCATTTTTAGATTTAGAAATTGTGACTTCGACACCTTTTTCAAAGGCATGTACTTGAATCCATAATGGACCTTCTACAACAAAATCTTCTTCTTCGTTAATTTCATCCATCATTGACCAAAAGAATTCTTCGCCACGTTTGCGATTTGTCCATAAATCTTCACGACTAAATCCACGGGCCTCGATATCGCTATATGTTATAAACAATTTTACAGTTGTATCATCTACTCGTTCTATTCTCATATCATCTCACTCCTTACAGTCGATGAATAGTATCCACATTGTATTAAAGCATCAAACAAAATACAATATATTTGTTTGATTTCTTTCTCTAAAATATTTTGGTAACTTATAATAACATATTCGTTGTAGCAAAACTATTTAAATGATTTATACAGTTAAAGCATTAAAGCACTTTCTTAATTTAATTTTACCTTATCATAGCAAATGTTTCATCCAAAACACTCTAATATAGAGCTATATTAACAATTGCACATTTGATTTAGAAGATACTAAGCAATTATTGTAAAATTAAAGCCAAAAAAGCAACACTATAGAAATAGCGTTGCTTGACATATCTTTTAGTAAAGTATGACACATAGTTAAATGGTTATTAGTCAACCATACGTTGTGCTTCTTGTAATTGGAACGTACGAACTTTTCTAGGTAAGAAACGTCGAATCTCGTCCTCATTATAACCAACTTGTAGTCGTTTATTATCTAAAATAATTGGACGACGTAATAAGCCAGGATTATCTTGAATGATTGAATATAAGTCTTGTAATGGTAGTGAATCAATATCAACATTTAATTTTTGGTATGTTTTAGAACGTGTAGAAATGATTTCATCAGTACCGTCTTCAGTCATTTTTAATATTTGCTTAATTTCATCAATTGTTAAATGTTCAGAAAAAATATTACGCTCCGTATACGGAATGTCATGTTCTTGTAACCATGCTTTCGCTTTACGGCAAGATGTGCAACTTGGTGAAGTAAATAATGTTACCATACATCTCACTCTCCTATTTGAATGAATAAAATTCATTGCTTAAAATTTAGTTATAGATCAAGAAAAAACATTTTTTTCTAAAATTCTTAATCGTTACTATTTATTATAACTATCTAACATTAAAATTAAATGAGAAAAACCTAATTTTTCAGATAAGTTTCTACACTTATAAAAAAGATTATTAATCCCTTTGTTAGTAGCAAGTTATACGTATATTCTAACACATCTTACATTTTTAAGAAATACTGTTATAATGATAATTATTAAAATATTACTAAGAAAGTAGGCATTTAAATGGAGACATTATTTTCAGGCATCCAACCTAGTGGAATTCCTACTATTGGAAATTATATTGGCGCACTAAAACAATTTGTTGATGTGCAAAATGACTACGATTGTTATTTCTGTATCGTAGATCAACATGCAATTACAATGCCACAAGATCGCTTAAAATTACGTAAACAAACTAGACAATTAGCAGCGATTTATTTAGCTTCTGGTATAGATCCAGACAAAGCAACATTGTTCATACAATCTGAAGTCCCTGCACACGTACAAGCAGGATGGATGTTAACTACGATTGCTTCTGTTGGAGAATTAGAGCGTATGACGCAATACAAAGATAAAGCTCAGAAAGCAGTTGAAGGTATACCAGCTGGTCTATTAACATATCCACCTTTAATGGCAGCTGATATTGTTCTTTACAATACTAATATCGTTCCAGTTGGCGATGACCAAAAGCAGCATATCGAATTGACTCGTAACCTTGTAGATAGATTTAATAGCCGCTATAATGATGTGCTTGTGAAACCTGAAATTCGTATGCCTAAAGTTGGTGGACGTGTCATGAGTTTACAAGACCCAACAAGAAAAATGAGTAAGAGTGATGATAATGCTAAAAACTTCATTTCATTATTAGACGAGCCGAATGTTGCAGCTAAAAAAATTAAAAGCGCAGTAACTGATTCAGATGGTATTATTAAATTTGATCGTGACAACAAGCCAGGTATAACAAATTTAATTTCAATATACGCTGGATTAACAGACATGCCAATTAAAGATATTGAGACAAAATATGAAGGTGAAGGTTATGGTAAATTTAAAGGTGACCTTGCTGAAATAGTTAAAGCATTTTTAATAGAATTCCAAGAAAAATACGAAAGTTTCTATAACTCAGATAAACTTGATGATATTTTAGATCAAGGTAGAGATAAAGCACACAAAGTTTCATTTAAAACTGTCAAGAAAATGGAAAAAGCGATGGGTTTAGGACGTAAGAGATAAAATAAGAGGCTGGGACATTAAGTTCTTAGGCAATGTAAAAAAGCTGATTTCTATTAATTATTTGATAGAAATCAGCTTTTTTTAAATGTATTTGATAATATACAGCTCGTCGAGCTACTATTTTCCTTATATTAAGTGCCATTAATACAAAACCTAGCTCTCGTTTAACTTTATTTATTCCTCGAACTGACATT
>NZ_JBSZQY010000015.1:0-44142 GCF_054165785.1 Staphylococcus sp. SA22 | reverse complement strand
TAAAATTATCTATAGGTTTTTAAAAATTGTACATGTTTAAACAATCAAAAGTGTACATTATTAAATTATCATTTCCAGACAAAGAAGGATATCGTGATGGGGAATTTAAAAAGGGCGATAAAGGGATGTGGACGATATATACAGATTTTGCTAAAAGCAATAAATCAGACGAATTGGATGATGAAGGTATGGTTTTAAATCTGGATAGAAATACTCGAACGGCTAAGGGATATTATTTTGTTAAGAAATTTTATGAAAAGGATAAATTTTCAGATAGAAAAAATTATAAAGTTGAAATGAAAAACAATAAAATTAGTTTATTAGACAAGGTAAACGATCCAAACCTTAAAGAAAGAATAGAAAATTTTAAGTTTTTTGGACAATATGCAAATTTTAAGGATTTGGAAAATTACAACAATGGCGACGTGTCAATAAATTGGAATGTTCCAAGTTATGACGTGGAATATAAAATGAGCAATAAAGATGAAAATGTTAAGCAATTAAGAAGTCGTTATAACATTCCTACTGATAAAGCTCCAATGTTAAAAATGCATATTGACGGGGACTTAAAAGGTAGTTCTGTTGGATATAAAAGGTTAGAAATAGACTTTTCAAAAGAAGATAGGGATATTTCAGTCATTGATTATTTAAGTTATAAGCCAGCGAAAAAATAGTATTGATAATTAAATATTAGGGTGTGAAATGATGAGATATTTAAAAAGAGTTGTACTGTACATAATTGTTATGGTTTTGAGTGTTTTTATAATAGGTTGTGATAAATCAAGCGATACTTCAGAAAAGCCAAAAGAAGATTCAAAAGAAGCACAAATTAAAAAGAGTTTTGCGAAAACGTTAGATATGTACCCTACTGAAAATCTAGAAGACTTTTATGACAAAGAGGGATATCGAGATGGAGAATTTAAAAAAGATGATAAAGGTACTTGGCTAATTAGATCTGAAATAGTTAAACAGCCAAAGGGCAAAGTGATGAAAACAAGAGGTATGCAATTATATATTAATAGAAATACCAAAACAGCCAAAGGTTTCTTTGTTTTGAAAGAAATAAGTGAAAAAAACAATCATGTAAATAAAGATAAGGAGGAAAAATACGAAGTGAAAATGGTAGGGAATAAAATTATTCCTACTGAACAAATTAATGATGAAAAAATAAAAAAAGAAATTGAAAACTTCAAGTTTTTTGTTCAATATGGAAATTTTAAAAATTTCGAAAAATACAACAATGGTGAGTTTTCATATAATCCAGAAGCACCAATTTATTCTGCTAAATATCAATTGCAAAATGACGATTACAATGTAAGGCAACTACTTAAAAGATATGAGATTTCAACAAAAGAAGCACCGAAGTTACTTTTGAAAGGTGGAGGAGATTTAAAAGATTCCTCAGTTGGTCAAAACGATATTGAATTTACTTTTGTTGAAAGAAAAGGTGAGAATATTTATTTTAACGATAGTGTTGAATTCATACCAAGTAAGTAAAGTTAAATTACAATGTGTGGTTTGATGAAATGATCAAATATCAAAAAATGTGCAAAGAGATGTGACAAGATGAAGTGTTTTCAGAAATTATACATATTTATATTAATTTTAATCGTATTAATGGCAGGATGCGAAAGTAATAAGATCACTGGAGATTCGAAAGAAACACAGATCAAAAAGAGCTTTGTGAAAACATTAGATGTATACCCTACGAAAAATCTAGAAGATTTTTATGACAAAGAAGGATATCGAGATGGCGAATTTAAAAAGGGTGACAAAGGTACATGGGTTATTAGATCTGAAATGACAACAGAACTGAAAAATGAAAATATGGTATCCAAAGGTATGGTCATACGTTTAAATAGAAATAGTAGAATATGCACTGGTGAATATTTTGTAAGGATAGTTAAAGAAGACAGTGAGGGCAAGGTATATAGTGATGAACGAAAATATCCAGTCAAAATTGAAAATAATAAAATCATTCCATTAAAACCAATTGATGATGAAAAAGTAAAAAAAGAAATTGAAGAATTTAAATTCTTTGTACAATACGGGAATTTCAAAGAATTGGAAAACTATAAAGACGGAGAAGTGACATATAACCCAGAAGCACCAATATACTCTGCACAATATCAATTGAAAAATAGTGATTATAATGTAGAACAACTACGTAAGCGATATAATATACCGACGAAAAAGGCGCCTAAATTATTATTGAAGGGTTCAGGTAATTTAAAAGGCTCATCAGTTGGATATAAAAATATTGAATTTACCTTTGTTGAAAATAAGAAAGAAAACATTTACTTCACAGATAGTGTCTACTTTAATCCAAGCGAGGATAAATATAATTACTAATATAAAAAATAACGTTAGAACATTTAATAATAAAGTTAAATGAATTACATGTATTAAATTGAATAAGTTAGTTTTGTTTGATAACATAAAAGTGTAATAATCACTATTTTATTAAGTTGTATGAAATATTCAAATGTTTATAAAATTAAAGCAGAGAGATGTGAAATGATGGAGTATATAAAAAAAATTGCTTTGTACATGAGTGTATTACTTTTAATCATTTTTATTGGGGGATGTGGAAATATGAAAGATGAACAGAAAAAAGAAGCACAAACAAATAAAACAAATTCAAAAGAAGAGCAAATCAAAAAGAGTTTTGCGAAAACGTTAGATATGTATCCAATTAAGAATCTCGAGGATTTATATGACAAAGAAGGATATCGTGATGGCGAGTTTAAAAAGGACGACAAGGGTACATGGACGATATATTCAGACTTTGCTAAAAGTAAAAAAGTAGGTGAATTGGATAGTGAAGGCATGGTACTACATTTGAATAGAAATACACGGACAGCTAAAGGATATTATTTTGTAAGAAAAACTTACGATGAAGAGGATAAGATGCCGCAAAGGAAAGATTATCGTGTTGAGCTTAAAAATAATAAAATAGTCCTTTTAGATAAAGTAGAAGATGAAGAGCTTAAACATAAAATAGAAAATTTTAAATTTTTTGGACAATATGCAGATTTTAAAGACTTGAAAAATTATCAAAATGGGAAAATATCGAGCAATGAAAATGTGCCATTTTATGAAGCAGAGTACAAAATGGAAAATAGTGATAGTAATGTAAAAAAACTTAGAGATGTTTATCCTATTACAACCAGTGAATCGCCAACTTTAAAATTTCATATAGATGGGGATATAAAAGGTAGCTCGGTAGGATATAAAAAAGTGGAATATATCTTTTCAAGGCAAAAAGATAACCAAATTTCTGTCAGTGACTTTTTAAATTATAACCCTTCGAAGGGGGAAAACAATGAGTAATAAATTTCGCTTAGACCATAGTCTTATAAATAATAAGACTGAGACAACTAGTGCAGTTTCTAAATTATCATATGAAATTGAAAATGCTAATCTTAATGGATTGCCAAAAAATAATTTACAAATGCAGTTTGATAGATTAAAAGTAACTAATGAATTCCCTTCAAATCTTGAATATATAGATAGTCACACAGATAAAAAGTACGGTGTGACAGCATCAGCTTTCCTAAACAAAGATACTGGGAAAGTAATTATTGGCATGACTGGTACAAATTTCAAAAAGGATGCCCTTGCGAAGCGATATTCGGGAAACGGAGACAAACAAGATAAAATAGACTCAGATGAGACTGAAAAGGATTTAATTTCCGATTTCGAAATTGGAATATCTCCTCCGTCTGATAAAAGCAAACATTATGAAGAAACACAAGAGTTCATCAAAAAAATAAAAAATAAGTATGACATTGATTTTATTACTGGGCATTCACTAGGTGGTAGAGAAGCGGTAATATTAGGAATGAGTAATGGTATTCCGAATATTGTTGTTTATAATCCAGCTCCTATTTCTATATTTAATTTGAACCCTAATTCCCCGGAAGGAAAACGTTTATTAGAATTATATAAGAATTATAAAGGTAATATTACTAGGTTTGTTGCAGAAAATGATGAATTGACAGAAAATCTGAAGAAATATAAGCATTTTATGTTTTTTGGTAATGATATAGTTCTTAAGAATGGTAAAGGTCATTCAATGGATGGATTCTTAACTGAACAAGAACAAAAAGCCATTAAAAAAGAACTTAAAAAAGTACAAGGTTATGTAGAAGAAAATAATAAGTCGTTCGTAAAAAATTCCAATAATGCTATGTCTAAATTAGCTAGTATAGAATTACTTAGAGCCAATATGATGACTACAAATGGTGGTTGGTTATCTTCTTCACAACAGAAAGTTTTAGAAAGTTTAACAGCTTTAACAATTGCACAGTCATTCAATCAACTGATAGAGGATGAAATTAATCAAATCAAAAAAATGTATAATGAAAAGAAAAAGAAATTTGAAAAAAATTGGGAAGACGCGCAAAAAGCTGGGAACGCTGTAGGTAAAGATTTAACCGTGAGTGAAGTGCTAGAAGCTTTAAATGAAGGTCAAGTGAATGAAAGTAGTATGGTAGGAGATCCTGAACAAATGATATCTCTAAATGAAAGGCAACTTTCAACGATAGGGTCTTCTATATCAAATTATATTCTAAGAGTTAGATTTAGTATTAATGAAATCGTTGATAAAGATCAAGTGCTTGCATCTCAAATAGGTGGATTACTATGATGTTTAATCAAATTAATAATAAAAATGAATTAGAAGAATCATATAATTCTGAGAAAAAACGTATAGAGAATGAACTGCAAAATTTGAATGAACTTAGGCATAGAGCTCGAAAAGAAAATGAACGTAGTTATGATGTTTTTCAATATTTGAAACGCGAAATGAATTATAGTGAAGATGCACAAAGGAAAATGACGAGAAATATAGAAGCGTATGAGCAAGAAATCAATGAGATAATTAGAAAGCAAGAATGGAAATTAGAAGAATATAAAGAAGACTTAAAAAAATCTTATGAAAACCAGTTAGATAAACTAAGTGATTGATAATTTGGAGGAGATTATATGAGTCCAATGATAGGACCAGTTATAGGACCGGATATAGTACCGGACATAGAACCGACTATAGTACCAGACATAGGACCGGATATTTCGTTAAGGAAAAAAGATGCTCAAAAAAAAACATTCGCACAGTTATTGCACCTGAACATAAGCATAAATACAAAGATATTGAAAACGGATTAAAAGGTGAAGAAAAAGTATTAATTAAACAAATGGCGCAACATTGCGAAGCTTTTAAAGCTAATTTTAAGGGCGCAGCTCAAGGAGAGTGGGTTAAAAGTGCCATGTCTGAGATAGACAGTATTAAGGATGATTTGAAAAAAATTAATAGCTAAACTACATATCATACTACTAAATAAAGCGACCAATGTTCAGTATATTCACAACTGACACTAGGCCGCTTCTTTTTAATTTATTCCCATGTAAAGTGATTCGAACCGAATCGAAATATCACACTCACAATTGTAAAAACACAACTTAAATTACTGTCCCGTATTAAACATATCCACATTCCAAACAGCAACAACAAAATCCTCAAGTACCAAAAGCTATGATCACTTTATCAAAATCAACGCAAGTTAACCTCTCTGGAACTACCCGCCATAAATCATCTTCACCTTACAAACCATAAAGCGCTGCAGTTAAGTATTGAATGGCATAGCCAATTGAAATGAAAATAGCAATCGTTATAATGGCACTACCAATTGTATATAAAGTATGTTTCGTAGATAAACCTTCCGTCTTAGAACCAAAAACACTTAGTAGAATAAATGCAATGCCAATGACATATAAAACTAAAATGACAAATAACATGTTTATACACCTCGATTCTCTTTCGTGAGATATATCTTTGTCTCCATTATAAAGTAAAGCGCTCAATAATTTAATTAAGTATACTATTTTTTTATTATCGAAGATTGCGAAAGAGGAAATGCTCCTATATAATGTAAAACGTAATTATTCCTATTTGCAAATGAACGAAACAAATAAATTGAAGTGAGGGTATATATATGGCTAAAATTCCAGTTACGGTATTAAGTGGTTATTTAGGCTCGGGGAAGACAACGTTGTTAAATCATATTTTACAAAATCGTGAAGGTCGACGTATCGCAGTAATTGTAAATGATATGAGTGAAGTTAATATCGATAAAGATCTTGTCGCAGATGGTGGGGGACTGTCGCGTACAGATGAAAAATTAGTCGAACTTTCTAATGGTTGTATCTGTTGTACACTTAGAGACGATTTATTAAAAGAAGTTGAGCGTTTAGTGAAAAAAGGTGGCATCGATCAAATTGTTATTGAGTCAACAGGGATTTCAGAGCCAGTACCTGTTGCACAAACTTTCTCATATATTGATGATGAACTTGGCATTGATCTTACAGCGATTTGCCGTTTAGATACAATGGTTACAGTTGTGGATGCTAACCGCTTCGTACATGACATTAACTCAGAAGATTTATTGATGGATCGTGATCAAAGCGTTGATGAAACAGATGAACGTTCGATTGCTGATTTATTAATTGACCAAGTTGAATTTTGTGATGTATTGATTATTAATAAAATAGATTTAATTAGTGAAGAAGAACTTGCGAAGTTAGAAAAAGTGTTAAGTGCATTGCAACCGACTGCTAAAATCATTAAGACAACAAATTCTGAAGTAGATTTAAAAGAAGTTTTAAATACGCAGCGTTTTGATTTTGAAAAAGCGAGCGAGTCAGCAGGATGGATCAAAGAACTTGAGTCTGGTGGGCATGCATCGCATACACCTGAAACAGAAGAATATGGTATATCATCGTTTGTATATAAACGTCGTCTACCTTTCCATGCTAAAAGGTTCAATGATTGGTTAGAAAGCATGCCAAATAATGTCGTTCGATCAAAAGGTATCGTATGGCTAGCACAATACAATCATGTAGCATGTCTATTATCTCAAGCAGGATCATCTTGCAATATTCATCCAGTTACATATTGGGTGGCTAGTATGTCTGAAGCGCAACAAACACAAATATTAGCAGAACGTCAAGATGTCGCAGCTGAATGGGATCCAGAATATGGCGATCGTCATACACAATTTGTCATTATTGGTACCGACTTAGATGAAGAAAAATTAACAAAAGAACTCGATGCATGCTTAGTCAATGCGCAAGAAATTGATGCAGATTGGCAACAATTTGAAGATCCATATCAATGGCAAATTAGACCAGCACGCTAAGTTGAATGAAGTGTAATCATTTTTAAATTGTGGCTTAATTGTTTGCAATTTATGACAATTAATAAAAAGTTAAGATGTTCTTAGGATCTTTTTGTTTTCAATCTATCTAAAGTGTGATAGTTTTGATAAAGCAGAAATTTGCATTTTATCCATAGGGCTAGGACATGTATGTGTCTTAGTCCTTTTTATATTTGCGTTGATGAAAAATGATAAAACCATCGTACCAACTGTTAATTGAAAGTACAATTATTGTTTAACGGTCATAAAAATGAGTGAAGTAATTGCAGCTATCAATGTACTATTACTGCTTACGGTCACACGAGTGTTTCAGACTAAACGTGCAACGAAATTCTGCACGCGGCCAATATATCTTGCGCTAGATCAAGAAGATCATTAAGATTTAGCACGCCAAATCATGAATTTCTCAGACCTCGAGTATCAAACATAAAACACGCCACAAAAATATAACGCGTCAGACTACAAAGATCACGAATATTCTGTACGTCCCACTAAGAACATCCTATACAAAAAATACCAAGACCATTTATTTGCAACAAATTACCCAGACTCACCTCATATCAATAAATCAACACAAAGCAAAGCCACCATCCCTATTGGTATAGTGGCCTGAGAATTTTAAGTATTCAATTCGCTTAAATTATTTTGCGAAAATGTCGATAATTGCTTTGATGATTTTAATGATAGTACCTACAATAGCCATCGTTTTGTCCTCCTGTATGTTGATTTAACATAGTGATGAGTTGTTGATCGTTAATGTTTGAGATTTAGTTGTTACCTAAAAATTTACCAAGTAAATCTTTAAAGAATTTGAATAATTTTGCTACGAATTCCATGTGAATGGCCCCCTTCAAATAAGATGTTCATATCTATGATATTTTTATAACTTACTTACCAGTGAATTTCTCAATTAATCCTTTAATGAATTTAATGATTCCTGCAATGATACCCATGTGAAAGACCTCCTTTGTTTGTTATGAAAACTTATTTACCAGTGAATTGTTCGATTAAGCTTTTGATAACTTTAATGATGCCAGCGATGATACCCATTAAGATTACCTCCTTTGCTTATGAGTTAACTTCATTGTACATAGTTATCTTGTGCGTAATTGATTTTTTTCCTAACTTGAATTGTTATGATCATAACTGCGAATTTTTTATTTTAAAAGGACGGGAAATACTGCCTAACTGTACAGGTGCATTTACAAAATCTTTACAATCATTGGTTTAATAGAGGTTAAGCTCATGAATTTGACATGAAGCAGAAATTTAATTATATTTTATGTTATAAGTTTAAAACGAATAACACGTTAGGTCTCGTCTAGGCAAGGCATTGGATCATGATGAATTGAACAGACAGAAGTAACATTTTATATACACATGTGCATGGGAGCACGCTTAAAGAGAACAGTGTAACAAGGTATATCAACATACCATGGTGCAGTGTCTAGTTAAACTGAAACCTGCAATAGTAAATTTTCTGCCATTATGTACAGAATCTACTATTGTAGGTTTTTATTTTTATACATAAGCATTATGCGAGAGATTAGAAATAAGGAGGTTATGCAGTGTTAAGTTTTCAATTGCTATTTTCACTGTTTGTTATTGCGCTTATCATTGCATTGATAAGTGGCTTGTTGTTTTTAGCACCAGTTATGCCAATGAGATATATTAAATTACATTTATACATACTAGTCATGCCAGTCTTATTTGCAGTAATTGGCTTTTTCGGTATTCATGGTCAACATGTCTTAGGTCCATTTAAAATAGATCGTTTATCTTGGTTATTAGCTGGCTTTGTAATGGCGCTTGGCTTTATTATTCAAAAGTTTTCAATGCGATATTTACTAGGTGATCATCATTATAGACATTACTTTCCATTGTTCACTGCGATTACGTCGTTTGCATCTTTAGCATGGATGTCTGAAGACTTAAGATTGATGGCACTCTGCTGGGGTATGACATTATTATGTTTAACATTGCTGATGAACGTTAATCGTTTTTGGAAAGTGCCACGTGAGTCTGCGAAATTATCGAGCATGACATTTTTATGTGGTTGGCTTGCATTCGTTGGAGCAATTGTATCTATTTATATTGCAACTGGCGAGTGGCGGGTATCACAACATATAGCGCATCCGACATGGTCATTGTTGACGAATGTACTACTTGTATTAGCTGTCATGATACCGGCAGCACAATTTCCTTTTCATCGATGGTTGATTGAATCTGTAACAGCACCAACGCCAGTATCGGCAATTATGCATGCAGGAATTGTGAATGCAGGTGGTGTTATTCTAACTCGTTTTGCGCCGATATTTGATAATGGATTTGCGATATCATTATTACTTATCCTTTCTAGTATTTCAGTATTGTTAGGATCAGGCATAAGTTTGGTTCAAGTTGACTATAAACGCCAATTAGTGGGCTCTACGATGAGTCAAATGGGCTTTATGTTAGTTCAATGCGCATTGGGCGTATATTCAGCAGCGATTATTCATTTAATATTGCACGGTATTTTTAAAGCAACATTATTTTTACAATCAGGTTCTATCGTGAAGCGATTCAATATTCCAAAACAAGCATCTGCTAAAGACGCTTATGGCTGGATTGTCATGGGACGTGTATTAGCTATTATCGTGGCATTTCTGTTTTGGATGAGTAGTGACAGAAGTGCATATGAAGTGTTAAGTGCACTCATTCTAGCATGGTCATTACTTGTATCTTGGAATCAAATGGTAGCCTTTAGTAAAGGGCGTATGGCACGTCTGGTTGGCATGATTTTGATTTCAATTGTGACATTTATCTACATCATCACACATAATTATTTTTACGATGTATTACAAAATATAACAACACATGCGACAACACCGCCTACAATTAGTGTCATCATTAGTGTTGTCATTTTAATCTTTGGTAGTTTATTAAGTATCTGGGTGGCGCGTCATCGATACTCTAAGGCTTTTGCGGTATTGTACGTGTGGTTAGTTAATCTAGGTGAAGCACGCTCGAAAGCGATAGAAAGTCATCCGAATTATTTGAAGAAGTATTTATAGGAGGTGAAAGGTATGACAACACAGTTAAATATCAATTCAGTCATTGAAAATGCGAAACGTGTTATTACACCATTATCACCGATTTCGATTTTTGCAGCACGAAATCCATGGGAAGGATTAGAAGCGGATACATTTGAAGATGTCGCAAAATGGTTACGTGATGTTCGAGATGTGGATATTTTCCCAAATAAAGCATTAATAGAAAGTGCTGTGGCACGTGGTGAATTAGACGAAAGTGTCTTTAATCAACTTGTTACTGATATGTTACTTGAACATCACTACAATATCCCGCAACACTACATCAATCTTTATATTGATAACATTAAAACATTAAAAGACGTACCTGCATCATATATGAATCATTCAAATGTTGATGTTGTTGCTGATCTACTATTAGAAAAATCAAAACGTGATATGGCTGAATCATATCATCACTATGATGTACGTCCGATGAGTGATGCAATAATAGATGAACAAGGTGAGCCACTTAGCGAACAAGTGAATCGTCAAATGATTAAATGGACGAAACTTTATATCGACCAATTTTTATCGAGTTGGACAATGCCGAAGCGTGAACAAAGTTTTTACCATGCATGGTTGCATTTAGCGCAACATGACCATAGTTTTACTAAAGCACAGCGCCAAGTGATTAAAGACTTACCCAATGATCCTAAAATGACGATAGAGTCAGTATTAAATCATTTTTCAATAGCGCAGGAAGACTACCAGGCTTATGTTGAAGGACATCTTTTGGCGTTACCGGGTTGGGCAGGTATGTTATACTACCGCTCACAACAGCATCACTTTGAACAACATTTGTTAACGGATTATTTGACCATTCGGTTAGTTGTCGAACAATTGCTAGTTGGTGATGAGTTTAAGTCAGTCACTAAAGATTGTGAAAGTAGATCGGAAAATTGGTTTAAGCAAACTGTTGCATCATGGTGTTACTACAGTGATATGCCTAGCGATGTATTACTACAACATGACGTCAATGAAATTCAAACGTTTATTCATTTTGCAGCAACTATGAATAAAAATGTATTTAAAAATTTATGGTTGATTGCCTGGGAAATGACATACGAATCTCAGTTAAAACAAAAAATTAAAGCAGGTCATGAAAGTTTGGCGGGCGTATTAGATGTAAACCAAGTAAATGTTACTGAAAATGACAACGCTAATCAGTCACATTCAGTATCGTTAAATGATACACAAGCAGTTGATGAAAATAATAGCGAGCTAAATCAGGTGGGCACATCAACGAAAGCGCAAATTGCATTTTGTATAGATGTTCGTTCAGAACCATTTCGTAGACATATCGAAGCAGCAGGTCCATTTGAAACGATTGGTATTGCAGGTTTCTTTGGATTACCTATTCAAAAAGATGCCGTAGACGAACAATTCAAACATGATTCATTACCTGTCATGGTACCGCCGGCATATCGCATTAAAGAGTTTGCAGACCGTTACGATATGAATGTTTATCGACAACAGCAACAGACAATGTCATCGATGTTTTACACATTTAAATTGATGAAAAATAATGTCATGCCTAGTCTGTTATTGCCTGAATTAAGTGGGCCATTTTTAAGCTTGAGTACCATTGTCAATACGATTATGCCTAGAAAAAGTCGCGCGTCTTTACAGAAAATAAAACAAAAATGGTTGAAGAAACCTGAAACAAAGTTAACGATTGATCGTGAGTTTGACAGAACATCAGACTTACCTGTTGGATTTACTGAGCAAGAGCAAATTGATTTCGCGTTACAAGCGTTGAAATTGATGGATTTAACCGAAGCATTTGCGCCGTTCGTTGTGTTAGCAGGTCATGCTAGTCATTCTCACAATAATCCACATCATGCATCACTCGAATGTGGGGCTTGTGGTGGTGCATCAAGCGGTTTTAATGCTAAGTTATTAGCGATGATTTGTAATCGTCCAAATGTCAGACAAGGATTAAAACAAGCAGGTGTGTATATTCCAGAGACAACTGTTTTTGCGGCAGCAGAACATCATACGTCTACTGATACGTTGGCATGGGTATATGTGCCAGACACATTATCAGCTTTAGCTCTAGATGCATATGAATCATTGAATGACGCTATGCCGATGATTTCTGAACACGCGAATCGCGAACGTTTGGACAAACTGCCAACGATTGGTCGTGTGAATCATCCAGTGGAAGAAGCGCAGCGGTTTGCGAGTGATTGGAGTGAAGTACGTCCAGAATGGGGCTTGGCTAAAAATGCATCATTTATAATTGGACGACGCCAATTAACAAAAGGCATTGATTTAGAAGGGCGGACATTTTTACACAATTATGATTGGCGTAAAGATAAAGATGGCACATTGTTAAATACCATCATTTCTGGTCCGGCACTTGTGGCACAATGGATTAATTTACAATATTATGCGTCGACAGTTGCGCCGCATTTTTACGGCAGTGGGAATAAAGCGACACAAACCGTCACGTCAGGTGTTGGTGTCATGCAAGGTAATGCGAGTGATCTGATGTATGGCTTATCATGGCAATCTGTTATGGCTGCTGATCGAACGATGTATCATTCCCCTATTCGTTTACTTGTCGTTATTCAGGCACCCGACTATGTTGTAGCTAGACTACTCGCGAATAATGAGCATTTCGCTAGGAAGGTGTCTAATCATTGGCTGCGTTTAATGAGTGTTAATGAGGAAGGGCGTTTTAAAAGTTGGATTTAACGATGAAATGTTGCGATGCTAAGTAACTAATATATCATCATATCTACAATGTTCTAGCTTCTTAAAATATACTAAAAATGATAAACTTAATGTAATAGTTGATGTCGTGATAACGATACAAAGATGAAGTAATCAATTTTAATATTATTGGAGTTAGTGATATGAAAAGAACGAAAGGTGAAATCGAAGCTGAAATCAGTAAAGCCATTACGCAATGGGAAAAAGATTTCCTTGGCAGAGGTTCCTTGTCGGTTAAATCAGACATTTTAAGAGATATGGTGATTATTAGTTTGCAAGGTATCTTAACGCCAGCAGAATATCGTGTGTGTAGTACGAATGAAGGATTATTAAATATTAAACGAACACGTTCTGAATTAGTTGAATCCGGTGAGCAAGATTTGAATGATATCATTTTTAAAATTACAGGTATCAAAGTGATGAGCTTCCATAGTGATTTAAGTACAGTTACAGGTGAACGTATTATCGTATTCAAACTTGAGGATAATTTGGAAAAGCATATTTAAGAAGGTTAGGTATGCTTCTGCAGGCTTATTAAAGCTATAGAAGTATGCTCGGTTAAACAGCGCAACGCCATATATTTGGGTGTGCTGTTTTTCTATTATATGATGTGTTTATCATCTGGAAGAATATGTGGCTCTGAATATAGCCCGTGAAAGGCGTATGGCATAAAATTTGCGAATGGTGACAAGTCAACGCAAGCATATTTGTTGCGAGACTGCCCACTATCCTTTTACATAAAGAGTATATGTGTGACGTAGGCATATAATCGATAAAGTATACCTAAAAAATTAGGTATAATAACCATTGTTGCAATAAGTTTTTCGGCCTTGAAACCGATAACGCATAGTATAATAGGAATAAAATATAATACAAATATCCAGTAAATCAAATTTGAAAACGATGGATGTATAGGGGTAAAGAATCTAACTAATGTAATGATTAACGCTATATAGACAAAAATTACTCTATTGATACGCCTTACCCCCTCTGTATAATAAATATAGATCGTACTAAATTGAAAATAGCAAAATATTGTTATTTCAATTATACAATGTTTTATTTGCAATATACATAACAATATGAACTTTATAATTTTGATATTGTCGGTAAAGTGAAATTTGTGGCACATTGATATTATGGATAACATTTGTAAAATGAAAATGATGATACGAGGAGATTGTAAGATGATAGATAAAAAATTAACATCACCGAAAATGACAGTGCCTTTATTTTTAATCGCGCTGATTGTATTTATAGGTATGTTTTACAGTGTAGTGACAAGCCAAGAATGGCTTAAAAATTTAGATATGGGATCATTAACATGGTTTACAGATTATTTCGGTGAGCCACAACGTCAGTATGTTAACAATTTGTTTAATTACTATATGACGTTTAGTGCGGAAATTGGAGATGTCAAAGGTGTCGTGTTGATTTCCATTATCGTCACAATCATACTGTTTATTAAACAGAGGCATTTAGCGGTTTGGTTTGTGACATATTTGGTTTCAGGTGTCATCATGAACAAATTAATTAAAGATACTGTTTTACGTCCAAGACCATATAATCATTTAGCCGTTGATACAGGCTTTTCATTTCCGAGTGGACATTCTAACGCCAGCACATTATTATATTTCGCCTTAATGATCATTATTATTTCAGTTGCTGCTAAGACAATAACAAAAGTGTTGAGTGCGCTGGTTATGGGGATATTATGGCTTAGCATATTATTTTGTCGCCTTTATTTTCATGCGCATTACTTTTCAGATGTTATTGGCGGCACGTCACTAGCAATCATTTGGGTAGCGTTATTCTTAATGGTATACCCATACTTTATTAATCATCGACGACAACGCGTTTAGCAAACATCTTTAGACATAGTGGAGGTATATAGAAAAATGAGAATTAAAACACCGAGTCCATCTTATTTAAAAGGCACAAATGGACATGCGATATTATTATTACATTCATTTACAGGTACAAATCGGGATGTGAAGCATCTTGCAGCTGAGTTAAATGACCAAGGATTTAGTTGTTATGCACCGAATTATCCAGGTCATGGTTTATTGTTGAAAGATTTCATGACATATAATGTAGATGATTGGTGGGAAGAAGTTGAGAAAGCTTACCAATTTTTAGTCAATGAAGGTTATGAATCTATCAGTGCAACTGGTGTGTCTTTAGGTGGATTAATGACATTAAAATTGGCGCAACACTACCCGTTGAAACGTATCGCTGTCATGTCAGCACCAAAGGAAAAGAGTGATAATGGCTTAATAGAACATTTAGTTTATTATAGTCAACGCATGTCGAATATTTTAAATTTAGATCAGCAAGCATCGAGTGCGCAATTAGCAGCAATTGATGATTATGAAGGTGAAATTACGAAGTTTCAACATTTTATTGATGATATCATGACAAATTTAAATGTTATTAAAATGCCAGCTAATATATTATTTGGTGGTAAAGATGCGCCATCCTATGAAACAAGTGCACACTTTATTTATGAACATTTAGGATCAGTAGACAAAGAATTAAATGGTCTGAAGGATTCGCATCATTTAATGACACATGGAGAAGGCAGAGATATTTTAGAAGAAAATGTCATTCGCTTTTTCAATGCTTTAACATAATTGAAGATTTTAAAAATTAACACTTGAGTGACGATGTTATTATATTTGTCATTTGAGTGTTTTTTGTGGCGTGATAGTATAGGGAACTTAGCTAAAGTTAATTTGTAGTGTGATGTCGTGGAAATTTTATGGGCATTGTACCTGAAGTTGATTTGTATTGTAATGTCGTGGGAATGTTATGGGCATTGTACCTGAAGTTGTTATGTGGCGAGATGTTGGCGCACGTATACAGCGTTGAACCAGAAATTTTAATGTAGTGTAATGACAACACATTACAAGTGATTTACTATATTATTATAAACCCAGGTGCTACCGTATTAATGAAACAATTTTGATGCAGGTGTATTGCATGTTATTTACATACATGTTAGAGTGTTACTTAAACACGTAGACGCTTTAACGCTTTAAAGGAGATGTGAATGATGAAAAGACAACAATCACAATGGAAGTCATCAACTGGATTTATTTTAGCTAGTGCGGGTTCTGCAATCGGTCTTGGTGCCATGTGGAAATTCCCATATATGGCAGGGATCTATGGCGGCGGTGCCTTTCTAGCTATGTTCTTAATATTCACCATTTTTGTTGGGTTACCATTACTCATTATGGAATTCACTGTTGGGAAAATGGGACGGACGTATACAACACAAATATATAGTAAATTAACTGGCAAGAAATGGCTCAATATCATTGGCTGGAACGGTAATTTGGCAGTGTTTATTTTATTTGGCTTCTATAGTGTTATCGGTGGTTGGATTGTCATTTACATCGGACAAGTATTATGGCAATTAGTTATATTTCAACGCATCAATCATCTCCAAGAAATGAATTTTGAAGCGGTAATATCAAATCCTTGGTTAACCGTTCTAGGGCAAGGTATATTCATATTCGCTACGATGATTATTGTCATGTTAGGTGTTGAAAAAGGATTAGAAAAGGCATCGAAAGTTATGATGCCGTTGCTGTTTGTCTTTTTAATCATCATTGTGATTAAGTCTTTAACATTAGATGGCGCCTTAGAAGGTGTGAAATTTATTTTACAACCAAGAGTGTCAGAGATTACTGCTGACGGTATCTTGTTTGCGCTAGGCCAATCATTCTTTACGTTATCATTAGGAACTACAGGTATGATTACTTATGCGAGTTATGCCTCTAAAGACATGACGATTAAGTCATCAGCTATTTCTATCGTTGTTATGAATATCTTTGTATCTGTATTGGCAGGCTTAGCTATATTTCCGGCGTTACATAGTTTTGGCTATGAACCACAAGAAGGGCCTGGATTATTATTTAAAGTACTGCCAATGGTCTTTAGTCAAATGCATCTAGGCACATTATTCTATTTGGGATTCTTAGTGCTGTTCTTATTTGCGGCTTTAACGTCATCTATTTCTTTATTAGAATTAAATGTTTCTAACTTCACGAAGAATGACAATACAAAACGTAAAAAAGTCGCAGTGATCGGTAGTATTTTAGTATTTATCATTAGTATTCCAGCAACCTTATCTTTTGGTATCTTAAAAGATGTAAGATTCGGTGCGGGAACGATTTTTGATAATATGGATTTCATCGTTTCGAATGTATTGATGCCATTAGGCGCATTAGGTACTACGCTTGTCGTAGGACAATTATTAGATAAAAAATTATTACAACAATATTTTGGTAAAGATCGATTTAGATTATTCAGTGGTTGGTATTACTTAATTAAGTATGCGATGCCTGTCGTTATTATTTTAGTCTTTATCGTGCAATTATTTAGTTAATATATAGAAGCATCTGACACACAAGTATTTGTGTTGCTCAGGTGTTTTTTTGTTTGGAATTGAAAAGTTTGTACTGGTTCTGAATTAATCGAAACTTAGATAATTGCAAAATAACAAAATGTCGTTTTTAATTCTTATCTGAAAAGTAAGAATTAAAATTGAGACATGAAGAAAGGTTTCATTCATTTGATCGGCATGTCAGATGAGGGTGCATCTATGATTACTTATGATTTAATTGGCAATACACCATTAGTACTGTTAGAACATTATAGTGATGATAAAGTTAAAATTTATGCCAAGCTTGAACAATGGAATCCTGGAGGCAGTGTTAAAGACAGACTCGGGAAATATTTAGTAGAGATGGCAATTCAAGAAGGGCGTGTGCGTGCAGGTCAAACTATTGTTGAAGCGACTGCTGGCAATACAGGCATAGGGTTAGCTATTGCAGCAAATAGACATCATTTGAAATGTAAGATCTTTGCGCCGTATGGTTTTTCAGAAGAAAAGATTAATATTATGATAGCGCTTGGTGCAGATGTTTCAAGAACGAGTCAGTCTGAAGGTATGCATGGGGCACAATTAGCTGCACGTTCCTATGCTGAAAAATATGGTGCCGTTTATATGAATCAATTTGAATCCGAACATAATCCGGATACATATTTTCATACATTGGGACCTGAATTGACTTCTGCATTACAGCAAATTGATTATTTTGTGGCTGGTATTGGCTCTGGTGGTACATTTACAGGTACCGCACGTTATTTAAAGCAACATCACGTGCAATGTTATGCCGTTGAGCCAGAAGGGTCCGTGTTAAATGGAGGGCCAGCTCATGCACATGACACTGAAGGTATCGGTTCTGAGAAATGGCCGATATTTTTAGAAAGAAGTCTTGTAGATGGGATATTTACGATTAAAGACCAAGATGCCTTTCGAAATGTCAAAAGTTTGGCAAAGCATGAAGGATTACTGGTAGGCAGTTCTTCAGGTGCAGCATTACAAGGTGCATTGAATTTAAAAGCGCAATTATCTGAAGGTACGATTGTTGTCGTATTTCCAGATGGTAGTGATCGATATATGTCTAAGGAAATATTTAATTATGAGGAGAATGATTATGAATAAGAAAACGAAATTAATTCACGGTGGACACACAACGGACGACTATACAGGTGCAGTTACAACACCAATTTATCAAACAAGTACATATTTACAAGATGATATTGGTGATTTATGTCAAGGATATGAATATTCTCGTACTGCGAATCCAACAAGAAGTTCTGTAGAAAGCGTTATTGCGGCATTAGAAAATGGCAAACATGGCTTTGCATTTAGTTCAGGTGTTGCAGCAATCAGTGCAGTTGTTATGCTGTTTGACAAAGGTGATCATATTATTTTAAATTCAGATGTATACGGCGGTACTTATCGCGCATTGACAAAAGTATTTACACGATTTGGCATTGAAGTGGATTTTGTAGATACAACGAATACAGATTCAATTGTACAAGCGATACGCCCAACAACAAAGATGTTGTTTATTGAAACACCTTCTAATCCATTATTACGTGTTACTGACATTAAAAAGTCTGCTGAAATTGCGAAAGAACACGGTTTGATTTCAGTCGTTGATAACACATTTATGACACCTTATTATCAGAATCCATTAGATTTAGGCATCGATATTGTCTTACATTCTGCAACGAAATATTTAGGTGGACATAGTGATGTCGTTGCTGGTTTAGTTGCAACATCGGATGACAAGCTTGCAGAACGTTTAGCATTTATTTCAAATTCAACAGGTGGCATTTTAGGACCTCAAGATAGCTATTTACTTGTGAGGGGTATTAAAACATTAGGTTTACGTATGGAACAAATTAATCGCAGTGTTATTGAAATTATTAAAATGTTACAAGCACATCCAGCTGTGCAACAAGTGTTCCATCCAAGTATTGAAAGTCATTTAAATCATGATGTCCATATGGCTCAAGCGGATGGCCATACAGGTGTGATTGCATTTGAAGTGGAAGATACAGAAAGTGCCAAACAATTGATTAAAGCAACATCGTATTACACATTGGCTGAAAGTTTAGGTGCAGTAGAAAGTTTAATTTCAGTACCTGCATTGATGACACATGCATCTATTCCAGCAGATATTCGAGCTAAAGAAGGTATTACGGACGGACTTGTAAGAATTTCTGTAGGTATTGAAGATACTGAAGATTTAGTGGATGATTTAAAACAAGCACTAGATACGTTATAAATAATAGCAGCACTGGCATATATTTTGAGTTCAACGTTTGTTGTTCTTGAATATGCTAGTGCTTTTTTTGTGCGATGTTAATATTTAGTAATTGCGTTGTGGACGTTTGGTGGACATTTTTATGGATTTAATTCGATAAATGTCATAGTAGTCTCACAATTCATCATTATCACATGAATTGCTTATTTTTTTAATTTTTTAGAAAATTCGGCAAATTGTATTGACGATATATGCAATTTTACATATAATGCTCTTATTCCTAGTGGATTAATAAGAATTTGTAGGAGGGGCGATGATGATTGAGTTTCGACAAGTTAGTAAATCATATCATAAGAAAAAGCAAACAATAGATGCTTTGAAGGACGTATCATTTACGGTCAATCGCAATGATATTTTTGGTGTGATTGGATATAGTGGTGCAGGAAAAAGTACGTTGGTAAGACTCGTGAATCATCTTGAAGCTGCCTCGAATGGACAAGTGATTGTAGATGGACATGATATTACGAATTATAGCGATAAAATGATGAGGGATATTAAGAAAGATATCGGTATGATATTTCAGCATTTTAATTTACTAAATTCAGCTACGGTATTTAAAAATGTAGCTATGCCGCTCATTTTAAGTAAGAAAAGCAAAACAGAAATTAAGCAACGAGTAACGGAAATGCTTGAATTTGTAGGATTGAGTGATAAAAAAGACCAATTTCCTGATGAATTATCTGGTGGGCAGAAGCAAAGGGTGGCTATTGCAAGAGCGCTTGTTACTAATCCGAAAATACTCCTATGCGATGAAGCAACAAGCGCATTGGATCCAGCAACGACTGCTTCGATATTGACGTTATTAAAGAATGTCAATCAAACCTTTGGCATTACAATTATGATGATTACACATGAAATGCGCGTTATTAAAGACATTTGTAATCGTGTTGCTGTAATGGAAAAGGGGCAAGTGGTTGAAACAGGAACTGTTAAAGAGGTATTTATTCACCCTAAAACGACGATTGCACAAAATTTTGTGTCTACAGTTATACAGACTGAGCCAAGTACATCATTGATTCGTCGATTGAATGATGAACAAGTTGGCGATTTTAAAGATTATAAAATCTTCGTCGAGGAAACTCAGGTGACACAACCGATTATAAATGACTTGATTCAAATTTGTGGTAGAGAGGTTAAAATTTTATTTTCATCTATGTCAGAAATACAAGGTAACACCGTATGTTATATGTGGCTTCGATTTAATATGGATCAACAATTTGATGACACGACAATAAATCAATATTTCAAAGAGAAAAATATTCAATTTGAGGAGGTGCATTAACATATGTTTGGTTCTGATTTAGACAGTGCACAGTTATTACAAGCATTATACGAAACGCTATATATGGTATCTATTGCTTTATTTTTAGGAGCAGTGATTGGTATTCCATTAGGTGTCTTATTGGTAATTACTCGAAAACAAGGCATATGGCCCAATATAGTGATACATCAAGTTTTAAATCCTTTAATCAATATTTTAAGGTCACTACCATTTATTATTTTGTTAATTGCGATTGTGCCATTCACAAAATTAGTAGTAGGTACTTCAATTGGTACGACTGCTGCCATCGTACCTTTAACTGTATATGTGGCACCTTACATTGCAAGACTTGTTGAAAACTCATTGTTGGAAGTAGACGAGGGGATTATTGAAGCGGCGAAAGCGATGGGCGCTTCACCACTACAAATCATTAGATATTTTTTAATTCCTGAAGCGTTAGGTTCATTAGTATTAGCAATTACCACTGCGATTATTGGACTTATTGGAAGTACGGCGATGGCAGGAGCTGTTGGCGGTGGTGGTATAGGAGACTTAGCTTTAGTGTATGGTTATCAAAGATTTGATACGACGGTCATTATTATTACCGTTATTGTATTAGTCATTATTGTCCAAGTGATTCAAACGCTAGGGAATGTCCTAGCTAGATTCATACGTAGACATTAATGATATATAGTGAATATTTTGAAAGGAATTGATAGAATGAAAAGATTGATTGGGTTAGTTATCGTAGCACTTGTATTATTAGCAGCGTGTGGTAGTAACAATGATAAAAAAGTAACAATTGGTGTCGCATCAAATGACACTAAGGCTTGGGAGAAGGTAAAAGAATTAGCTAAAAAAGATGATATTGACGTGGAGATTAAGCACTTCTCCGATTACAATTTACCGAATAAAGCATTAAACGATGGTGATATTGATATGAATGCATTCCAACATTTTGCATTTTTAGATCAATATAAAAAGGCACATAAAGGAACAAAGATTTCAGCATTAAGTACAACAGTTTTAGCACCGTTGGGTATTTACTCAGATAAAATTAAAGATGTCAAAAAGGTTAAAGATGGTGCTAAAGTTGTCATTCCAAATGATGTATCAAACCAAGCACGTGCACTTAAACTATTAGAAGCAGCTGGTTTAATAAAACTGAAAAAAGATTTCGGATTAGCAGGTACAGTGAAAGATATAACGTCAAATCCAAAACATTTAAAAATTACTGCAGTAGACGCACAACAAACTGCACGTGCTTTATCTGATGTCGATATTGCAGTTATTAATAATGGAGTCGCAACTAAAGCTGGAAAAGATCCAAAAAATGATCCGATTTTCTTGGAAAAATCAGATTCAGATGCTGTAAAGCCATATATTAATATTGTTGCAGTTAACGACAAAGACTTGGATAACAAAACATATGCTAAAATCGTAGAATTGTATCATTCAAAAGAAGCTCAAAAAGCGTTGCAGGAAGATGTCAAAGATGGAGAGAAACCTGTTAATTTATCTAAAGATGAGATTAAGGCAATAGAAACGTCATTAGCAAAATAAATTATATTGCGTCCTACAAGCAAAGTTCATGCTTATGTTTGTAGGGCGTTATTGTTTGAGAATAAAATTATTTCCAGTAGAGAAAGGGATTGTAATCATTTTATAGTGAAATATTATGAAATTGTAATAATTTAGATATTGTAAAATCTAATAAGTTGTAATAATTTTAAGGGATAATTATAAAATTTGATGATACAGTATATGATTTTTTTGTAATCATAATGTCATCAAACATCAACCTATTATACATAATAAAATCGTATAATGATGTAGTATTCATAAATTCGGATAAAAGAATGCTAGGAAAGTTAAGCAAGAGGAGGATTTTAAAGTGCAAAAAAAAGTAATTGCAGCTATTATTGGGACAAGCGCGATTAGCGCTGTTGCGGCAACTCAAGCAAATGCGGCTACAACTCACACAGTAAAACCGGGTGAATCAGTGTGGGCAATTTCAAATAAGTATGGGATTTCGATTGCTAAATTAAAGTCATTAAACAATTTAACATCTAATCTAATTTTCCCAAACCAAGTACTAAAAGTATCTGGCTCAAGTAATTCTACGAGTAATAGTAGCCGTCCATCAACGAACTCAGGTGGCGGATCATACTACACAGTACAAGCAGGCGACTCATTATCATTAATCGCATCAAAATATGGTACAACTTACCAAAACATTATGCGACTTAATGGTTTAAATAATTTCTTTATTTATCCAGGTCAAAAATTAAAAGTATCAGGTACTGCTAGCTCAAGTAACGCTGCGAGCAATAGTAGCCGTCCATCAACGAACTCAGGCGGTGGATCATACTACACAGTACAAGCAGGTGACTCATTGTCATTAATCGCATCAAAATATGGTACAACTTATCAAAAAATTATGAGCTTAAATGGCTTAAATAATTTCTTTATTTATCCGGGTCAAAAATTGAAAGTAACTGGTAATGCATCTTCAAACTCAGCATCTGCAACAACTACGAATAGAGGTTACAATACACCAGTATTCAGTCATCAAAACTTATATACATGGGGTCAATGTACATATCATGTATTTAATCGTCGTGCTGAAATTGGTAAAGGTATTAGTACTTATTGGTGGAATGCTAATAACTGGGATAACGCAGCGGCAGCAGATGGTTACACTATCGACAATAGACCTACTGTAGGTTCTATCGCTCAAACAGATGTAGGTTACTATGGTCATGTTATGTTTGTAGAACGTGTAAATAACGATGGTAGTATTTTAGTTTCAGAAATGAACTATTCAGCTGCACCAGGTATTTTAACTTACAGAACGGTACCAGCTTACCAAGTAAATAATTATAGATATATTCACTAAAGTCTTACGTATATAAATATATATAATGAATTCCTATTACATTTCACAAGCTGAAAAGTTGGATTGAATCCTAAACTTTATGGTGGGGCTATCAAAGTCGTGATTGTTGTAATAGGAATTTTTGTATAAGAAAAAGGATTGGTCGAATGAACTTCATGTTCTATGTTCGACCAATCCTTTTCTGATTCAGTATTCATGCTTTACTTTGCGAATGCTTGTAAATAATCTAGCACCGTTTGTTATTAAAGTAACAACTGCCACTGCTTTTTTGAACTTGCGTGGTGACTTAATTGAAATGTAAAAGTCTAACACGGTTCCTACAGTGCTTAAACCTAATGAAAGATATACTAATTTTTTATTTTTAGCATGATATTTATAGCCATTGTAGCCGTCGACTATGAAACCTGCGACATTTAGTAAACTTGATAAACGTTGTGATTTGGAACGTTTTGCCATAATAATAATTCCCCCTAGTATCTTCTGTTTATATGAAAAATTGGGTGCGCTGAATTGCTAACGTTTTGCGCTATAACTACTCATATATGATAACATAATTGTACAGTATAATTTGAAAAATTGATTTCACAAAGTTGGGGTGTCAAAGATGATTAAATGTGTCTGTTTAGTTGAAGAAACAGCTGATAAAATATTGCTTGTTCAAGTAAGGAATCGCGAAAAGTATTATTTCCCAGGTGGTAAAATAGAAGAAGGGGAATCACAAGTACAAGCGCTGTTAAGAGAAGTAAAAGAAGAATTAAATTTAACATTAACAATGGATGAAATTGAATATATCGGGACAATTGTAGGTCCTGCATATCCACAACAGGATATGTTAACTGAGTTAAATGGATTTCGCGCATTAACCAAAATCGATTGGGAAAACGTAACTATCAATAATGAAATTACAGATATACGCTGGATTGATAAAGATAATGATGCGTTGATTGCGCCTGCTGTCAAAGTTTGGATTGAAACGTATGGTGGTAAACATGACAAATAATGACACTATCATGTTACGACATTATGTCCCACAGGATTATTCGATGTTAGAAGCTTTTCAATTAAGTGAAAGTGATTTGAAGTTTGTTAAAACGCCAGAGGAAAATATTACAGCTGCAATGTCTGATAATGAAAGGTATCCCATCGTTGTAATGGATGACAGGCAATGTGTGGCCTTTTTTACATTACATCGTGGAAAAGGGGTCGCACCATTTAGCGATAACCAAGATGCAGTATTTTTCAGGTCATTTAGTGTTGATCAACGTTATCGTAATAGAGGAATAGGTAAAGTGGTAATGGAAAAATTGGCGTCATTTATCACTTCAACATTTCAGGATATTAATGAGATTGTGTTAACGGTTAATACTGACAATCCACATGCCATGGCACTTTATCGCCAACAAGGATATCAATATATGGGAGATAGTATGTTCGTCGGAAGACCTGTTCATATTATGGCGCTAACTATAAAATAAATTAAATTTAAAAGCATCTTTACTCATCGTCGACCACAACAATTAATGATGAATAAAGGTGCTTTTTGTTATAGACCACCGGACAATTTACTATAGTAAAAAGCGACCTAGTGAACAATTGACATATATCCACAGGTCGCTTAACTTAAGTTATATTGCTAGTTGCGATTAATTGATAGACTCATCATTTTTGCGCTGTCGAGATGGTCTTTTTATTAAAAATGCCGTAATCCAAGCCGTAATCGGAATACTGATTGCAACGGCAATACCGCCTAAAATAATAGAAATAAATTCTTGGGCAAATATTTTCGAGTTTATAATATGGCCAAATGAATATTTAAGTTTGAAAAACCAAATAAATAAAGCAAGTTGGCCACCAAAAAAGGCAAGGTAAATCGTGTTCGCAGATGTCGCTAAAATTTCTCTACCAACACGCATGCCAGATTGGAATAATTCGTATTGCGTAAGTGTTGGATTCACTTGATGCAATTCATAAATGGGTGAACTAATGGTAATCGTTAAATCTATCACAGCTGCAATAACAGCAAGAATAATAGTGAACACCATAAATTGAACCATATCAATGCCAATATTCATTGAATACACATATGTTTCATCTTGTTGTTCGGTTGAAAAGCCTTGTAGATGACCGAAGTAGACCGATAAATAAATGAGTGTAATCAACAATATTGTTGTAACGATAGTGCTGATAAATGCAGCTTGTGTTTTAACATTGTAACTATTGAGTACGAATAAATTACAAGCGCCAATAATAATGCAGAAAAAGAATGTGACGACATAAATCGGTACGCCAAAAATAATCAATACAATACTAATAATTAAAATAGCAAAATTTAAAAATAGGGTTAAATAAGAGATGAATCCCTTTTTACCTCCGAAAATTATCATCAGAAAGAGGAGCAATAACGCCAATATAAATACAGCATTCATTGTTTCGCCCTCCTTAATGATTCAAATATTTCCATAAACAATATTGTGATAGGAATTGTAAGTACGATACCTATACCACCTGTTAGTGCGCGCGCAATTTCTAACGACCAATTCATCGAAATAGTATAAGTCACTGTATTGGCATTTTTTAAAAAGATTAAAAACATAGGTAGTGCACCGGATAAATATGAGAATAATAAGATGTTAGTCATTGTTCCCATAATATCTTGGCCGATGTTTCGCCCAGCAAGCGCCCATCTCCTCATTGAAATGTGTGGCGTACGCTGTAAAATTTCATGCATACCACTAGCAATTGTAATTGCAACATCCATAATAGCGCCAAGTGAACCTATTAACACTGAGGCTAGGAAGATATCTTTCGGTGGTAATGATAAAAAATTCATCGTTTCATATTTAATGCCTTTACCATCTGTCATATATATGATTAATTCTGTTAAACCTATACTCAAAAAAGTTCCGATAATTGTACTTGCTACGGTAATGAGTGTACGCATATGCCAGCCTGTAACGAGCAATAAAGTGAGTATTGTTGAACAGATCATGGCAATGGTCATGAGTAAGAATAAATTAATATTGCTATGTTGAATATGAATGTAAATTGCGATTAATATGGCAATAGAATTCAAGATTAACGATAAAATCGATTGCAGTCCGACTTTGCGACCAACCAATAATACAGTTAATAAAAACAAACCAGTGATGATAACCGATAAGGTATCACGCTTCTTTTCTATAATATAAGCATCACTCGGCTTGTTAGAAATATGTAATAATACTTTTTCGTGTGTGCGAAATGCTTCTGAATCTGCTTGAGATTTGACGTACTGATGATTAATCGTCGTCGTTTCTCCAGCAAATTGACCATTTAATATTTTGACTTTTAATTGATTTTTATACTTAGTATCGCGGTTATTTTGTGCATCTTTTATAGGTGTCGATGAAACGTGTTTGACATCTATAATTTGACCAATTGGTTTGTTGTAAAAGTTCTCATTATTGAATGTAAATAAAATAGCACCAATGAATGCGATGCAGAACAAACCTAAAATTATATTAAATGGCTTTGTAAATAAATTTCTATATTTCAAAAACAAAACCCCAATTCTATGAATGAATTAATATGGTGATTATACGCCCTTAATTTTTTATTTTCAAAGATATTACTGTGAAGTGTAAAACGAAAATCATCATTGATAGCGTCGAATTACTTAATGGAATGTAGACGTTTTAGTCATTAATTGCTGAATGAGTGTTAATAAGATACCAATATCACTCTTCGTATAAGGTTCTTTCGTAATAGCACATATCGTTCTTTTTAATTCAGTATGATCTAATTTTATATCTATCCATGATTTAGATTCTGGTAAATGTATATTTTGTGATGAAATGATGTAACCTTCTTTTTGACGAAGGAGATACTGCGCAAGTGGTTGGCTACTGATTGTGTATACATCTGATTTAGTAATCTTACGCAATTGCTTTTTTACAGATTCGGCAAATGGTGCCAAGCAATAAATATGACTATGCTCAAACTGAATTAATGGTGGGTGTGTCGCCATCGTGATTGGATCGTCTGAAGGCGCATATAAATGATAGTGCTCTTCGAATAAAGGTAGCATATGTAATTGTTTGTGTTTACGTATTTCTGGTGTAAGTTCCGTGAAACCAATGTCTATATTCCCATTTAATACGCTATTTATAATCGTGTCATGATCTAATAAGTTCGGTATGACATGTGTATCATTTTGTAAATGAAACGTTTGGATAAGTGGTAGTAACATGTGGGATACGTCACTCTCATCATAGCCAATGTAGATACTTTTATTTTTAGTTAATCCATGGCTTTGAAATTGTTCAATCGTGCTATCTAAATGTTCAATAATACGCAGAGCTTCATTAAATAATAATTTCCCTTCAGATGTGAGCGTAATATTACGTCCTTGCTTTTTAAATAAAGACACATTAAGTTCTTGTTCTAATAATGTAATTTGACGGCTTATCGCTGATTGAGCAATGTTTAGTTCAAGTGCTGTTTCGGAGATATGTTCTCTTTTAGCGACCTCGATAAAATATCTTAATTGTTTAATTTCCATAGCGATATAGGCACCTCCGAAAATGAGTGTTTTGTAACTATTATAGCAATATTATTGATAAATGTTCTATTTTTTAGATGAATATCTTCTATTTTATATATTGAACAGATAAATTTTTTAGATTATAGTAATTATCATTAATAACTAATATCAGAATATTCTAAAAAAAGGGGTGTGCATCATGCACAATGAGAAATTAATTAAAGGCTTATATGACTATCGTGAGGAACATGATGCGTGTGGTATTGGTTTTTATGCGAATATGGACAATAAAAGGTCTCACGACATCATTGATAAATCGCTTGAAATGTTGCGACGTTTAGATCACAGGGGCGGGGTCGGCGCAGATGGCATCACTGGTGATGGCGCAGGTATTATGACTGAAATACCTTTTGCATTTTTCAAACAACATGTAACGGACTTTGAAATCCCAGGTGAAGGTGAATATGCCGTGGGGTTATTTTTTTCCAAAGAACGCGTTTTAGGTTCTGAACATGAAGCAGTTTTTAAAAAATATTTTGAAGGCGAAGGGTTATCAATTCTTGGTTATCGTAATGTACCAGTTAATAAAGATGCCATTGCTAAACATGTAGCAGATACGATGCCAGTCATTCAACAAGTGTTTATTGATATTAGGGACATTGAAGATGTTGAAAAGCGTTTGTTTTTAGCGAGAAAACAATTAGAGTTCTATTCGACTCAGTGCGATTTAGAATTATATTTTACGAGCTTATCACGCAAAACAATTGTATATAAAGGTTGGTTACGATCAGACCAAATTAAAAAACTCTATACAGATTTATCGGATGATTTATATCAATCAAAGCTAGGGTTAGTGCATTCGAGATTTAGTACGAATACATTCCCGAGTTGGAAAAGGGCACATCCTAACCGTATGTTAATGCATAATGGTGAGATTAACACGATAAAAGGTAATGTGAACTGGATGCGAGCACGCCAACATAAATTAATCGAAACATTATTTGGCGAGGATCAACATAAAGTGTTTCAAATTGTCGATGAGGATGGTAGTGACTCTGCCATTGTAGATAATGCGCTAGAGTTCTTATCGTTAGCCATGGAACCAGAAAAGGCAGCGATGCTACTCATACCTGAACCTTGGTTATATAATGAAGCGAATGATGCAAATGTACGTGCGTTTTATGAATTTTATAGTTATTTAATGGAACCGTGGGATGGTCCTACAATGATTTCGTTCTGTAACGGTGACAAACTTGGCGCGCTTACAGATAGAAATGGATTACGTCCAGGTCGTTATACGATTACTAAAGATAACTTTATTGTCTTTTCATCTGAAGTGGGTGTTGTGGACGTACCTGAAAGTAATGTTGCTTTTAAAGGTCAATTGAATCCTGGAAAGTTATTGCTTGTTGATTTTAAACAGAATAAAGTCATTGAAAATAATGATTTAAAAGGTGCGATTGCTGGAGAATTACCATATAAAGCGTGGATTGATAACCATAAAGTTGATTTTGATTTTGAAAATATACAATATCAAGATTCGCAATGGAAAGATGAAACGTTATTTAAATTACAACGTCAATTTGCATACACGAAAGAAGAGATTCATAAGTATATTCAGGAACTTGTAGAAGGTAAGAAGGATCCTATCGGTGCAATGGGATATGATGCGCCAATTGCAGTGTTGAACGAGCGACCAGAATCACTATTTAATTACTTTAAACAGTTGTTTGCACAAGTTACGAATCCACCAATTGATGCGTATCGTGAAAAAATCGTAACGAGTGAACTTTCTTATTTAGGTGGCGAAGGTAACTTATTAGCACCTGACGAAACGGTTTTAGATCGAATTCAATTGAAGAGACCGGTATTGAATGAATCACACTTAGCAGCGATTGATCAGGAGCATTTTAAATTAACATATTTATCAACGGTATATAAAGGGGATTTGGAAGATGCGCTAGAAGCATTAGGCCGAGAAGCAGTGGATGCTGTAAAGCAAGGCGCTCAAATTCTTGTGTTAGATGATAGTGGATTAGTTGATGGCAATGGCTTTGCAATGCCGATGTTACTCGCAATAAGTCATGTGCATCAATTACTTATTAAAGCAGATTTACGTATGTCTACAAGTTTAGTCGCTAAATCTGGTGAGACACGAGAAGTGCATCATGTTGCTTGTTTACTAGCATATGGCGCGAATGCAATTGTGCCATACCTAGCGCAACGTACAGTTGAACAACTGACATTGACAGAAGGGTTACAAGGCACCGTTGTCGATAATGTTAAGACATATACGGATGTATTATCGGAAGGTGTCATTAAAGTAATGGCGAAGATGGGAATTTCGACAGTGCAAAGTTATCAAGGTGCACAAATATTTGAAGCGATTGGCTTGTCTCATGATGTGATTGATCGTTATTTTACTGGAACACAGTCTAAGTTATCTGGTATTTCGATTGATCAAATTGATGCTGAAAATAAAGCACGTCAACAAAGTGATGATAATTATCTTGCATCAGGTAGTACATTCCAATGGAGACAACAAGGTCAACATCATGCTTTTAATCCGGAATCTATTTTCTTATTGCAGCACGCATGTAAAGAAAATGACTATGCGCAATTTAAAGCATACTCTGAAGCGGTAAACAAAAATAGAACAGATCACATTAGACATTTACTTGAATTTAAAGCATGTACACCGATTGACATCGACCAAGTTGAACCGGTGAGTGACATTGTCAAACGCTTTAATACAGGGGCGATGAGTTATGGATCGATTTCAGCGGAAGCACATGAAACGTTAGCACAAGCCATGAACCAATTAGGTGGAAAGAGTAATAGTGGTGAAGGTGGCGAAGATGCAAAACGTTATGAAGTACAAGTTGATGGAAGCAACAAAGTAAGTGCGATTAAACAAGTTGCTTCTGGACGTTTTGGTGTAACTAGTGATTATTTACAACATGCCAAAGAAATTCAAATTAAAGTTGCGCAAGGTGCAAAGCCTGGTGAAGGTGGTCAATTACCTGGTACTAAGGTATATCCGTGGATTGCGAAGACAAGAGGGTCAACGCCAGGTATCGGTCTGATTTCACCACCGCCACATCATGATATTTATTCAATAGAAGATTTAGCGCAACTGATACATGATTTGAAAAATGCGAATAAAGATGCAGATATCGCGGTGAAATTAGTTTCGAAAACAGGTGTTGGTACCATTGCATCTGGGGTGGCAAAAGCATTTGCGGATAAAATTGTCATCAGTGGTTACGATGGTGGTACAGGGGCTTCACCTAAAACGAGTATTCAGCATGCCGGTGTTCCTTGGGAGATTGGTTTAGCAGAAACACATCAAACATTAAAACTAAATGACTTAAGAAGTCGTGTTAAGTTAGAAACAGACGGTAAGTTATTAACTGGTAAAGATGTAGCGTACGCATATGCGCTTGGAGCGGAAGAATTTGGATTTGCAACTGCACCATTAGTGGTGTTGGGCTGTATTATGATGCGTGTATGCCATAAAGATACATGTCCAGTAGGAGTTGCAACTCAAAACAAAGATTTACGTGCTTTATATAGAGGTAAAGCACATCATGTTGTTAATTTTATGCATTTTATTGCACAAGAATTAAGAGAAATTTTAGCATCTTTAGGTTTGAAACGTGTAGAAGACTTAGTTGGAAGAACTGATTTATTACAACGATCATCAACATTAAAAGCGAATAGCAAAGCGGCTAGTATTGATGTTGAAAAACTGTTATGTCCTTTCGATGGGCCAAACACAAAAGAAATTCAACAAAATCATAATCTTGAGCATGGATTTGATTTAACAAATTTATATGAAGTAACGAAGCCATATATTGCTGAAGGGCGTCGCTATACAGGTAGCTTTACAGTAAATAATGAACAACGTGATGTAGGGGTTATTACAGGTAGTGAGATTTCGAAACAATATGGAGAAGCAGGACTTCCTGAAAATACAATTAATGTTTATACGAATGGTCATGCTGGTCAAAGTCTTGCAGCATATGCACCGAAAGGCTTAATGATTCATCATACTGGAGATGCGAATGACTATGTTGGTAAAGGATTATCTGGTGGTACGGTCATTGTCAAAGCACCTTTTGAAGAACGACAAAATGAAATTATTGCTGGTAACGTCTCATTCTATGGTGCGACAGGTGGTAAGGCATTTATTAACGGTAGTGCAGGAGAAAGATTCTGTATTAGAAATAGTGGTGTAGATGTTGTCGTTGAAGGTATCGGCGACCATGGATTAGAGTACATGACTGGTGGACATGTCATTAATTTAGGTGATGTAGGTAAGAACTTTGGTCAAGGTATGAGTGGTGGTATTGCTTACGTTATCCCGTCTGATGTAGAAACTTTTGTTGAAAATAATCAACTAGATACGCTTTCGTTTACAAAGATTAAACACCAAGAAGAAAAAGCATTCATTAAGCAAATGCTGGAAGAACATGTGTCACATACGAATAGTACGAGAGCGATTCATGTGTTAAAACATTTTGATCGTATTGAAGATGTCGTCGTTAAAGTTATTCCTAAAGATTATCAATTAATGATGCAAAAAATTCATTTGCACAAATCATTACATGACAATGAAGATGAAGCGATGTTAGCTGCATTTTACGATAACAGTAAAACAATCGACGCTAAACATAAACCAGCCGTTGTGTATTAAGGAAAGGGGGAGATACGATGGGCGAATTTAAAGGATTTATGAAGTATGACAAACAGTACTTAGGTGAATTATCACTGGTAGACCGTTTGAAGCATCATAAAGCATATCAACAACGATTTACTAAAGAAGATGCCTCTATCCAAGGTGCACGATGTATGGATTGTGGAACGCCGTTTTGTCAAACCGGACAACAGTATGGTAGGGAAACAATAGGTTGTCCAATTGGAAACTACATTCCTGAATGGAACGACTTAGTGTATCATCAAGATTTTAAAACTGCTTATGAACGCTTAAGTGAAACAAATAACTTTCCTGACTTTACAGGGCGTGTATGTCCTGCACCATGTGAAAGTGCTTGTGTGATGAAGATTAATAGAGAATCGATTGCGATTAAAGGTATTGAACGCACAATCATTGATGAAGCTTTTGAAAATGGTTGGGTAGCGCCGAAAGTTCCGAGTCGCCGTAGAGATGAAAAAGTGGCAATCGTTGGGAGCGGTCCAGCAGGATTAACTGCTGCTGAAGAACTTAATCTACTAGGATATCAAGTAACTATTTATGAACGTGCTAGAGAATCAGGCGGTTTATTAATGTATGGTATTCCGAATATGAAACTTGATAAAGATGTGGTTCGACGTCGTATTAAGTTAATGGAAGAAGCGGGCATTACTTTCATTAATGGTGTTGAAGTAGGCGTTGATATTGATAAAGCAACGTTAGAATCTGAGTATGATGCCATTATATTATGTACTGGTGCACAAAAAGGTAGAGATTTACCTTTAGAAGGACGCATGGGTGATGGTATACATTTCGCTATGGATTATTTAACTGAACAAACGCAACTGTTAAATGGAGAAATTGATGATATAACAATAACTGCAAAAGATAAGAATGTCATTATCATTGGTGCTGGTGATACAGGGGCAGACTGTGTAGCGACAGCATTAAGAGAAAATTGTAAATCGATTGTTCAATTTAATAAATATACGAAATTGCCAGAAGCAATTACGTTTACAGAAAATGCATCATGGCCTTTAGCAATGCCGGTGTTTAAAATGGACTATGCGCACCAAGAGTACGAAGCTAAGTTTGGTAAGGAACCACGTGCATATGGTGTTCAAACAATGCGTTACGATGTTGACGATAAAGGACACATACGTGGTTTGTATACTCAAATTTTAGAGCAAGGCGAAAATGGTATGGTCATGAAAGAAGGACCTGAAAGATTTTGGCCTGCTGACCTTGTATTATTATCAATCGGCTTCGAAGGTACAGAACCAACAGTACCGAATGCTTTTAACATTAAAACGGATAGAAATCGAATCGTGGCGGATGATACAAACTATCAAACTAATAATGAAAAGGTATTTGCTGCTGGAGATGCTAGACGTGGTCAAAGTTTAGTTGTATGGGCGATTAAAGAAGGTAGAGGCGTAGCGAAAGCAGTAGATCAGTATTTAGCGAGTAAAGTTTGTGTATAATCTTTGTATGGAAATGGTGGTTACGTTGACGTTGTGTCATGCTGAATCGAGTTTGAAATAATCTAGTATCTATCAACGTCACATGCCATCTTTGTAACCTAAAAACAAAGGTTTGTAAGACAACAAATAGATTAATTATAAGTAGTGATTTTTTAAGTGCGTTTTATAAGTCAACTGTAGTGGAAGACAATGATTTGTGGTAATCATGTAATGCTAAAAAACAATATTGACTTTTACAGAACGTTCATATATGATAAATATTGTGTTTAGGAGGAATACCCAAGTCCGGCTGAAGGGATCGGTCTTGAAAACCGACAGGGGCTTAACGGCTCGCGGGGGTTCGAATCCCTCTTCCTCCGCCATCAATATTTATATTAAATACTATATATAAAAAAGGTAAGTACTCAAAGTTTGAGTGTTTACCTTTTTTATATGCCTTTGAATGACTCGTATTTTTGATAATAGAAATGATAAGGCATTGAGATTGGAAGGGCATTTGGCTTGTGCAATATACATAGCTAAATGTCTTTTTTGTTTTGTGAAATATGATGGATGGCTTGTGTGGGCAAGTTTGCTATTTGTAGATATGCATTTTTCAATTTAGGAGTTGGCCATGCATTTACACTTTATAATGGCGAGAGCGTGGTGAGGTATTGTTAATAACACAATTGTAGCGAGGGGTTATTGCTACATATGTCGTTATGGCTCATTGATTTTCTGAAATGGCTACCTCAGATAATTGTGACAAAATAAAAATATTTTGTTGAAAGCCTTTACATAACTTGTCTAGACAAGTTATACTCGTTTTAAGACATTAAGGGAGTGAAATATATGGCTGTAAAAAGAGAAGATGTAAAAGCCATCGTAACCGCTATTGGGGGAAAAGAAAATCTTGAAGCTGCAACGCATTGTGTAACACGATTACGTTTAGTGCTGAAGGATGAAAGTAAAGTTGATAAAGACGCATTAAGTAATAACGCGTTGGTCAAGGGGCAGTTCAAAGCAGACCATCAATATCAAATTGTCATTGGTCCAGGAACAGTCGATGAAGTGTATAAGCAGTTTATTGATGAAACAGGTGCTCAAGAAGCTTCGAAAGATGAAGCGAAACAAGCAGCTGCGCAAAAAGGGAATCCAGTACAACGTTTGATCAAATTATTGGGGGATATTTTTATACCAATATTACCTGCGATTGTGACAGCTGGTTTGTTAATGGGAATCAATAATTTACTTACAATGAAAGGTTTATTTGGTCCAAAAACACTTATTGAGATGTATCCACAAATTGCTGATATTTCAAACATCATTAATGTGATTGCGAGTACGGCATTTATTTTCTTACCAGCATTAATTGGTTGGAGTAGTATGCGTGTATTTGGTGGTAGTCCGATTCTAGGTTTAGTCTTAGGTTTGATTTTAATGCACCCGCAATTAGTATCTCAGTATGATTTGGCAAAAGGGAATATTCCGACGTGGAACTTATTTGGCTTAGAGATTAAGCAGTTGAATTACCAAGGTCAAGTGTTGCCAGTTTTAATTGCAGCTTATGTTCTAGCTAAAATTGAAAAAGGATTAAATAAAGTCGTTCACGATTCGATAAAAATGTTGGTCGTTGGACCCGTAGCGCTTTTAGTTACTGGATTTTTAGCATTTATTATCATTGGACCAGTTGCATTATTGATTGGTACAGGTATTACATCTGGTGTTACATTTATATTCCAACATGCAGGATGGCTTGGCGGAGCAATATATGGATTGTTATATGCACCACTTGTAATTACAGGACTACACCATATGTTTTTAGCAGTAGATTTCCAATTGATGGGTAGCAGCTTAGGTGGTACGTATTTATGGCCAATTGTTGCGATTTCCAATATTTGTCAGGGGTCTGCAGCATTTGGCGCATGGTTTGTCTATAAACGTCGTAAAATGGTTAAAGAAGAAGGCTTGGCATTAACATCTGGTATTTCTGGTATGTTAGGTGTTACTGAACCAGCTATGTTTGGTGTGAACTTACCTCTGAAATATCCATTTATCGCTGCGATATCAACGTCTTGTGTATTGGGGGCAATCGTTGGTATGAATAACGTACTTGGAAAAGTTGGTGTTGGTGGCGTGCCAGCATTCATTTCAATTCAAAAAGAATTTTGGCCAGTATATCTTATTGTGACAGCTATTGCTATTGTTGTACCATGTATACTAACAATTGTGATGTCTCATTTTAGTAAACAAAAAGCGAAAGAAATTGTTGAAGATTAATAAAATAAAAAAGGGGCGTTCGTTATTTGGACGTCCTTTATTACGTTATAAGGTGGTAATTGTGTGTCGAAAGAAATAGATTGGAGAAAATCCGTTGTATATCAAATTTATCCTAAGTCGTTTAATGATACGACGGGGAATGGTATAGGAGATATTAACGGAATTATAGAAAAATTGGATTATATCAAGTTATTGGGTGTTGATTATATTTGGTTAACACCAGTGTATGAATCACCGATGAATGATAATGGCTATGATATCAGCAATTATTTAGAAATCAATGAAGACTTTGGAACGATGGATGATTTTGAAAAGTTAATCAAAGTTGCTCATCAAAAAGACTTGAAAGTGATGTTAGATATTGTCATTAATCATACGTCGACGGAGCATGAATGGTTTAAAGAAGCCCGTAAATCTAAAGACAACTCTTATAGAGATTATTACTTTTTCAGATCATCTGAAGACGGACCGCCAACAAATTGGCATTCTAAATTTGGTGGTAATGCATGGAAGTATGATTCTGAGACAGATGAATATTATTTACATTTATTTGATGTCAGTCAAGCTGATTTAAATTGGGATAATCCGGAAGTACGTCAATCGTTATATCGTATTGTCAATCATTGGATAGACTTCGGCGTTGATGGTTTTCGATTTGATGTCATTAACTTAATTTCTAAAGGTGAATTTAAGGACTCTGACAAAATAGGTAAAGAATTTTATACGGATGGTCCTAGAGTGCATGAGTTTCTGCATGAATTAAATCGTCAAACGTTTGGTAACACTGACATGATGACTGTAGGAGAAATGTCTTCGACGACGATTGAAAATTGTATTAAGTATACACAGCCAGAACGCCAAGAATTGAATAGTGTTTTTAATTTTCATCATCTAAAGGTTGATTATGTTGATGGTGAAAAGTGGACAAATGCGAAGCTTGATTTTCATAAGTTAAAGGAAATTCTGATGCAATGGCAACGAGGTATTTATGACGGTGGCGGATGGAACGCGATTTTCTGGTGTAATCATGATCAGCCACGGGTAGTGTCTAGATTTGGTGATGATACGTCGGAAGAGATGAGGATACAAAGTGCTAAAATGTTAGCTATCGCACTGCATATGTTGCAAGGGACGCCATATATTTACCAAGGTGAAGAAATTGGTATGACGGACCCACATTTTACATCAATAGCACAATATCGTGATGTTGAATCGATTAATGCCTACCATCAGTTGTTAAGTGAAGGGCATGCTGAAGCGGATGTGTTAGCGATTTTAGGACAGAAGTCACGAGACAATTCGAGAACGCCTATGCAATGGAGTGATGATGTTAATGCTGGATTTACAGCTGGTAAGCCTTGGATTGATATTTCGGAAAATTATCATCAGGTCAACGTTAGACAAGCACTTCAGAATAAAGATTCTATTTTCTATACGTATCAAAAATTAATACAATTAAGACATACGCATGATATTATTACGTATGGAGACATTGTGCCACGTTTTATGGATCATGATCATTTATTTGTTTATGAACGTCATTATAAGAATCAACAATGGCTAGTAATTGCGAATTTCTCAGCATCGGCTGTTGATTTGCCAGAAGGATTGGCTAGCGAAGGTCGTGTTGTGATTCAAACAGGCACAGTGGAAAATAATACGATAAGCGGGTTTGGTGCAATTGTAATCGAAACAAACGCGTAAAATAAATTGAGTGGATGCGTTTATATGATGAAGCAAAAGAAGTTTATGAAGATTTATGAGGCGTTGAAAGAAGATATACTAAACGGGCAGATTCAATATGGTGAACAAATTCCGTCTGAACATGATTTGGTGCAATTGTACCAGTCATCTCGAGAGACCGTGCGTAAGGCATTAGATTTGTTGGCATTAGACGGTATGATTCAAAAGATTCATGGTAAAGGGTCACTTGTCATTTATCAGGAGGTTACAGAGTTTCCATTTTCTGAACTTGTTAGTTTTAAAGAAATGCAAGAAGAAATGGGTGTCGCATATTTAACTGAAGTTGTTGTGAATGAGGTTGTTGAAGCGCATGAAGTTCCAGAAGTTCAACATGCTTTAAACATCAATTCTAGTGAATCACTCATTCATATTGTTAGAACTCGTCGGCTTAACCAACATGTGAAGATTGTTGATGAAGATTATTTTCTAAAGTCGATTGTTTCAGATATAGGTAATGATGTTGCGAGTGATTCTATTTATGATTATTTGGAAAAGGTATTAAATCTTAATATTAGTTATTCAAGTAAGTCTATTACTTTTGAACCGTTTGATGAACAAGCATATCAATTGTTTGGGGATGTTTCGGTGGCTTATTCAGCAACAGTTCGAAGTATTGTGTATTTAGAAAATACAACGCCGTTTCAATATAACATTTCAAAACATCTTGCAAATGAATTTAAATTTAACGACTTCTCAAGACGTCGTATAAAGTAAACAATGATATAAATGATTTATACTTGCAATTAACTATTAAAATATAGTAATATATATCTTGCCGTGCTAGGTGGGGAGGTAGCGGTTCCCTGTACTCGAAATCCGCTTTATGCGAGGCTTAATTCCTTTGTTGAGGCCGTATTTTTGCGAAGTCTGCCCAAAGCACGTAGTGTTTGAAGATTTCGGTCCTATGCAATATGAACCCATGAACCATGTCAGGTCCTGACGGAAGCAGCATTAAGTGGATCATCATATGTGCCGTAGGGTAGCCGAGATTTAGCTAACGACTTTGGTTACGTTCGTGAATTACGTTCGATGCTTAGGTGCACGGTTTTTTATTTTTAAAAATATTAAACCGATTATTAAGAGTTGAAAATATATATTTATAGAAGCTACTTTCTTGAAGACAATTCAGCGTATTATACGTGGAACATGTTTGGGGAAGTAGCTTTTTTATATGTGAAGTTTGATTCAAGTGAAATCGATGCGCAGTTTGAATGATTTTTTACGGATATAAAAAGTAAGAAGTTATTAATTGATGATAAAGAAATGATGGTGAAATGAGGGGGAGTATCTTACAATAGAATTATTAATGAGATACGTTATGATTATTGACAATCAAATCCCTACGGAGGACATATGCAAATATATTTAAGTACTTTAACAGAGTTAGATTATGATAAATCTTTAAATAGTATTGAAGAAAGTTTTGATGATAATCCTGAAACGAGTTGGCAAGCACGTGCGAAAGTGAAACATTTAAGGAAATCTCCTTGCTATAATTTTGAATTAGAAGTAATAGCGAAAAATGAAAATAACGATGTCGTTGGACACGTTTTATTAATTGAAGTAGAAATGAATAGTGATGACAAGACGTATTATGGTTTGGCGATTGCCTCTTTATCAGTTCATCCTGAATTACGTGGACAAAAATTAGGTCGTGGATTGGTTCAAGCAGTAGAAGAACGTGCAAAAGCGCAAGAGTATAGTACGGTTGTTGTAGACCATTGTTTTGACTACTTTGAAAAGTTGGGTTATCAGAATGCTGCTGAGCATGACATTAAATTAGAATCTGGTGATGCACCGTTACTTGTAAAATATTTATGGGATAATTTGACGGATGCACCACACGGAATCGTAAAATTTCCAGAACATTTTTATTAATTGTTCATTTAAGAAGTAAAGGTATTATCATGCTATAATGAAAGGTAATTGTTTATGGAGGTGCTAACTTGAATTATCAAGCCTTATATCGTATGTACAGACCCCAAAGTTTCGAGGATGTCGTCGGACAAGAACATGTCACGAAGACATTGCGCAATGCGATTTCGAAAGAAAAACAGTCGCATGCATATATTTTTAGTGGTCCGAGAGGTACGGGAAAAACGAGTATTGCCAAAGTGTTTGCTAAAGCAATCAACTGTTTAAATAGCACTGATGGAGAACCTTGTAATGAATGTCATATTTGTAAAGGCATTACGCAGGGGACTAATTCAGATGTGATAGAAATTGATGCTGCTAGTAATAATGGCGTTGATGAAATAAGAAATATTAGAGACAAAGTTAAATATGCACCAAGTGAATCGAAATATAAAGTTTATATTATAGATGAGGTGCACATGCTAACAACAGGTGCTTTTAATGCCCTTTTAAAGACGTTAGAAGAACCTCCAGCACACGCTATTTTTATATTGGCAACGACAGAACCACATAAAATCCCTCCAACAATCATTTCTAGGGCACAACGTTTTGATTTTAAAGCAATTAGCCTAGATCAAATTGTTGAACGTTTAAAATTTGTAGCAGATGCACAACAAATTGAATGTGGAGATGAAGCCTTGGCATTTATCGCTAAAGCGTCTGAAGGGGGTATGCGTGATGCATTAAGTATTATGGATCAGGCTATTGCTTTCGGCGATGGCACATTGACATTACAAGATGCCCTAAATGTTACGGGTAGCGTTCATGATGAAGCGTTGGATCACTTGTTTGATGATATTGTACAAGGTGACGTACAAGCATCTTTTAAAAAATACCATCAGTTTATAACAGAAGGTAAAGAAGTGAATCGCCTAATAAATGATATGATTTATTTTGTCAGAGATACGATTATGAATAAAACATCTGAGAAAGATACTGAGTATCGAGCACTGATGAACTTAGAATTAGATATGTTATATCAAATGATTGATCTTATTAATGATACATTAGTGTCGATTCGTTTTAGTGTGAATCAAAACGTTCATTTTGAAGTGTTGTTAGTAAAATTAGCTGAGCAGATTAAGGGTCAACCACAAGTGATTGCGAATGTAGCTGAACCAGCACAAATTGCTTCATCGCCAAACACAGATGTATTGTTGCAACGTATGGAACAGTTAGAGCAAGAACTAAAAACACTAAAAGCACAAGGAGTGAGTGTCGCTCCTGCTCAAAAATCTTCGAAAAAGCCTGCGAGAGGTATACAAAAATCTAAAAATGCATTTTCAATGCAACAAATTGCAAAAGTGCTAGATAAAGCGAATAAGGCAGATATCAAATTGTTGAAAGATCATTGGCAAGAAGTGATTGATCATGCCAAAAACAATGATAAAAAATCACTCGTTAGTTTATTGCAAAATTCGGAACCTGTGGCGGCAAGTGAAGATCACGTACTTGTGAAATTTGAGGAAGAGATCCATTGTGAAATCGTCAATAAAGACGACGAGAAACGTAGTAGTATAGAAAGTGTTGTATGTAATATCGTTAATAAAAACGTTAAAGTTGTTGGTGTACCATCAGATCAATGGCAAAGAGTTCGAACGGAGTATTTACAAAATCGTAAAAACGAAGGCGATGATATGCCAAAGCAACAAGCGCAACAAACAGATATTGCTCAAAAAGCAAAAGATCTTTTCGGTGAAGAAACTGTACATGTGATAGATGAAGAGTGATACATGACAAGCGATATAATCGTATGTATAATGAAAGAAACATCATTTTATTGATAAATATTTATTGATTTTCAAGGAGGAAATGGAATATGCGCGGTGGCGGAAACATGCAACAAATGATGAAACAAATGCAAAAAATGCAAAAGAAAATGGCTCAAGAACAAGAAAAACTTAAAGAAGAGCGTATTGTAGGAACAGCTGGCGGTGGCATGGTTGCAGTTACTGTAACTGGTCATAAAGAAGTTGTCGACGTTGAAATCAAAGAAGAAGCTGTAGACCCAGATGATATTGAAATGCTACAAGACTTAGTGTTAGCAGCTACTAATGAAGCGATGAACAAAGCTGATGAGCTTACTCAAGAACGTTTAGGTAAACATACTCAAGGCTTAAACATCCCTGGAATGTGATCATAGATGCATTATCCAGAACCTATATCAAAACTTATTGATAGCTTTATGAAATTGCCAGGCATTGGTCCAAAGACAGCCCAACGTCTGGCTTTTCATACCTTAGATATGAAAGAAGACGATGTTGTTCAGTTTGCCAAAGCATTAGTAGATGTTAAAAGAGAATTAACATATTGTAGCGTATGTGGTCACATTACTGAAAATGATCCATGTTATATTTGTGAAGATAAGCAAAGAGATCGTTCAGTTATTTGTGTTGTGGAAGATGACAAAGATGTCATAGCTATGGAAAAAATGAGAGAATACAAAGGTTTATATCACGTTTTACATGGGTCTATTTCGCCTATGGATGGAATTGGACCAGAAGATATTAATATTCCTTCATTGATTGAACGCTTGAAAAACGATGAAGTTAGCGAATTAATCTTAGCTATGAACCCGAACTTAGAAGGGGAATCTACAGCCATGTATATTTCTAGATTAGTTAAGCCTATAGGTATCAAAGTGACGAGATTAGCACAAGGGTTATCGGTAGGTGGCGATTTAGAGTATGCTGACGAAGTAACATTATCTAAAGCAATCGCAGGTAGAACAGAAATGTAATGTCTTCTATTAAACATTTTTGAATTTAATACTATAGTAAGAAAAGTCACAGTGTAATCATTGTGGCTTTTTTTATGGTGAGGTGTACTACTTTATTTGTGGTGTGTTGGTGGCATGGTTTAGCTAGTTTTACTGAGGGTGGGGAATATTTAGGAAGCAAGCCGTTTGTTGTGATTTGTTACTTCTAATAGTAATGATTCGAATTGGATTATCGAAGTAGGAATACCGTTATGGTGTGTTGGTGTTATTAATTTGATAAATGCGGTTGATGGTTAATGACTATGCAAATGAAATTCTTTTGTAATTGAAATGATAGATGCTGGCTTAGTAGTTGTACTTCTTTGGTCTAAAGCTTATTAAATCAGCCTGTATAGCGGTGTTTTGAGAGATTATTTAAAACTTGTAAATTTATTTTTAATTTCTGGTAAAAAAATAACGTTCTGTTTTGCGGTTTTTTTATTATCTTTTCATAAAAATAACCACCTTATTTGTTTTAGAAAACGTACTATTCACAATTGTAATTTCTTTAAGTTCGATTTTTAGAATGAGAGCGTTCAGAATGGATAGTAAAGGTGTAATTTTTACTGTTGTTAAGCAGTTTGAAAGTCTGTATAGTATTTATTTGTTGAGGCAAACAAAACAACTCAACTTAAGAAATAACTTGAATTACTAACGAAAATTAATTTTAAAAAGTTGTTGACTTAAATGTTAATAAAATGTATAATTAATTCTTGTCGGTAAGAAAAATGAACATTGAAAACTGAATGACAATATGTCAACGTTAATTCCAAAAAACGTAACTATAAGTTACAAACATTATTTAGTATTTATGAGCTAATCAAACATCATAATTTTTATGGAGAGTTTGATCCTGGCTCAGGATGAACGCTGGCGGCGTGCCTAATACATGCAAGTCGAGCGAACGGACG
>NZ_JBSZQY010000014.1:0-56910 GCF_054165785.1 Staphylococcus sp. SA22 | reverse complement strand
CGTCCGTTCGCTCGACTTGCATGTATTAGGCACGCCGCCAGCGTTCATCCTGAGCCAGGATCAAACTCTCCATAAAAATTATGATGTTTGATTAGCTCATAAATACTAAATAATGTTTGTAACTTATAGTTACGTTTTTTGGAATTAACGTTGACATATTGTCATTCAGTTTTCAATGTTCATTAATGTTCAATCTCTTTTATTGTACTTCGTTTAATTGTTGAAGTCAATAACTTTTTGAACGATTACTTTATTTATTCTATATTGTTTTTATAGTTATTTCAATGGTAAGTTTTACACTTTTGAAGTTCTTCTTTAAAAACATTGCCGCCGTTTTTGACGACTTTATTATCTTATCAACTTTATAATTTAAAGTCAATAACTTTTTTGAAAAACATTCGTGTTTGCAAGCCGCTTCTTTTTTCAATGCGTTGATTGCTTAACACAAGAACTTATTTTACCAGCATTCTAAAACAATTCAATATAAAAACGTACAAAATAAAAGTAATTTTGTACGTTTAGCATATATTATACCTATTTATTTGTAGCAGCTATAACTTTTTGTGCAATCGAGCTATAAATTTTACCTAGACGATCATCTGATTGATATATTGACGGTGCAAAATCTTTTGGATTCCAAGATGGTTGCTCTAAAGGTAATTCCCCAAGTAATTGAGTATTAAGTTCATCAGCTAACTTAGTACCGCCACCTTTGCCAAAGACATATTCTTTATTACCCGTCTCTTTACTTTCAAAATAACTCATGTTTTCAATTACGCCAAGAATAGAATGATCCGTATGTTTTGCCATCGCACCTGCGCGAGCTGCAACAAATGCTGCTGTAGGATGAGGTGTCGTTACAATAATTTCCTTACTTGAAGGTAACATCGTATGAACATCTAAAGCTACATCTCCTGTTCCAGGTGGAAGATCGAGTATTAAATATTCAATGTTTCCCCATTTAACTTCTGTAAAGAAATTCGTCAACATTTTACCTAACATTGGCCCTCTCCATATAACTGGCGCATTTTCTTCCACAAAAAAGGCCATTGATATAACTTTAACGCCATGACGTTCAACTGGAATTACTTCCTTCCCTTTAATTCCAGGCTTTTCATCAATACCCATCATATCTGGTACACTAAATCCATATATATCGGCATCTACTAATCCAACTTTTTTACCTTCACGGGCTAAGGCAACGGCTAAATTTACTGCAACAGTAGATTTACCGACGCCACCTTTACCTGAAGCAATAGCAATAAATTCAACTGGATTATTTTGAGATAACAGCCCTTCTATCGTTTTAGGTTTATTTTCTTCTTTTGGTTTAAATTGATTTACTTTTTCTTCTGGTAACGTTTCAAATCGTATACCCACAGTTTTTGCACCATTTTCTTTTAAAACATTAACAACTGCCATCTGTAAATCTAATTGCGGTGCACCACCTAATTGTGCCATTGCCAATTTAACACTTACATGTTCTTTTTCTTCCTTAATAGAAACTTCTACAATACCTTCTGTTTCTTTTAAAGGTACATCTATAATAGGATCTTTAATTTCTCCTATTAGTTCTTTAACTTGATCTACCGTTAACAAAGTAAATCCCCCTTAATCAATTTAAAATATCTACATAATTGCAAATGTCATTTTTTACGTAGTCTATCAATAAAAGTATAAAACTTTTCATTAAATAAAAAAAGAAGTTAGCCTATTATTTTCAATAGACCAACTACTCATATTATTTTAAAATTTCCTTCTATTACTTTCAATCTCTTCAGGTTCTCTGATAAAAATTGCTATCACATAAGCAATCATAACTAGAACTGCTACAAATCCAAATGAGATATCTACTCCAATAGCAATCGATTGTTGTTTTATCTCAGTTGAAGTTAAGTGTGATGGTGAAGTTGATAAAAATATTTTTGCACCAAAACTCATTAATGTAACCATTAAAGCTGTGCCTAGTGAACCAGCCATTACACGACCAAAGTTCATAATAGCCGTGCCATGTGAGATTTCTTCATTTCTCAAAGAATTAATTCCTGTAGTATTTATCGGCATCATGAGTAAAGAAACTGAAAACATTCTAATTGCATATACGACTATTAAATACGTATAAGATGTATCTGTATGCAAGAAACACAACATAATAGTAGTAATTGTTAAAATCGTAAAACCAGTATAAATCAATGGTCTAGGACCATACTTATCATAAAATTTACCTGTAAAAACCGACATAAATCCATTTATTATTGCACCAGGCATGATAACTAGTCCTGATAACAAGGCAGATAAAGATAAACTGTTTTGAACATATAGCGGTATAAGCAGCGCGGGTCCAACCATTGACATCATAATAATCATTGAACTTATCGTACATAATGCAAATGTTCTATTTTTAAAAACCCTTAAATTTAAAAGTGCATTACTAATATTAAATTGTCTACGTATAAATAAATAGATAATAACCATACTTATTATCAATGCACCTATTACTATTGGACTTGTAAATCCTAAATCTCCTGCACTACTAAATGCATATAGCATTAACCCGAACCCAATAGTTGAATACATTACTGAGCGCTTATCTAATTTAGTATATTTCACTTCATTGTAACTCGAGATTGAAACCAAACCGAAAACAAAGGCAACTAAAGCAATTCCTACAATTATAATAAATGGTACTCGCCAACTCGCTTGATCAATGATTAATCCTGTAACTGTAGGTCCTATTGCTGGTGCAAATTGAATAACTAAACCTGCCAGCCCCATTGCAAAACCTCGATGTTCTTTACTGAACAATGTAAATAACGTAAATTGCATTAAGGGCATAAGTACCCCTGCACCCATCGCTTGAATTACACGTGCTAACATTAAAACTCCAAAATTCGGAGCTAAGGCTGCAACAATAGAACCTAATAAAAATGTCCCCATCGCTGCTAAGTATAAAGGTCTAGTTTTAATCCTATCCATTAGATATGCCGTCAGAGGTATCATGACGCCATTAACAAGCATAAACCCAGTAACTAGCCATTGCGATGTACTTTCATTAATATTTAATTCTCTCATTATACTAGGTAACGCTGTATTTAATAATGTTTGATTTAAAATAGCTACAAACGCACTAATCAACATAACAGCAACTATGAAGTTTCGTCTCCGGGTTGTTAATTCAACTTTAGCCATCATAATTCCTCCTTTTTAAACAGATATACACTTGTCCTTTTAATACATATAGCCATTAACATAATGGGAGTAGTACTCAAATGATAAAGAAGCACTACATATTAAATCATTATTGGTTCTTGGGAGTGGGACAGAAATGATATTTTCGCAAAATTTATTTCGTCGTCCCACCCCAACTTGCATTGTCTGTAGAAATTGGGAATCCAATTTCTCTTTGTTGGGGCCCCGCACCCCAACTTGCACATTATTGTAAGCTGGTTTTCCGCCAGCTTCTGTGTTGGGGCCCCGACTAGAATTGAAAAAAGCTTGTTACAAGCGCATTTTCGTTCAGTCAACTACTGCCAATATAACTACGTAGAGCATAGAACATTGATTTATGTCCCAGCCTGACTTAAAAAACTAACAATATAACATTGTAGCGCCTAATAACTTATTTTATGTCTCAGACTCATACAATGGTTATTTAACTTATTTACCACAAATTGAGCACTAAGACTCACTATTATCGATTGTTCTATTGAACAAAAAGAAGTTGGAACACATATGTGCACTCAACTTCAGATATCTATTTTCTATTATTTAAATTTTTACTTTCAGGGTAAAATTGAAGCTTACAAACATATAAGAACCCTATAATAACCATGATTACCCAAAAATCGATATTGATATAAACATAATTTAAATGAATGATGAAATAAAATAACGTTGTTGCAACTGTGTAAGAAATCAAATGAAAAGTCGCGCCTCTAAAATATGCATTTTCAGGCAACATTTTTCTAAAATAATCCATTAAATGCTCGACTGCAAATATGATGAAGTACCCAAAGATTATATAACTGCCATAATACAATAGGTTATCGTACATACTTCTATTATATGTAAAGTCACCCAACCTAAAATAAATAAGTATTCTACTTAATCCATATAAACCAAAGCCTAGAAATGTTAAAAAAATCGCACCAGAAAGTACAAAAATAAAGAGAACAATCATTGTAGTTAACAAGTTATAAAACTTATGTTTAAGATAATTCACAATCATTGGCCTCCTTATTAATAAAATATTGAACGATTTATCTAGCATCTAGTAAATTTATTATTTCTTACTTTAATTACACTACATCAATTTTAATCATAATTCTATTCTTTTGATTGAGATAACTGTTCTTTAAAAAATACGACCCATAAAACAATAAGCCCAGTGCTAATTACAGCAACAGCACTTAACACATTGTGTAAGTTTGGACCAAAGATTGCTGATTGTATCGCATAAAGATATCCCATTATTGTTGAACCTATTGATGCCCCAAGATTTTTAGTTAATCCATAAAATGACATCATTTTTTTCATTTGTAATGGGCTAGTTTCTTCTTGGACAATTACACTATCTTTCGTATAAATATATCCAAAACTTAATCCTGCCAAAATTAATACAAATGCAATAAGTAACGGCAGTTTAATACCAAATGAAATGATAATACTACTTACTAGTAGCAACGTAAATGATAGTAAGTAAATAACTTTCCTTGATAGTTTTGCTTCAATTCGATGTAAATTAAAATTCAATGTAATCCAAGCTACAGATAAAGGAAAAATAACCAATCCACTTTGTAATGGAGATAATCCTAGTTGTTCTTGAAGGTAGACTGGAATATATAAATTGAATCCCATTAAACAAATAGCTGTTAGAAGGTCAGTTATAAAAACTAAAGTAATCGAACGATTAAATTCAACCACAGGTAAAAATGGTGAAGAAACATGTTTTTCTACTTTAAATAAACGTATTGCCACAACGATAGCTAAGATAAAACTTAAGAAATTTAAAAGTAATAGCTGTTGGTTTAATAAAGCAAACATAATCAATCCAATAAATACATAAAATAGCGTGAGCCCTTTAGTATCAAATTTTGATTTAGCAACTGTTTCTTCCTCTGGAAAATGAAATGTCCATATAACTAATATAATGGCAATGATCGCAATCGGTATATTTATGTAGAATAACCAATGCCATGTTGCAAATTCTAATATACCGCCACCTAGAAGTGGCCCAATGATACTAGAAATACCCCAAACACTGCCAACTATGCCCATAATTTTATATCGTAACGGAATTTCAAATGCTAACTTTGGAACAATTTGCGATAATGACATCAATACACCTGATCCAAAACCTTGTATCACGCGTGATATAATTAGCATAGTAAAATTAGTACTTAAACCACACATTAAACTACCTATACTAAATAAAAGTAATCCTGCAATTGCCACATAAATAATTTTAAATCTCGAAAGTAATTCGCCCACTATAGGATTTGCAATTACTAATGCGATAAAATACGCGGTAAAAATTAATGAAATTAAATTTCCTGCATTTAAATCTTGTTTAATTGTAGGTAATGCAAGCGAAATAATAGATGATTCAATCGCAGACATAAACATAATTAATATTAAAGCTATAACAGTTATGATTGACTTTAATCGCATGAAATACCTCCTTCTATATATTTATAAGATTTTATTTACAAACTATTGATTTTTATATGTATAAACACTTTTGACTTTCAAAGCTTAACGATAATTTTATTACAATACAATCCCCTAATAGAATGATTTATGTAATAAAAAAAGCGGAGTTTCCCCCACCTTTTCTAAACGACTACATAAAATATAAGATTGCAATTAAATGCAATAGTGATGCTATAACAATAAAAATATGCCAAATCATATGAAAATATGGTCTATTCTTTTGTGCATAAAACCATGCACCAATTGTATATGACACACCGCCTAAGAAAATGAATAATATGAATATCCATGATGTGCGAATAAAAATAATTGGCAACAAGATAATACCTACCCAGCCCATCACTAAATAGACAATTAAACTTAACTTTTGATTAACTTTGACAGCTATGGATTTATATAAAATTCCCCAAAGAGTCGTTCCCCATAATAAAATAAATACTGTCCAACCTATCCAACCACCTACAATTGTTAACAAAATAGGAGTGTATGTACCTGAAATTGCTACGTAAATCATACTGTGATCAATAATCCTTAAAATATATTTATGGGGTGTTTCATTTTGCATAGAGTGATAAATTGTTGATGAAATAAACATCATAAAGATAGAAATAACATAAATTGACATACTAACTGATGCAAGTGTGCCATTTGCAATATAACTATGTACAGCCGCATAAGGTAAGACTAATAGTGTTAACAGCGCTGCCAGCCCATGAGATGCAGCATTGCCTATTTCTTCTCCAAATGACAATGGAATGATATCCTTAAATGTTTCTGCAATTGTGTCATTACTTTTTTTACTTGATTTGGACATCATAGTCACCGCCTAACATTAAATTAAACCCATTCTACGTAAATCTTCAGTTGCTGTTGCAACACTATCTTTACCTTCTTTATTTTTAAGGGGTGAAAACTCTTCTTCTCTAGGAACTTGTAACGTGACAAAACTAGTTCCATAAGTAAATATGTCAAAATAGAACAATTCGAATTTTAAAGTTGGTTGTTCAATAACCCCAAAGTTCTCATCTAATTGCTTCAAATTCTTAATAGCTAAATGATAAGGTAATTCACGATTTACAGCATTTAAAATAAAGCCAAGTTTAAATGCATGAATACCGATATTAGCATTGTTAAATTGATTTGCAACTTCTGGATCTAATTCTGAATACTCCAATACTGTATCTTTACAATCGACATTAACTAATCGTCCAACACTTTCTCCTGGTTTTGGTTGAATCGTTTTAGAAGTAATATCGTAATTATGTTCTACCGTAAATCCTGCAAATAGTGGATCCAACACTTTTACTAAAACATTATCGATATTATTCAAGAAAATATACTTAACGCCATTATTAGACATTTCTTCTAAGTATCCTGCCTTGTCTAAAGATTTAAACACGCCACCATTACCATTCGGCGTTTCCATAATACGACCCTGTTGATTTAAAATTAACTTTCCTTCTTCACTAAGCGCCACAATATTATCTTGTTTAAAGAAATGGATTGCTTCTTGATCATATCCAAAATAACTATGTGCTTCGAAATAAGCTAAAGTTTCTTCATGATTGATATCACTTGTCATAATATACCATTGAATCGTATGTCCAGATTGATGATTCAATGTTTTTAATTGGTTAGCTTGAAGTTCAAATAAACTTACACCTTCAATTTCAAACGAACCTTTAGGTCCCTTGTAACCAAGTCTTGTTCCTTGACCACCTGCCATCAAAAGTACTGCAAATTGTCCTTCTTTAATAGCTTGAAGTCCTTGTTCCTCTAAACGCTTAATCTCATCATCACTCATTTGTGATTTAATACCATATTTCACTTCAGAAACTGCAGATACATCATCTATTGTTTTCTTATTGATGTATAAATCGTTATATAATTTGGCAATAAAATCTAAATCTAATGACGCTACCTTCTCTTCAAGCGCTTCTTTTTCATTGTTACTCATTATTTTTTCATATTCACATAAATGATCTTGTTTATATTTAGCTAATTGATTTTTATCTAGCATTTTATGCCTCCTGCTGAGTTTGTAACCTTTAATAATTTATTTTCTATAAAAACTTAGTATTCCAGTTGCTTATTATATCATTGATGAAAGGCTGAAATAAAACATAAACTGTTCCGACCATTAACGCAGTAGCTAAAGATAAGTCTACAAGTCCACCTGTTTTAAATTGGATTGGTGTCTTCACATTAAACGGTAACGGATAAAATAATTTCACGCCTTTTGGTGTTATCATATCTAGTATAACATGTGACACTAATCCAATTATAATTGCTACCATATAATAATTAGGCGTCTGAATAATTTGCAATAAAAATGCTATGATTACGATAAATAATATTGAATGCGTAAAGGTTCGATGTCCAAAGATCAATCTCACAAAAAAACTAATTACCTTAAACCTTCTGCCAATCTTACTTTGAGTGTGACATATATCGGGTGATAAGCTAGCTAGAGTTGCTAGAATGATAACCGTAACCGACGAAAAAATATCCGTTTGAAAATATTGTGTTGTTAGCGCTCCAACGAGCATGCCGCATGAAGCATGTGTTTTACCTGTCATATTTGTTCTCCTTTAATACTCACATTTTACCATATCCCTAACAAAAACACGAACATATCTTCGGGTTAAACTTCATTAGTATGACACAATTTAAAAAAGTATCACATAAACTCTTGAAAACGATTACAAAATCGTTTATGATGTATTTACAAAATATTTAAAGGATGTGTTTGAATAATGGCAATGACAGTAAAAAAGGATAATAATGAAGTGCGTATTCAATGGAGAGTTGCTGATATCAAAATTCCTACAAGTGAAATTAAAAATATAACACAAGACCAAGATATTCATGCAGTTCCTAAATTAGACAGCAAAGATGTATCTAGAATCGGCTCAACATTTGGTAAAACGAATCGCGTTATTATCGATACTGAAGACCACGAATACATTATTTATACTCAAAATGATCAAAAAGTTTACAATGAATTAACTAAATAAATTGTATAAAAAAATCATTCATGGTGAGGGCTTCATGAATGATTTTTTTAATTGATTCAACACCCAGCATAAACAAATACAAAAGGACAACTGTTTCCACAATTTTAACAGTTGTCCTTTTCTATATCTAATTACAATAACAAGTGTGCCATCAAAGAAATAATCGGTAGTGTAATGATTGTTCTAATCAAGAAAATCATAAACAATTTGCCGATGCTTACAGGAATCTTCGAACCAAGTATGACGCCACCTACTTCAGACAAGTATATTAACTGCGATATACTAAGTGCTCCAATTACAAAACGAGTTATATCATTTTGTACACCTTCAATTAATATAGAAGGTAAAAACATATCGGCAAAACCGATAATAATCGTTTGAGAAGCCTGTGCCGCTTCAGGTATTTGCATTAACTCTAAAAATGGAACAAAAGGTTTACCCAATATGACAAAAAAGGGCGTGTAGTTCGCAATAATGGTAGCAATAGTACCAATACTCATCACTACAGGCAAAATAACAAACCACATATCAACGACTGTTTTTAATCCTGACTTAAAAAAGCCTATAACGCCCGGTGCTTTAATACCTACTTCTGTTGCAGTATCAAAGCCATGTCTCAATGCCGTCTTTCCTTCTGGCAATGCCTCAGTACGCGCACTTTCAGGTACCTCCTTAGCATACTCATCAGGAATTTTATTTAAAGGCCAAATTCTTGGCATAATGACTGCTGCAACGAGGCAGGATACTATCACTGATAAATAGAAAGCAAAAAATTGATTTTGCATGTGCACTGTTTCAGCAACTACAATTGCAAAGGTGATAGAAACTACACTAAATGTCGTTGAAATAACTGTTGCCTCACGACGAGAATAATATCCTTCACCATATTGTCTACTTGTAATTAAGACCCCAACAGTTCCGTCTCCAATAAATGATGCTAAATTATCTACCGTCGAACGTCCTGGCAATGTAAATAAAGGTCTCATAACCGGTCTAAAAATAGGACCCAACATCTCTAACAAACCGTATTCCATTAATAGCGGTAAAAATAGAGCTGCAAATAAGAATACTGCCACTAATGTTGGCAATAAACTTGAGAACAATAATCCCCCCGTTTCATCTGAGTAAATAACCTTTGAACCAATTCGTAAAAATGTCATCCATGCAAAAACAACTGCTAATATTCGTAAAATTAACCAACCAATTCTAACGTTAAAAGCATTGTTCATTAGCCCGTCAGGTTTCAATTTATCTTTTAAAATAGTTGAACAAATCAGCGTTATGATACCCGATAAAGTAATTATCGTCACAATTAAAAATGGCATTACGCCACCTAATACATCTTTAAGCACGCCTGCTAAAAATGCCACGGGCAACGTTGTTTGCTTCTGTCCATCTTGTTCGACTGGAATTGGTACTAGAAATAATAAGATACCAATTAAAGACATCGTAATAAACTTAAGTCTCCCAATGATTATCTCTTTCCTTGAAAAGCTATCCATAAAATCAATCCATTTCTCTATGTATTCGTTTTAAGTATATACAGAATTCTATTCAGTTAACAAACATATTCCTTATCATTCTATCCTTCAAAATGTTTATGTATGCAAAATAATGAATAATTACAGTTATTAAATATACGCTATTTCTTGTAATTTTTCAAGGTGAATTCAAAAAAGGTTAAGTACAATTACTGATTTCGTACTTAACCTTTTTTAACTCTAATCATATGTTAGTTATTTCATTCTTCGTAATAATATTAAGAAGTATGGTGCACCGATAATTGCAATGATAACCCCTACAGGAATATCCAGTGGCGGATGAATGCCACGGGCTAAACCATCTCCAAATGTTAACAATATAGCACCAATTAACCCCGACATGATAATAACGTGTAATGTTTTATTTCCTATTAACTGTCTCGCAATATGAGGTGCAATTAATCCTAAAAAGCTAATACCACCGACAACTGAAATTGCGGATCCAGCTAATATTACTGCTAAAATTAGCAATATCATTTTAATCGTTTTAACTTTTAAACCGAGTGCGGTTGCAACAGCATCACCTAGATTCAATACATCTAATTGATAACTCAATAAAATGATGATTGGTATCGTTATTAAAAACCAAGGTAATATAGTATAAATATTCGACATATCATGACCATATAGACTACCTGTCAACCAAACAAGCGCTTTGTTTGCTTCCAGTGGATTTCTGATTAATAAGAACTGCACAATCGCCGTACATATTGCGCCTATTGCTAAACCAATTAAGGCAAGCTTTGAACCTTTAACATCATATTTTGAAATTAAAAATGATAAAAATAAACTTACTGCAAAGGCACCAAAGAATGAACCTATAGGTAATACAAACAAAGGTGCTGTTGGAAAGATCATAATAATAATTACAGCAGCTAAACTGGCACCTTTAGAAATACCTATAACATCAGGTGAGGCTAACGGGTTTCTTATTACAGCTTGTATAATTGCACCTGATATAGCCAAGCTACTACCGATAATAATACCAAGTAATGTTCTAGGTATACGATACTCATTTAAAATAAAATCATCTTGTGTAAATATTCCCTTAATAGCATCAATCGGATGAATCATGACAGACCCTACACATAAACTTATGAATATACTCACAATTAAAAGGATTGTGATTAAACTATAACGACGTATAATTTTCGTTGTCATCATATTCTTTTCACCCCTCTAATCGTTATAAATAAGAAGTAAAGTGCACCTACGAATGATGTAACAATCCCTACAGGTGATTCATAAGGATATGTAATTAAACGACTTAATACATCTGATAGTAGTAACAAATCTGCACCTATAATAAATGTTAATGGAATCATGACTAAATAATTCTTACTCACATAGCGTTTGACTATATGCGGTACGATTAAGCCAACAAATCCAATTGGTCCTGCCACTGACACCGACATACCTGTAAGAATAATGACTAATAGTCCAATGATAATTCTAACTTTATTTATATTTTGACCCAATCCTTTAGCAATGTCATCGCCTAGTTCCATTATCGTTAGTTGACGTCCAATAAAAATCGTTACAATTAAAGCACCAATAATCCATGGTAAAATGGTTAAAATTTCATCCCACTTCATACTGGATAATGAACCGACAAGCCAAAACATCACTTGTTCGTTTGAATTCTCATTCAAAATAATAATACCTTCAGTCATACTACTAAAAAACAAATGGATGGCCATACCAGCCAATGCTAATTTAATTGGTGTCATACCTTTCGTAGCACCTGAAAGTGTATAAACAGTTAAACCACCTATAAATGCACCTATTACACCTAAATATAATGCATAATATTCTAATGATGGAATGATAATCGTCACAAATACAATGAAAAACGATGCACCAGAACTGACACCAAAAATTTTAGGTGATGCGAGCGGATTGCGTGTCATTGCTTGCATTAACAAACCAGATACCGCTAATGCACCGCCAATAAATAATCCTGCAATCATCCTTGGCATACGTACGTTATGCAATAAAAACGTTGCTTTCGTATCTGTATGACCAGTAACATAGTGAACGATATCGCTAAAATTAATTTTCGAAGAACCAATCGCCATATTTAAATATATACAAATAAAAAGAAAGCACAAACTCACTATATACGTGAGTGTTGTGCGTCTTTTTCTTTTATAATCTATGGCAGATTGGCTACTTATTTCTTTTATAGCCATTTACTTCCACCTTACTTTTGTTCTTTTTTTGATAATTCAACAAGTTCTTTAGCCATTTCTTCAGAAGAAATTAAGCCACGAGATCTTGCCCAAACATCACGGTCAACAATATCCACGCGATTATTTTTAACTGCATTCAACTTTTTCCAAGTTGGATCTTCTTGTAACTTCTTGAATTCAGCAGAATCTTTTTTAGCATTATCTGTCATAATAATCATGCGTTCAGGATTTAAGTCAGCTAAATGTTCAGTATCTAATTGTAAGTAAGGTCCTTTCAAGTATTTACTTAAACCTTTTGTTACATCATCACTTAATGCATTTTTAAATCCAAGTTCGTTTAAAAATTGTCCAACATATGAATAGTTTGGATGTGCTAATAACCCAGCTTTAGCAACAACTGCTGGAAGCACTTTTTGATTTCTATCAAACTTAATTTCATCTTTATACTTTTTGATTAATTTATCATGTTCAGCAAGACGCTTTTCGCCTTCTTTTTCTTTATTTAAAGCTTTAGCAATTGTTTTGAACGAATTAATGTTTTGTTTGTAGTCTCCATCAAAACTCTTTAATGATAATGTTGGTGCAATTTTGTTTAATTCTTTATTAATACCTTTATGTCTACTGCTATCAGCGATAATTAAATCCGGTTTTAATTTACTAATTTCCTCTAAGTTTGGCTGTTTACGTGTACCTACAGAAGTATAATCCCCAATTTTTTCTCTAACTGGTTTAATGATACGTTTTTTCTTACCATCATCAGCAATACCAACTGGTTTAACGTCTAATGCTGCTAATGCATCTGCAAATGAGTACTCTAATACAACGATACGTTTTGCATCTTTAGGTACTTTTACTGTACCATTTTCATCTTTTACCGAAATAGTATCTTTAGTTGATGATTCTTTTTTACTTGAATTATCCGTATTACCACAAGCTGCAACTAAAAATAAGGCAACTATTAATCCCAATATACCAAAAGTTTTTAGACCTCTCATCGTTCCACTCCTTAATATGTATAACTTCATTTATTATTTTATTGATAACAATTATCATTGTCAAGTAGTGTTCAATCTTTTTATATTACTAAAATGTATGACTATATATTCCCTCTAGTAATTATGACTACAATTAGCACATTTCCTTAGACAAAATACTGATAATGTATCATGGCTATATCATCTTTGAATTAATACAATTGACACCATTTAGCATGATCGTTATCCCTGTAATTCAGCTGTTATTACCTGTTGCATTTTTTATGTGACGAACTGTTACACTTAAATTGATAAATCAACAAATACAAAAAATCTAAGTTGAACAATTATGATACAACCGTGTAAACGATATGTAGTATAACTAGTCAACTTAGACTTATTGATAAATATATTAATATTGGTTTACCATAGCAGGAGATTTCACATCAAAATTTTGAAGTAGCGTATCAATCTTTGAATCATCAATATATACCTTATGTAAATTTTTCATATACATCGAATGAGAAAGTGCTTCATAATTTAATGAAAAAGATATATGATCTCCAACTTGATAGTGTCCTTGACCATTTAAATCAAGCATTAAATGATCACTCGAAGCGCCTAAAATATTGATATGCTGATCCATAGGTGAAATATTATCGACTTTTGTATCTAAATAACCAATATCTACAATAGCTTGTATGAATGATTCATGCGTTTGTGTATTAACTCGAGGTTTAATTTCTAAAATCTCAGCCTCCAATGTAATCGCATCTTGATATAACATAGCTATCGCTTGATTTGTCGTTGTATCAACACCTCTAAACAACGTTTCACCTATTCGCAATTCATTTATTTTACCCAAATCATTATATAAAAGTTGTGGTAACATGCTCGAATTACCGCCTGAAATAATTTTCAATCGATATCCTATTTCTCTTTCAACAGCTGAGACGAATCGATTAATCATAAAGATATCATCATCACTTGGCGCATCAGATTTAAAACACATAAAATTGAATGCTAAACCAACAAAATGAATATTTTTCAAGTGAATAATTTCTTTAATATAATCTAAAACATCATAAGTCAGAACACCTTCACGGCCATCTTTCCAATCTACCATTAATAAAATCTTATGTTTTTTTCCTAAAACTTCTGCTACTTCATTTATTTGATGTATGGTAGATAATTCTGTTTGGATACTCATATCAACTTTTTCTATCATATCTGAAATCTCTTTTTTGGCAGGCGTACGCAATAACGTATATGTTAAATCCTGATCTGCAATACTAATTATGTTATCCAATCTGGAGACTTTTAACATAAAATTACTTATCATTCAAAAAGTAAAACAGCATAATATCAAGGTTTATAACTTTATCATTATCAATAATACCTCATATAAAATAAAATTTTAGGGACTTTTTAGGGACTTTAAATTTAAAATTACAAGTTTAATAGAAACATCAAAATAATCACATGTTTGTGTGGAATGTACACCCCAAAAGCTAGACTGAAAAATCTATTTTTTGAGGTGTATTTTTATAGGTAAATATAATAAATTAGAGTAGACAACTCAGAATTCCAATTTTATAATAATATTGCTTGACATATCAAACTAGATAGTACTATTTTGAATATATTATTATAATCAAAAATTCATTGTAAACTTTTAGACAAAAGGAAGTAATAAAAACGTGAAATTTAAAACAACTAAAGAATGTAAAAGTAATAATATCTTTAAAAGAAGTCAAGAAATTAATAATAGAGAAAGTGAAAAGGGTTGTTTATGGGGCATTAGCATGTTGATTCTACTTTTCTTATTGATTCTGTTTGGAATAACTGCTTGTTCATCAAGCATTCACTTTATTAATTAGATTTTTTTACTTGGAGGTATCATGTGAAGAACCATACAAATATAATTAATATCTTATTAGTTATAGTCAACTCATTAACTCATTTTCTAACTCTAAACACCTCATTTTTTAATAGTTCAGCATCGGATTTCTGTTTTATCATAGGGGCTATATTTTTCTTGATCGGAATTTTTGTTGCAATATACGGTATGAAGCGAGCAACATATTGGTTAAACTTATTGATTTTATTTACCAATATTTTTTATTTTCTACACTTCTGTGTTTTACTTTTGTTAAAATATATAGGATTTAAATTATTTATTTATGAAGGGTGTGTATTGTTATTTACCTAATTTATAGTCTAATTGTCTATTTCATCTGCATTATAAATTTTTTCATAATGGCTGCACCATTCTTAATGACTAATGCTGATTATGTATGGACGCCTATGACTACAGTTACGTTATTTATTTTGAGTTTGATTATTTTCTTGATATTTATAAAAACAAAAGATGTCGTTCATTTAACAATTTTCATATTAAACTTACTTTTTTCAATACTTTATTGTTTGCCTATACTGTTTTATTTATGAACACTTTTATATTATCTAGAAAATTAAAACCACCCGTAAAAGGGTGGTTTTTTTAATATTTACTTTTTAGTGCTTCGTCAATTTCGTTATAAATCTTTTGAAGTTGATATTTTGCTTCTGACATTTTCTTAAAGTCTTTTGACTTAAGAGCATACATTGCTTTTAGACCTGAAATTTTTATAGTTCGCTTATAATAAGTGTTTAAACTTCCAGTAGCTAATTCATTAACATTTAGTTCATCTAATAACGATTTTAATTCATTAGCTAACTTTTCGTTTTGATATTCATTCGATGTTGGCAAGCTTGTGCTAGCTTGTGCCTCATTTTTATCTAGATTAGTTACTAGTGGTGATGCTAAAACGATTGCTAAAGTTCCCGCAAGTATAGATTTTCTAATTTTCATTTTTTATTCTCCTTAGTAATTAGTACTAATTTATTTTAATGACTAACTAAAAAAAGTACATTAATTATTCATTAACTATATAGATCTTCTTATTAAATGAAAATTAATAAATTATCAAATTGACATACCTTATTGTATTTATAGAAAAACAAAAAAGGTAAGCACCGAAATGCTTACCTACTTCCCATAAACAATATAACACATATACATTGATTTGGAAAGCGCAAAAATAAATTTAATATACTAGCCCGAAGGGGAGCAATACATAAAAAATGAAAGGCGCTCCTTGAAAACGCCCAAGGTAATATTAACATAAAATGGCTACTATTGCATTATCTAATTTTATTTAATTAAAACAAATATATAGCACAAAAAAACTAGCCCGAAGGCTAGCTTATGAATAGATGAAAATTTGAACACATTGCTGTGTCTAAGATAAATATAGCACATATTAATTACTATTAATAGAAAAATTATAGCGTTTTTTAGATCATTTCAATTTATCAAGACCAAATTCATCAAAACACTAATTGAACTTTAATTTTGAGTTAAAAACAATTAATCTTTTATTAATTTCCAGTTAATTAATATATTTCGTCGATTAGATTAAACTCATTTTAGGAATTTCGCAAAACTAACTATAAATTTAAATATAGAATTTAAGGAGAATTAACATCATTATGAAAAAGAAATTAGCAACAACAGTTTTAGCATTAAGTTTTTTAACGGCAGGAATCAGTACACACCATCATTCAGCGAAAGCTTTTACTTTTGAACCGTTTCCTACAAATGAAGAAATAGAATCAAATAAGAAATTGTTAGAGAAAGAAAAAGCTTATAAAGAATCATTTAAAAATAGTGGTCTTCCTACAACACTAGGAAAATTAGATGAACGTTTGAGAAATTATTTAAAGAAAGGCACAAAAAATTCTGCTCAATTTGAAAAAATGGTTATTTTAACTGAAAATAAAGGTTACTATACAGTATATCTGAATACACCACTTGATGAAGATAGAAAAAATGTTGAGTTACTAGGTAAAATGTATAAAACATACTTCTTTAAAAAAGGAGAGTCTAAATCATCTTATGTAATTAATGGTCCTGGTAAAACTAATGAATATGCATACTAATAGTAGTTACATAAATTAAAAGGTAGCTATTTCTTTTTTATATAAAGGTTTGGCAGACATTTCATAACTTGCCAAACCTTTATATATAATTATCAAACTGCGCTAAAATTACCAAAACTGCTTATTCTATTACCTGTCTTGTCTACCTCTCCTGTCGCTATATAACGACGTTGTCCACTATTAGCAATATAAGTAATCCATCTTAGCCATTAATGCAATATGCGCCGTCATATTTGATCGTTGCGTTATTGGGTAATACACCTGTAATTCTTGAATTAGTTGAATAGCCATCCCTCACGTTATTACCTTTAACATTAGCAACTGTGTAATAACCAGTCTCTTTTTTATACGGTACATTGTTTTTATCGAGTGTATAACCTGCTGGCACTGGTGAATTCTTTTCATTTTTAGCTGGTGTTTTAACATTACTGATACCTGATACACACTTCCAATAAAAATAACCACACCATTTAAGATGCGGTGTAGCGACTGTAATATTTCTATGTTGTTGAGATATATGTATCGAGTGAAGGGCAAAAAGGATATCAATTGCAGGATAAGTGTTAGGTTACTAGGCCACTTAACAGGCTATATAGTTCACTCCTACTATATACAGTTAATTATAACATAAAAAGCACCCCGTAAACTATTATACGGGAATGCTAAAGTCATATATACTACGGGGGAGTAGTATGAAAACTATGCTCTCTATCATAAGAAAAAAACACCCAGTGACATGCTTGGGTGAACAAGGATAGATGTAAATAGTTGATGCATGTGTAACACATCATAGCAAAAAACTAGCCCGAAAGCTAGCTATAACATACAATCTAAAAAGACGTCCTTTGAATACGTCTAGAAAGATTATAACATAAAAAAATAGGCAAGTACCGAAGTACCTGCCTAAAAAAGGATTATCCACTTTTTCATCCTAACTGATTTCTCCCCATAAGTCACCTAATATCTGATTAGGTGGGGAAGAACCATTCGTGCATGAATGAGAATTTGATGAAAGATAATTTTCACTACACATATTCAATCAAGACATTGCTTTCTATAATAAACAACTATTTTGTTTTATTTCTTTTCTATAACAACCTTTGTAATTAAGTTGAATCCAGGGTTTTTAATATGCTCTGATAAATCTGGGACAACAAAACCTTTTTCTGTTATAGGGAAAGACTTCGTTTCTTCTTTTTTCTTATTCTTATCATAATAAGTGACTTCGATCTTTGCGCTTGGATCTAATTCAACTACTCTAAACTCTTTATATGCTGTCGCATCTAATGCCCATTCGACATAGTATTCAATTTTTTCTTTTGTAAGTGTAGTCCCAGGTTTAATAGGAAACTCGACATAACGAGGGGATAGCAATTCATTTCCTTTACCATCAACTCCAGTCACATTTACCATCAAATACGGGCCTGTTGGTTCAAAATAACTCGCGTCATCGCCTTTTTTATATTTTCCTTTGTCGAATGAACTTGATGCACTTACCTCATTAGTAATTGAAGAAAATGAGAATAATAACAATAAAACAGTTAAAAATAATAAACTTCTTTTGAGCATGGCGCTTCCTCCAAATATAATATATTTGTTTTTATTTATCTCTTTTTATAGCTAACACCCTTATTTAAGATGATAAATATCAACAACTTCATTTTATATTGAGAAAATATTAAAAATCAATAAAATATTAAAAGAAACTAAACTTACATTAAAAAATAATTAACAAATATTTAACATTTTAACCTAAGAATTAAAACACTTCTTTCACAATCAATCTCTCATGCCATATCCACTCATTATGATTGTTCCAATAAATGCGACACCAACCATCTATAATTTCAAACACATATATTAATGTTCCAGGCGCGTATACAGCCTGTCCAACATCGAATCTATAGTTAGTACGATTATCACCGTATCTAGTGGCTGAAGTAGCACCTAAGCCGTCGATTTTCGCATTAAAATAAGCACCTTTTGACCATTTAAGGTTATAAGGCGCTTTACTTCCAACTGTTATTTTACTTGCAGATTTACCGACTGCTTTTTGAGCAGGTGGTTTAACTTTATTTGTGATCTTATTCATTAAGCCCTCACTTTTATACTTAGGTCTAATAAAGTGAGTACAGCCGTAATAATTATCCCAACGTAACTTTGCAGGCGTATTTGCGTTACCGTCATAGTTCTGTTCCAAAATTAAAAATTGATTTGTATTACCACCATTAAACACTAAACCAATATGACCGTATTGTTTATATATTCCTTTGGTAAATACAGCCACATCACCTATTTGTGGAACAAACGATGGTGTGTTTTCATATACTGTTGCCATGTTTTTAAAATCGTTATTGATTGCATCTTTTGCATTTCCCCACATTCTAATTTCTAACAACCAATAAATGTAATCAACTGCTAAATCTGCACATTGGTAACCATACCAACCGTCAAAATCAATATATCTACCTTGATACCAACGTAACCTTGCTCTTGCTTCACTGTATGTTTTCATTATTTTACCTCCTAGTATTTTCTTCTTGGTTCTTCATATTCTAAAGCTTGGTGGCTATCACCTATACCTTTAGTAGTCGGGTCTTGAATCACACCAGTTAATACTAAAAATCCTAATATAGCGTTTAAACCGTCTGTTAATTGCTCTGTATAAACTTGAATATCATACCCAATAGCTTTGGCGATGTTTTGAGCAAATAAAAAGATAGCTGACAATATCGCTACCCAAAATGATTTTTGTTTCATTCTAATTTTCCAATTAATCATATTCTTATCTCCTTTTATCCAAAATAAAAAGACGACTAATAAGCCGTCTATTTGATATTTATATTATGGTGTGTTAATTTATATATAGAAAAAGGGCAACATGCGCAAACATGTTACCCTAGTGAGCCCGTTAAAAAGACGGTGGCTATTTTAGATTAAAGATTAAATTAATAACCATTTAACCATCGAAACCAGCCAAAGTTAGCGATGGTTATTTTTTATTGCTTAATTCAATAAGCTTGATTACTAGACCTATCAATGCAATAAGGAATAAACCAAACTGCAACATGGTACTAATTGTAATCATTAGGCGTCTCCTTTCTAAAGATTTCAGTAATGCCAACATAGGCACCACCTCCTTATACTCAGATAGCCACCATCTATCCAACTTGCTCACTTCTGCATATTACCATAATTACAACAATAAATAAAAAGCCAGTGCCGATGCACTGACCAAAAACATTATTTACATTTACGACCATACAAATAACATGATAACCATCTTGCCCAACTCATTATGTCCACCTCCCTTAAGGTAATAACGCAGTAATTGATGCAGTAATGACTGCAATCATAACAATTGTTACAAGCGCCCATATGGCACCTACGAGCCATTTATTTTGGGCGAGTGTCTTTTCTTCATTTTTTTGCGCAACATCTACTTGCGTTTGATATCTTTCTTCAATTCTGTTTAATATCTTTGTTTGCTCTAAATTCTCATCTACAACTTTATCTTGCTTATCTTTAAGTTCTTTATGAGATTCTCTTAGTTCATTATGATGTTGCTTATGTTCCTCTCTAAGTTCAAGCACATGATCAGCTGTTTCGTTTGCTAGTATTTCAACATCATCAACACGTTCAACTAATTCAGAAAGCTCTTTTTTTATTTTCTGAATATCATCCAAAACTACACCTACTTTCTAAGAAAGCTATGAGCATAATGCTCATAACTTAGTATAGTTACATTATTTCGCTATCAACTGATTTATCAGATGACAAGTCAGTTCTATCCACAACTTCTTTCACAACTTTCACACCGTTTTGATTGCCTGTTAATTGATATAAAAGATTTAAAGTTTCAGCAATCTTTTTAGCGTTTTCCTCAGATTTAAAATCTTGTGCATAACTTGCTGAATCGGACGTTGTAAAACTGCCTACAAAATCTTGATACAAAACGCGCTCTGTTCCCTCTTTGTCAATTTGTACTAAAATAAATCTCTCTGTTTTTTTGATAATTTCATTTGCCATATTAAATGACCTCCTTAAATTTTTGTATAAAAATAGTGCCAAGGATTACTCTTCCTCAGCACTTTTGCTTTTTTCATTTTGTTCTTGTATATATGCTTTTAACATTGCATTTTCTTGTGTTAGTCTTGTGATTTCTTGCGATAAATAGTGAATTGTATATTGTGGATTGGCTTGTAAACCTTGATTGCTATCATTCATTTATTAATTCCTCCAGTTTTTCGATTTTTGATTGCTGGCTTTTAATAATAGGTATTAAATGAACCCAAAGTCTATCGTATGCGATACCTTCGATTTCTCCGTTGTCATCATAAATAACAAATTCATTAAATCCTAATTCTTCAACCTCTTCCGCTATTAAGCCAGTATGTCGACTAAGTTTAAAAGTATCATCAGATAACTTTTTACCACTTTCCAATTCTTTAGCCATTATTTCCGATTCATATTTGTCAAACCATGTACGAATTGGAAGCTTTAAAATCTCTTTTGAATGACTGAACTGATCGTCTTCATTGATGTATTGGTTTTCAATTGAAATTTTATACTTTTTGGCAGAAGTAGCACGCCCAATTGTTCCAGCAGAAGTAATGTGTAAGTTAGCAGGTGCTGAATAAGTACGCTTATAAATAGAATTAGAAGCGACTCTATCGCCAGCATTATCAGAACCTACCGCCAATAAATCATAACTTTGAATGCTAACGTAACTATTTCCATCTCTTCGTTTAACTAAGTTGAATTTGCCCATACCTGATTCAATTGTAGTGTCTCCGCCTGTAGCATATCGTCCATTAACAATTTGAACAAGACCTTTATTTCTTTCTTTAGAAAACCTGATACCCGCACCGTAATCATAGTTCTCATCAGAACCAAACATAATATAACCGTCACTCGAATAAGCATTATCTGCATTAGACAGCGTGAATGCAAATCGGTTTAATCCAGGCACTTTGTCTGTGTTTGGATATAAATACACCGGTGCCTGTTTGCTTTTGATATTCGATGAAGCGTAAGACTCCAGAACAACCCGATTATTATCTGACGTTAGTGCAACGACACCACCATAGGAATTGATTGTTATGCCATTCATACCGCTATCACTGTAAGTTTTATCCCACCATTGAATAGTACCGGATGAACCTCCGTCTTCGCCTTCTCCATCAATATATGTTGAAATACCAAAATGTGACATATAAAGTGAACCGCCTGCGGTATTATTTCTAAACCTTAGATGTCCATCTTTAAGACGTGTGAATATATCATCGGTTGATCGTTTGCCTTTCCAAGTTCGTTGCACAATACCACCTAGTTCAATAGAATCATTCTGTATTTGAACATATCTGTTATTGTTACCGCCTTTAATTCCAATTCTATTAACATTGATATCAAGACCCTCTCTTGATAAATTAAGGCTGTTGACAATATCGGTTTTATCTACTTTATCTCGCATATTTTGGATAAGAAGGTTTATTTCTCTATTACCGTTAATATCAATTTTATCAGCATTTAATCTAATACCACGTGGCCCCACATTTAAAGCTTGAGCCACTCCGTTATCATCATATCTGATTGTTGTTCCATCTGTAACGTTTTGGACAATCTCGTTTAATATATTTGAAAGTGTACGATTGGTTGCATTAAACTCTTCTTTAGTAGTTCTTAATTTGATTTCCTTACCATTTTGTATAATTTGAGAACCATAGCGAGTCAGTGTTCTCCTCTGTGCATCTGTGCTTTCTTTGACCTTGTTGTCTGTATAAGCATTAGCTTTCTTTTCAGCGTTTCTAGCCTTTAGTTCTGCGTTTTGTTTTGCCTCTTCAAGTTTAGCTTGAGCATCTTGTATAGCGCGTTGCTCTTCTTCCGAAATTTTACCATCAGCATACGCTTGCGATTCCTTCTCTTTAAGATCATCTTGAGCATCAATGTATGATTTTAAAGCTTCTTGCGCTTCTTGATTTGCTTGTTCAATACTTGCTTTAATCTCAGGATTATTGGACAAATCACTTAACTGGTCATCAGTATATTGTTTTTGTTCCTCCAATCCGTTTCGATATTCGTTTAACGTAACTTTATCTTTGATTTCACCTTTTAAAGTCGTTCTCTCAGCTTCAGCAGTATCTAAACGTTCAACAATACCGTCTTTGTCTGTTTTATAGTCCGATGTTTTTACATAGTCACGTAATTGTTCTTTTGTGGATTCTCTAGCTGCTTCAATAGCTGATTTAACAACATTAGGTTCTCCGACTAACTGCAAATCTTCATTCACCGTTAAACCAAATTTTGTTGCTATTATTTCCAACGCTTCTTTATATTTTTCATCAGTGTATTGTGACTGTAATAATTTAAATCTATCTGAAATAGCGATTTTGACATCTTCTACATCTGTATAAACATCTTGTAATTTCTTTCTATACTCAAGAAATAAAGCTTGTGTATCTACCAACCGACCAATCGTTGCAGTTTCGGGTGTCATAGATTCTAAATTATTTTTAATTTGATTATAAACATCAATCACAGCGTCTAAACTTGCTTGTAAGTCCGCTTTCAAATCATTATCTACTAAGTACTCGCTATTCAGTAATTCTGTAGCTTCTGACAAAAGACTAGCGTGTTGTATAGATAAATTAATAAAAATATTGTTTAATTCACTGAATAGCGCTTTCTCTCTTGTTATACCACCTAATTTTTCAACATCATTTGGTGTTGCTTCAATCCATCGACCATTCCAATATCTACGCAAGACAGCAACATCAGGGTTACTTGTATCATACCAAAGCATATCATTGACTGGATTTTCTGGCGGTGTATCATTTTTGTGTATTTTGCGTTCAAAGTATTCTAATTCACCATCTACAACATCTTTAACTATAGTGTTGATATTGCTAATATTATCGTTTAACTTTTGATGTATTATGTTCAATCGTTTGTTAAACTCTTCTCGTAATTCTGATTCTTTGAACTCTTTAGGTTGACCGAATGTATATGTGCTATTTTCTGAAATTATGTTATATTCTTCGGCAATAACTTCTGCCTCTACATACAATGGCGGGTTAAAATCTCTATGTTTTACTCTGACTGTATCACCAATTGATATAATCTCGTGCGGATACGTAACTTCCAAATCAGTAGAAGTAATCTCATATGACATAACTGCCGACTTACGTTTATTTAACTCTGTTTTGGCTAAAGAACGCAACCGTGTTTCATTCATATTTTGATCATCTGATTGAGGTTCGTATATTCCCCAAATATAACGGGTAGGTAAGTTGAATTGACTTTGTGCTTCGTCATCAGTCACAACTAACTCTAAACGCTTTCCTTTGTCATTTTCGGGTCCCACAGCAATTAATGCTGTTTTGATTTCTGACATATCAATCTTCCTAGTTAACCCAACCAAATCTTTACCATACTCAATTTCTTTACCTTTGAATAAGCTGTTTTTCTTTTTGAGTACCACATATCTACCTTTGACGGTATTAGAACTAAGCTCTATATAAAAATCCAATGCCATTTTATAGGTTGTACATAATTGCTTTAAAACTTCATATCTAGTTTGATAAGAAGTCCATGACGTAGTACGTAAGCCATCGTATTCGGTTTGTTCAGAAACTTCCCAACCTGTATCGCTCAACACATCTTTCAATGCTTCTGAAGTTGTCTTTTTCTCAAATTTGCCTGGTGCATACGGTTTAGCTGTTGTTATATCAGCAAGATAAGACGCTATACATTCTATCTCTGTGTAGCCGTCCATCGTATCTTGAACCCAGTTAATAATAAATTCACGCCATTGTTTGTTTGAATCCCTTATAATAACACGATGTCGTTCACGGAACTTTTCAGCTCTTTCTGATGATATGAGCAGTTCAAGCATTTCTGAATTGTCATTAACATTACGTTTATGAATCGCTCTAACTAAGGAAGGGTCATCAGTAGAAAGGAAATCTATAATCTTGTCGTTAAAATCTAAAACATGTATCACACTCTCATCTCCTTTCTATAAATATCTATCTTGCCATTTAACCGTCGTATCAAAGACGTTTTCAGGTTGTATGATTAATTCACTGTACCCAGAATCAACATTGAAATAATTACTTCCAAACGATTTCTCGCTCAACATTGGTTCCTCATTGATGACAACACTTTTTGCTTGCATATCTATTTTCACTAAATCACCTTTTTGTATAATGACATCCCTTGCGCCTTTCGGTTTCGGTAGAATCTCCGTATTGAATGAACCTAATCCATTCATCTCCATCCACTTATAACCTTTATACTTCGCACTATAGATAGCTATGATAGAAGCTGGACGCTGATAAAACTTACCGCCATCTATCCACTCTTTCTCATCCATATCAATAGGTTTACGTCTATCTGGGTCTTTAATGTGATCAAATTTCCAAGTTTTAATAGAAAATTTATTACCTACTCTTCTGAGCCGCATATAAACAACGATTCTGTCCAAGTTATACATTATCGGTTTATTCTGATAGTCGTATATCTTTTTGGGGTCTCCTTTTTGGTTATACAACGTAACAACAATATGTCCTATTTTTCTATCATGATATTTATTTTCATAACCAATAGAAGCAAGTAACTTACCATCACTATCATAAATATGTTGTGCTGTTCTTCCGGCACCTTTACCTTTTTGTTCAACAATACATTTATAGGTAATTTGAAAATCTGTCATCGCTTTAGGGAGCCCTCGTTTCGTGCCAGCACCAACCCAACCTTTTGCATCAGGAAAATTAGTTGCTTTATATCCTTCGCCAAGATTGGATATCACAAAGTCACCGCCGACCTTACCACCTAAGTCATTACTTGGAATATCTTCAGTAATCATCTTAGTCCAACCTTTGAAATCACGAAACTCACTATGATAAACAGGAGGCATGTAATCCTTAACTTCTTTGGTTACCTCATCATCACCAACCATAAAATAATCTTCATCATTTTTAGTAATCATAAAGTAACTAGATGGTTTAATTGCTCGGGCTTCAACAATTAAAGGAGTGTCAGCAGTCCCACTATTTACAACTGAAACTTGGTCTGAAATCGCAGTATTTTTATTTCCTGTTACTGAATATTTGTAAGGGTCTGTTAGTACTACTTTGATAGTGAACTTAACAGGTATTGTAAATTCTTTGTGCAGCTTTATTGGTCCTTCGAAATAAGCGTTCCAGTACCAATCTTTAGATTTGAATTGTAATTTAACTTGTTCCTCGTAGTTAAAAAACTTTACTAATTCATTCAAGACGTCATCATGTGTTTTAATGCCGTTGTGAGATAAATAGTCATTACGTACCACCAAAGGTATATCAAAACTATAAGATTCAAGCCTACGCCCTTTATATATAGACCCCGAACGTCCATCTACATTTTCTGTTTTTAAAACATAATTAAAAGAGGGTATTTCAAACCCTCTTTCGACATACAACCAAGGAATTGTTTTGTTGTTCACTTTAATAGTGTCTATCATTGAATAGCAATTCCTCCTTTTCTAAACTTTACTTTTGTTGATTCTTGCCTTTCTCGCTTTTCTATAGACGCGTTCACCTTTTTATCAAAAGCGTATTCGTCAATAATCGGCTGATAATCTTTATCTGCAATCACATCGTTAGATTGTGCTATTTTCAGTAATAAAGCTATTTGTTGTTGCTGTTGTTCAATCATTTTCAATAATAAGCTAGGATCATCAAACCCGTTTAAGTCTGATAATTGGCTAGGACGCTTATTTTTACTCGCTTTTTTCCCTCTTACTTCTGCTGCTGCATAATGCAAAATCTTCATTGCATCATTTCTACGAGCTGGATCTGTTGGAATAATCCATTCTGGATGACCGTCTTCACCTAAGTTATACCAACCATCAAAAACTTTTCCACCTGTAGCATATGCGTAATCACCAGCACGTTTAAAACCACCCCAACCATATCGTCTAACAATGTACTGCATTGCTGAGATACCTTGATGTACTGGATTATTATAATTAGTGTACCCTCGTTTAGCGTTAGCTCTAAAAGTTGAGCCGATAATTTGGAATAATCCTCTAGACGGGTCTCCTCTTTGAGCATTAATATCCCAATTATTCACTGCATTTGATTGATAGTTGCTTTCACGCTTTGCAACTCGCATCATCTGGTCATGAATCCACTTACCTTTATAACGTCCTCCTAAAATACTTTGCGCTTGTCGGATTACTCGGCTGGCATAAGTTGCACCACTTCCAGAAGTAGCATCACCGCCACCAATTGATAACCTACCTTTTTTCTTTGCATTTCTTAAATATGGTTCAGGGTTAAAATGGCGTCCGTTTCTCCTCATTTCAAAATGTAAGTGTGGTCCTGTACTAAATCCGGTATTACCAGTTAAACCAACAACATCGCCGGGCTTTACCATCGTGCCACTAGGTGGTGATTTGCTAAAGTTTTTCAAATGCGCAAATAGCATATCGATAACGCCACTAGTAATTTTTACATAGTTACCATAACCACCAGACATAAACGGCATTCTTGTAAGTCTACCACCCATAGGCGTTCTAACTTCTTGATATACAAATGGAAAATCGACACCTTCATGAAATGGTCTTCCAGTTGCAGCGGTATAAGCTGCGGTACGTCCATAATGATAATTAATTTTGTCAGGGTCTAATATTCCGCCGACTAAATCGCCACCGCCCATAGCTTCTAAATTTTCTTTTATCCAATCAGTAGCACTTTTCTTAATCTTAGACCATGCAGCTTTTGTTATGTCGCCTGCAATTCCCATTCCTTTAGTTAAAGAATTGAAATCAATTCCAAAAGCTTCAAGTATATAATTTAAAAGTTTTCCTGGATTTTCAATAAAATCTAAAACATCGCCAACTTTATCGCCAAGCCATTTGGTACCTTTACCTATTTGATCTTTTGTCCAGTTAAATGCTGATGATGCACCGGACTTAATATCTTTCCACATAGTACCTAAACTAAATCTTGGAAGAGTTCCGTTTAACATTGAATAAGTTTGTGCACCGTTATATACTTTTGAGCCTTTAGGTAAATAAGCAGTAGTATCTGTATTTGGTGTGATTACACGTTTACCATTAGGGAATTCAATCATTTCGTTTCTAAAACCATTTGGACCATTTCCGCGTCCCTTATCTCCAACTGTAGCGAATGTGTCACGTGCAATCTTACCGTTCTTAACTAATCTTGTAGTAGTATGTGTGTGCTCTGTACCAGTATGTAACTTAGGTATTTTATCCATGCCCAACTTACCACCGACCCAGTTTAAACCGTCGATTAATTTATTAAGTCCTTTTTTAATAGCATCTACCATACCGCCGATATGACTTTTAATTTTGCTGATAATACTTTGTAAGCCGTCACGCATATTTGTAAAAATTCCACGTACCTTACTCCATAAACGGCTAGCAATTCCTACCGTATTATCTTTAATGGAATTCCAAATATTTGACATCCAATTTCTTAAATTACTAAAAATTTCTTTCGTCGCATTCCATAAATTAGTAAATTTTGATTTGACGCCACTAAATAATGACTGCGCTTTTCCTATCGTATTCGTACGGATACTACTCCAAGTATTAGATAACCAATTTTTCATATTCGTGAAAATTGATTTGACACTATTAAATAAGAATCCAAAAATACTTTTTGTCGCATTCCAAATTGCTGATAAAGATTTACTGAATATACTTTTTATTACGTCCCAAATACCTGCTATTAATCCTTTTAGCAATCCGCCAAAGTACCTAACAACGCCAAGTATTTTGCCTACAAACCATAATTGAATTAAATTCCATATTAATTGAACGACTCCTTTAAGAATCATAACAATCGCATCCCAAACTCCTCGCCAATCTCCAGTAAATAAACTTGAGAAGAACTTAATTAAACCTAGTATGATATTTAAAGCTCCTTGTATCACACCTTTTATATTCTCCCAAGTACTGACAATTAAAGCTTTAACCGCCGGCCAAATAAATTGCATCACTTGCCAAATCGCGAACATGATTGGTTTAATTACAAAATTTATAATAAATTCAAATATAGCTTTGATAAAATTGCATATATTTTGAAGCGCTTGAACAATAGAAATTCCGTTTTCATTAAAGAATCCATTAATTTGACTCCAAATATCTTTAGCAAAATCAACTATTGCTGATATCGCTTGTTTAAAGATGTTTTTAACAGAATCAATGAAAGGTTGAATAAATTGAATAAAATTACTAAATGTTTGTTTAACACTTTCAATTGCACCATTAACAAAATTTCTGAAAGTTTCAGATTTCTTATAAGCAATTGTAAATGCGACTGCTAAGCCAGCCAAAACACCTAATACAATGCCAATTGGACCAGTTAAAGCCGTGAAGACAGTTCCTAATATAGGTACTTTAGTCGATAAAAAACTAATTAATCCATCAGCCTTTGCAATACCAGCTAATAGTGGGGCTAATACAGTTACTGCATTGCCAATTGTACTTATAAATGCGCCTAATCCAAAAACTACAGGACCAATTGCAGCAGCAATACCACCGAAAATAACAATTGATCTTTTAGAACCATCACTTAAATTGGAAAACCAATCAACCGCTATAGATAGCTTTTTGATTAATTCTTCCATTACTGGTGCAAACGCACTTTCAATAGAAGTCCATACATCAGCACCTACTAATTTTAATTTATTCATTGCTACTTTAAATCTTTCGGAGCCACTTTCAGAATCTTTAAACGTTTGATTTACTGTGCCTTGGGAATCTTCGATAGTTTTTAAGAACTCTTGGTAACTAAAGCGACCGCCTTTAATAGCATCTGCTAAATCAGGACCTGCTTTTGCACCAAATGCTTCAATCGCTAAACTTGTTGCGCTAGCTATATCCGGTGTCCTTTCAATTTCTGCTAATGTCTTCTTAAATTCTTCTCTTGGGTCTTTACCCGCTTTACCCCAATTGGATATAGCTTTTTTCAAACCACTGAAGGCTATTTCAGTATTAACACCTGATTTCTCCCATTGAGAGAATAAAGCGATTGATTCTTTCATCTCAAAGCCCATAGCCCTCATTGGAGCACCGTATTTAGTAATGCTATCAGCTAATGTATCAACACTTATACCGCTAGCCTGTGCTGCTTTCGCTACCATATCAAGTACACTTTGATACTCATCAGCTTCAATACCTGCATCACCCATTGCACGCGTAATTAATTGAACGGCTTGTACGCCGTCAGAACCTGTTATGTGACTAAATTTCAAGAATGACTCTGTGGCACTCTCAAGTTCTTTGCCAGTGAAACCTAACCTTGTGTTAACTTCCCCTAAAACACCGCCTACAGTCTCAGCGTCTGCTGGAAAGTTGCCATAAACATCTTTAAATGAATTCTGCAACTTCTTAAGCTCTCCGCCGGTTGCTCCTGTTGCTTGGGTAACTGTATCTAAACCTTTATCAACTTCTGCAAAAGCTTTTCCTGATGCTGCTGCAATACCTAAAACAGGTGCAGTTACACCAATCATCAAACCTTTACCAATGGATTTTAAACCATCACCCATTTTTGTTAATTTAGGTCCCATACTTTCAAAAACTTTACTGGTTTTTCCCCAGCCACTTTCTGCCATTCTTTGAGCTTCAACTTGAGCTTTTTTGAACTCTTCAAATTCGGCTGATGTTTTTTGTAATTCTCTTTCTAAATAATTCAGCTCATTTGCTTGTTTGTTATATTCTTGTCGTAACTTTTGAGCTTCTGCACTGTTTTCGCCCTGTTCTTGAGATACCTTGTCATATTGCTTGGCTAAATCATCAACGTTTTTCTTATAACCTGCAATTGTTCCATCTAACTCTTTGATTCGTTGTTTATAACTATCAGTTGATTTCTCAGTATATTTAAAGTTGTTTCCAGTCAACTTTAAGTCTGAATTTAAGGTTCTAAAGTTTCGTTTAATTTCTGTAAGTGATCTATTTAAATTTGCTGAATCCAAATCTAAACCTATAGATAAACCTTTGATTCTTTCTCCCATTTTTTACCTCCTTTCTAAAAAAGTTCAAAAAAATAACCCTAACCAAACGGTTAAGGTTAAAACGCATCAATTAAAGCCTCTGCTTTTTCTTCAGAAATGTCATTGTTTTTATTTTGATATATGGAAAGTACATAATGAAATGGCATTTTTAAAACTTCGTTAGCGTCTTTACCATTTTCAATTAAGTCTATCATGAGAGTATCCATATTTTTCAACATTGCTTTATATGTTAAATCTTCAGGCTTTATTTCATGTTCTGGATAAAATTTCTAGTTTCCTCAGTTTGCTGACCTTGAGTAATGAAAATTACTTGTTCACGAAGTGCATTCATTCCATCAGGTGCATGCATACGTTCTTTTAGGTCTTTAACTGTGAATTGGTTATCGTAAATTTTTACAACCATATCCATCAATCTGTCAGCGATTTCTCTTGGTTTCATCGTGCTATTTTCGTCCTCAATATCATCGATTAAATCCATTGCTTCGTATACAATTTCAAATGAAATGAAGTGTGGTGTTAAGTACGTTTGTAATTTAATTTCATTTGCTTTTGGGTCTTCTACTAATTGAATAATGTTACGTTTTAATTTTGCCATTTTATAATACTCTCCTTATTTTCAAATAAAATAGAGGGGTTGCCCCCCTCTTATGCTTCTACATTTATTGTTATAGTGTCACTCATATTACCAACAGTTGCTTTAACCGTGGCAATGCCTTGCGCTTCTGCAGTGACTTGACCATCACTATTTATTGATACAACATTAGTTTGATCTGTTGTGTATTTTACTAGCTTCCTTTGATTAGATGGTTCTACTACAACATTTAAATCGTATGTGTTGCCAACTTTAAGTGTTTTAATGCTATCTGGTATACTAACCGACTTTACCGCAGTTTCCGATGAAGCCGGTTTCGTTACAAAGTTTCCGTATCCTCTGTCACGTTTCCAGTATATTCTTCGCCTAAAATTTTCTTTAAGAAAGCCTCTTCGCCTTTTTCACCGTCGCCACCATGATTTGTCATGTTAGCTGAGTCAAAGATATATTTACGTACAGACTTTTTATTATCAATTAAAGGGAAAAGTGCCTCACCTTCTACTTCTTCACTTGAGAAGTCCCAGTCTTTCTCAGCTGTTTCACCATCAATTTTAGGATTTGTAAACATAACTTTAGGTAATAAAACTGTTCTAAATGTACCGTCTCTACGCTCTTGTCTGAACCATACAGCTACGTAATTGTTTTGTTTACCTTGTTTCTCTTCGTAAACGCCATCTTCATCATAATCTTCATTAAAAACAATTTTGCGAATCTCTTTAGGGAACGCATGCATTTGTAATGAAATTTTACCTTCTCCGTCTGTATTCCCTGATTCAATTGGACCGCCATCAGCATAAGCTGTTTTTAGTTCTCCACCAGTTTCAACACCAATTTTTTGTAATCCTCTTGTTTTTGTAATATCACTATATTTTAATTCCGCGCCTTCTTTCGTTAATTTAGCGAAACCTAAACCAGTAATGTTAAAATACGCCTTTGGCGCACTTGCATGTTTTATTGCCATTTAATTTTCCTCCTTATAAAAAATGCCCTCGTAAACGCGAGAGCTTCTATATGTTTTAAATTCTTCTATATATTCCGGTTTTCCATTTGAAACATTTCCCATTTTTAGTTCAGACCATAATAACTTTTGAATGCGATTAGATATCTTATTTCTTATGATTCTCGCATTATATTCATCATTGTACTTAACAAAAACATCTATTTGGACAATATAACTATATGCACACTCATCTCCGTCAGTATAAGTTGTAGGTATTGGGTCGTCGATATCGTCAATAACAATAAAAGGTACATCAGTATCTTTTACATTAGGGTATTTATTGAACTTAATATTATTGATATTTACGTGCTCTCTAATAATTCTGTCTTGACTAATCACTTCATGAACTTTGTACAAAATATCAATCACAATTTTTTCAACTCCCTTTTTAACGTTTCAAAATACTTATTTTGACCTTGTCTTATTGCTCTATTAATCCCACCCATAGCTTTAGGTTTTACAAATTTTCCTGACTTTTTCTCAACATGACCATTTTCAATTAAATGTACTATTCTAAATCGTTCAAAAGGCCCGCGCCACCTAATTGTAACAGTACGTTTCCCCTTTATCCATTCAGGTTCAGTACGACCAATCTCACTAATCAGCGCTCCTGAGTCTTCTGAAGGTTTGAGTTGTTTTTTTATTTCTTCAACAATTACCTTAGCACCAGCTATTAACGCCTTATCTTGAACTTTTACCATCTCTTTTATGCCAAAATGTTTTTCTAATTCTCTTTCTAATGCTTTATCACCTGTCACTTTCACACTCATGAACTATATCCTCCACGAATCATAATAAAGTCTTTATTATCCAAATCTGGTGATACTTGCTTTATATTCAAACGATTTTTGAAATATCTTGATTCAATTTCAAGATAATGTTCTTCACTGGGTAAATAATCACCTTGCGGATCACGAATATACAATTTAATGTCATTTTGCGTTCCGTTTGAGATAGCTTGTTCTAATTCACGTAACCAGACACCATCAATACTCGCCCAACAGCTATATAATAATTTTTCTTCTTTTTCTCCAGCTTCTGGACCATTATTTTCAGTATACTTATAAAAATGAACACGCGTATTTAAACGTTTAGTTGTAATTCTAGGTTTCTTAAACACTTTCTTCATCTTCTGATACCTCCATTAGAGATAACGAAAAATCTATTATTTCAGGTCTGTAATTGTCGTTGAAGTGTTCTAATAAATCTTGATAAGCATATCTAGCGCGTATAAGTATCAATTCTTGACCTATTAAATTCTCTAATTCAAAAACTCCGCACTGATTTTTTATACGCTCGTACGACATTTTTAACAACTGCTTTAAGTACTCATCCTCTGAATTATGGTCAATCTTTTCAAGTGATTTAAATTTGACAAGCAAATCATCAATCGTCATTGTCTTCACCATTCAATAAGTCGATGATTTCACTTTTAACCATTGAACTAGACGCTTTTTTTTGTAATGATTCGCATAGTTCTAATAATTCTTGTTTTGTCAGCTTATCTAAAGGTACGATATAAACTTTGTCGTACTTATTTTTGATTTGATTTGTCAACAATTCAACACGAGGATTGTTATACCCTTCAGCTGGATACAACTCCCCTACTTTGTACTTGTGTTGATTGTGCTCTATGTCTTTAAATTCTCTAACAACTTTAAATTTCACCATTTTATCACCTCATAAAATTTTATAGTGTTTCTTCGGTATCTTCTAAAGCTGGTTTATGTCCTTTTAAATCTAATTTCCAAACAGCAGCAACTTTATTATCTTTCGCTTTGCCGTAAGCAAATTGTTTTGCAGTGTATAAATCCATATCATCTAACGCAAGTGTTTCTTTAAATTTCTGAACATTAATACCACCAGCTAAATAACCATCATATAGACCTTTAACGTACGTTAAAACCTTACCTGCTTCTTGAACTGTAGACTCAATAACATTCAAATTAAATGGTAAAGCAGTAACATATACGCCATTTGCATTTAAATGTGTATACTGTGCTTGAACCTCAAAAGCATCGGACGGATTAACAACCATTGTTACATTACCTTTAACCGCTACTGATTTACCTTTCTCGTTAGTTGAGTGGTATTTAAACACTTGCGTCAATTCATTAACCGTAGCGCGCGGATTAGCAAATGTAAGCGTACCTTGTTCTTCTTTCTCTGGATAAGCACCATCAGTTACCGATACACCTTTTTGTACTTGACGGTTTAAGCCAATCGGTTGGTCTTTACCAGTACCTTTTAAGAACGCAGTTTCAAGCGCCACTGCAAATGCTTCTTCGATTTGAACACGAACAAATCTTTCAATCCACGCAGGACCAAAATCATTTAAATCTTTTGGTAAAACAACAAACGCTGTCAATTTATTTTGAATTGCTGTTTCTTCACTGAACGCAGCATCTAATTGACCTTTAATTTCACCATAGATTTTACCCCAAACAGCCACGCCAGAAGTTTCGGATTTTAAGAACTTCAAACGCAAACCAGCATTTTTAATACCTAAGTCAGCTAATAATGGATGATTCGTTGTTAAATCTTCGAAGATTCTATCAATTGTTTCTTCTGGTAAAAGTTTTTCTTCTTTATATCCAACACTCTTATTGATATCCATAAAGAAATTTCTTTGGTTTGCACTCAAAGTTTGTGCTGATTTAGGTAAACTAGAAACTCTTTCAGCTTCTGCTTTTGCTTGTAATTTAGTTTCTTCAAATAGTTGGTTAATCATGTCACCGTACAATTCATTTTGTCTTTCTTGCGGTTCACCGTTGTTTACTGCATTAATAAATTCGTTTTTCGCATTTGCGAATGTTTCCGATAAATTTATAGTCATTTTATGACCTCCTATTTTTGTATTAAAAAAGGAATCTTGAAAATCCATTTGCTGATAATTTACTATCTGCAACATCGATTTCTGATTCCTTTTCTTTCATATTTATTTTTTCAATTACTTTATTTGCTATTGCGTCAATATCAATGTTAACCTCTGGCGTTTTACTTACCAAAGCTGTTACACGATTTAATACATCTTTCGATAACACTTGTGTATCGCTTGCTACAATTTGCATATTGTCGTTTTCAAACATTTTACTATCCGCAAAACCTTGTTCAATGGCTTCATCAGCATTTAGCCATGTTTCCTTAGCCATCATTTCTATAAGTTCTTGTTTGTTTTTACCAGCTCTAACCGCATATGCCTCAGCCATTATTTGACCAACATGTTCTAATGTTTCTGCAGCATGATTTAGATCTTTCGCTTCTCCTTGCGCAATACTTGAAGGATTGTGAATCATCATTCTAGCAACCGGACTCATTTCGATGTGGTCACCAGCCATTGCGATAAGCGATGCCGCACTTGCTGCTATTGCTGTGATACGAACATTCACTTTGCCTTTATGAGCTCTTAAATGTGTATATATTTCACTACCAGCTACTAGGTTACCACCATTTGAGTTAATTATAATATCAACATCTTCATCACTAAATTCTAGTTGTGTTAAAACATCTTTAGGACAAGTCGAATCCATACCAAGCATTTCGTAAACCCATTTATCTTCGTTGGAAACGATGACGCCTTTAATCTCCACTTTCATCTTCATCACCACCTTTCAATGTACTACCATTTTCGTTTGCTTTTTCGTAGTTCTTCGTCACTAGATATTCGTCTAATTCAGGATTGTCAGACGGTTCTTCACCTAACATAATCCGCACCTCATTCCTTGTAAATGAACCAGAACTTACAAGTTTGTCAATTGCTTCAGCATATTGAAGTGGGTCTTTTTTATTCACACCGACAATTTCTATTCTTGTATCTTTCAAATACATGCTTTGAGTTATGAGTTTCGCGTTTAATTCGTTCTGAATCTTTTTTAATAAAGGTGTTAAACAGAACTTCTCAAATACAAGCGTGTTTTTTTCCAAATCAGCTGTTTCTCCGTAAATCAAACCTGGGGGTATACCAATCATCAACGCAACATTTTTTATTGCATCTCTCATTAGCTCACTCAATTCAGAAAAAGGCATGTTACTATTCTTACCACCATTAGATAATTCCTCATAATCAAAACCTTCTATCAAAGGCGCGATTGCTAGTTGGTTTTTATTAAAAGTATTGAATAATTTATTTGTGAACGCTTGTAATTTTTCTATATTCTTTTCGTCATATGCGCTAGAGGCAGATTTCAAAATCCCTCTTATTTGATAGTTTTTTAATTGTGCACCTATCATTCTTCCGAATATTTTCCCGTAATCTTCGAATAGACTTTCTACAAAGTGTGTCACTTTATTGTTGTTGTACTTTAAATATATGACCTCTTGCATTGTGAAAGTACGTTGATAAGTATAATCTTTAACCGTTACATCTTTGAATATATCATCATACAAAGCATACTCTTCTCTGTAAAAGCTATCTGCGATAAGTAATTCTTTGCTGTCACTTACTACGATTAAAACCTCGTTATCGTAAATTAGTTTATATATAACTTGTTGCCAAAAACTATCGCTTGATAAGTCAGTATTTGGTTTTATATTTAACTTGTAGTAAACATCATTCTTTTGAATTCTATTACCTTCCAATACTTTAAAATGACTTTGAGCGACAGCTCGCGCAACAAATTCAATACAACTATCAATCGCTAAACGTTTCACATACGCTTGTTGTGATAAATCTTCTATCATATCTAAATCAAGCATATATGATATATCTTTCCTAGTTTTAAATATCTTTTCTAGAATACTCATGTCTCACCTCCTCTATTAGAAATCTATACTCATTAATGCATCAAGTGCTTTAGACATGTCTTTGTCTACTATATCATCCGCTCTATATAACGCATGAACAAATGCCATAAATCCATCCGTTTTACGTCTGACTTCATCTTTTTTGATATACTCTTTATTTCCATCCGGCTTGATTTTTACAGCAACATTATTAGTAAACCAACGCATCAAAGGATTGTCTCCATATATTACGTTATGTTTCGCAAACATTGTATCGATACGTGGTGCAAGTAATCCATGTATTGCTTTTGGATTTCTAAGTACTTCAAGTTTTATGCCAGCATCCTCAAACGCACGTCTTACAATATCAGTTCTATAATTATCAGCTATGACTTTTTCAAGCCCATATTTTTCTCTAGCCTTTAAAAACCAATCAACTATATATTCAATTTCAATGACATCATCATCGACAATGGTCAATAATCCCATTTTTTCCCATTCTTTAATAGGAGGTTCTAATTTGACATCATCCAAAAACCCTTGTCTTACAAACGAATGTCCTAACCAAATGTAATCATCGTTTTTTCGGAATAATAGCCCTACACTTGCAAAATCTCGAATGTTTGCAAAGTCTAAACCACCAATACACATTTGATTATCTAAATTTGGTATCTCTCTATTAGTCGCTAGTATTTCTTTCCATGGTGCTATTACTTTTTCAAGGTCAACTTCAGGCAAATTCATTCGCTTAGTCATGAATTCGGGCTTATTTGAACGGTTGAATGGTAAATCGTTATATTCTTCTTCAATCGTGCTTAGCAGTGTTTTAGCGTATTCTGATAACGGTTTATGTAACATTGGGTTCGCCTTTTCCCACGTCTGTCTGTCATCAACTTCTTTTGGATCGTCTAACTTACAATAAAAAGCAAACAATCTACTATTTTTAACCTTGCCACTTAATACACTTGCAATTTTGTGCTTCATTGCATCGATATAACCCTCTCTAACAAAACCATCAGTACTTATATAAAACGTTCTTCTATTTTTCTTTTTACCTAATCCACCACGTTTGACGTTTACCATTTCAGGACCAAAGAAATAATGAATTTCATCAAAAATAACACACCCCTCACGTCCACCGTCTTTGGTTTTTGTGTTTGATGTGTTATATCGAATAACCGATTTAGTTGCACGGTTTATTATTTTTGCTTTACTAACTTCATAAGGAGCTTTTGGCGTTTTACCCGTCTTATTTCGTTTGTTATCCATTAAAACGGTTCTGATTTCATCAAACGATGTTTTTGCTTGATCTTCACTATTAGCAACAATGGAGATGTGATATTCTTTAACTCCGTGTAAGGGCGTAGAAAGAAAATCACTAATAGCACTTATTAGACCGTTTTTCCCGCCTCCACGTCCCATGAAAATAGCAAATTCTGTAAAGAAAGCTTCATCTGTATTTTTATCTATAAGAAATATATTAGCTATGATAAACCTTTGAAATGGTAATGTTGGAAAATACCATTTTTCAATAAATTTGATACAATCCTCGATTTTCTGTTCATCAAAATATACATCATCTCGTGAATATATATGTTTTTGTAGATAATTAAAGAGATCAATTCTTTCTTTATTTAAAATTATCTTTCCTTGTTTCCACAAATTTATATATTCATCAACGTATTTATTACTAATCATAGGTAATCATCAGATGGCGTTTCTGTGTCTTCTTTCTCTTCGGGCAATAAATCCGATAATTGTTTGATTATTTTTTGATATGCAGCATCTCTAGCATTAAATAGTTTGGCTACTGGTCTTTCCCTTTCATATGGTGGCGCCTTTTCAGATTGAGTAAATAAATCATAATCACCTTTTTCTTTTATGTCTTCCCACATGTAATCAAGCATTACACGTAGCCTTGCTGCTTGAATAATTAAACCATCAACTACTTTTAATTTATTGCTAGGTATGTCTTTATATAATACTTGTAGCCTTTCTTTTTCTTTAAGCACTAAATTTTCATCGACTATAATCTCCATTTCATCACCTGCCTTAAAATGGTTATAAGAGGGGGGGTTATACATGGATTTTTAAAATTATCGCGAAGTTTACTCCCTAACCGTTCCCCAAGTATTTTGATCGCTTTTGATTTTTTTGACCCGGGGGTATTTACCATTTTTCGTCTTTCCATTTATTTTCTTTTTTTATAAATCTCTTTTCTTTTTTGTTGTGACATTTAATACACAGTGTTTCTAAATTGTTTAAGTCATGAGCAAACTCCGGATGATGTTGTAGCGATAATATATGATCTACATCCAACGACTTATGTTTGCTTTTGTCATATGTCGTTAACTTGCCGTCTCTCTTACATTGTTGACATTCATAATTATCTCTTTCTAGTACTCTTTTTCTTGTTGTTTGCCATTCTTTAGACTTATAGAATCGTATACGTTCGTCTTTAGTCATCATAATGTTTCACCTTATATAACTTAAGTAGTATCAAGACGCATCTATACTTGATGTGTAGTAATGTATTTACAATTAGTTTGAACATGTTCATACCTCATAAATAAAAAGACACATCACATAGTGATGCGCCTCTTGTTCATGCGTCGTATTAGCATTTAATAACTTTAAATATTAATCTGATACTAACATAATAAACTGTTTTAATGCGGACTTACATAGGGTAAAAGTCCGCTACACATAACCAATATACTTTGCTAACTTATCGATCAGTGCATTCCTTCTACGTAATATACTTGTCTTACTTGTACCAAAGTAATGTGCTATATCTTCCCATTCATAACAACCAATAGGACAATCCCAATATCTAAACCTTAATAACTCAAGCGTATCCTCATCACTTTCATCTATCAATCTATCTACACCGTTAACTATATTTCTTAATGTATTGTACCTGTTATCACTAAACTTCTTTATTGCACATCGTTCAATCGGGTTACCCGGCAAATTACTTTTGCCAGCTCCCGCATTATCTGGTTCATGACTTTCAAGTAATTCATATTCTCGCATTTTCAACTCTCTTCGATAGTTATCGATGTGCTGAATGTATTCTTCAAGCTTTTTGATATCGTGTTTCTCAATCTTTATCATTCAATGCAATACCTCCGATAATATAAATTACTTTTTAATATCGTTATTCATTCGCTTTAATTCAATCCTGTATTCTTTTAACCCGTTGTATCCTTTAGTTTTAACTACTTCATCAAGTAGATAATCATTCATATATCTGAGCGCTTGTATCTCCCTTGCACGATCACTATTAATACTGATACAAACTAATAGCAATATAGCAAATACAATAGTCATAGTAATCCACATCACTCACTTACCTCCGCTCGAAAGACGTAATCACTCGGCGCCTCTACATCATCATTAGCCGTCATCATAATATATACTTGCTCAGTTACATACTTACCTAGCTCATACATCGCTAGTAAGAATAATAGTCTTAGTATTTGCTTAATCATTTTTTATCTACCTTCTTTACTTCGTATAAGACCGGATATAAATTTAAAAAGTGTATTCTATATCCAATCGTCTTAACTTCTACTTTATCTCCAATTTTTAATTTAGCTTGTATATCTGCACTATCAAATTTCTTTTTGAGTAATAAGTCGGAGTTTTCAATGACTTGTTTGTTGTCTAATACAATATAGAACTTGTCTTCTTTATCTTGTCTCTTATTATATTTATCTGTAATTGTCCCTTGATGTACTTCTTTGTTTTGGTAACTAGCCACTGTATAGATAGGCGATATGACAACAAGCATCAGTGCGATTACGCCGAATAATCGCAGTATTCCAACAATAAAGATATCGAACCAATCCATATTTTTAAGTTTTTTAATCATCATTGTCATCTCCAGTATCAATTAAACTAGGCATCATTCTTAACATAGCCCTTAATTCATGTTCATTCATATTAGCCGTCATAGGACTGTAAAATTCACTGTCTTTATCATTAATTTCTTTAATGAAATCATCTTCAATCTTAGCTTTTTCTTCAGGTGTTTTATTTTTATATTTTTTGATTATTTCAGTGTACTTTTCCGGGAATTTCATTTTAGGAATATTAATCATCGTCTGCCTCCTCAACATTGATCCCAACTATATAACCTTTGTTCAATACAAGTTCTCTGCCATAATCTTTTTCTATCGTTAAATAGTCATCATCATTTCTAAAATTGTCCAAAACAAATACTATTTCGTTAAATAATTCATCTTCATGTAATATCAAACTACTACCGTCATGTAATAAAATTCTCAGCTGATTCATTTCCCACGCTCCTCAATAAGTGTGATTGATTCAATTGTATCTGTTTTAATATACGTTGGTTGCTTGATTATAGTACTTGCGTAAATATAACCATTAAAACTCGTCATTCTTTCAACATATTTTTCAAAAGGTTCAGCTGTTTTTACAAAATAAACTCCACCTGAAATAGTTTTAATTTTAACATCCGTCATTTCCCACACTCCCTTATATTTTCAAACAACTGACCTAATTTAATAATTGCATCCCTTTTAACTTGTGCCTCGTACTTCTCTTTCGCTTCTTCTTTACTCTCCGCCTCAACAACTGTAAACGTCTGATTATCTCTAACAGCAGTAAAATGTTCATGTGGTTGTCCTGTTGAATCTTTGAATGTTGTGACTAAGTATTGCGTCACTTCCCCAAAACCTCCTTAACTCGATCTAAGATGTCTTTACACGTATCCTTTTCCTGCGTCTGCTGTTCCATCTTGTCTTTCATGGTTCCTTTTCATTTTCTTTTTGTATGCGTCAATGAGTTGGTCGATTGTATAGTAAGTATTGGCGTACAAAAAAGGCATTATTAAAACTTGTACAATACTATTATCAATACCTTTTACAAATTGTTCTGTTAGTGTATGCATTACATGAACAAAATAAACTGAATGTAGTTTAGGTAAAGTAACTTCATTTTCAATCAAATCAACCATAACCTCAGTAGTTTCTTCCAAATCTTCTTCATCAACAATAGTCAAAGTTAATTGCAAACTGAAAGCTAAGTAATCAGCAATCTCATCTAATTGTGTATCTAATGGCTTACCTGGTTGTTTCTTCCAATTTTTAAAAAACTCAAGTGTGTTAACCCACTCCGCAAATTCAATGATCATACTAGCTACTGTGTCATTTAAATTTCTGGTTGGTATTCTATCGTCGAACTCCTTTTGTATTTGTAATAACTCTTGTAATTGATCAATTGTTAATGTGTTATTCATTTTCCTGCTCCTCCTCATATTTATAGACAACTTGACTCGTCATAATCCCTACTGCTTCATCAAGATAAATATCTTCTTTGAGTGCATCTTGCATAGCATTAGGTAAACCCTCAAGTATTTCATCAAACGCTTGTGCTTTCTTATACACGTCTTCAATCTCTTTTAGTAATCCCTCTGTGTCATTGCCGTTATACGCACTAGCACTTATAACGGACTGTTCGATTTGTTCGCGGTTATTCATTAGTGTCTTCCTCCATTTGACCTAAAAATTCGTAGAACTCATTTGTTCCGTCTAGTTCTTCCATTCGCGACAGTATAATATCTGCAGTGCTTTTACCTCCTATATAGAGAGCTCCTATCCTGTTCGCTTTGCTCTCAGGGTGTAGTTCTCTAAATTTAAAACAGTAATGTTCGTATCTTCCAAGCAATTCATTTTTAAGAGTGCGCCACATGTTCTCCAACTCTTTGTTACGTTCTCTTAACTTACCTATATCCCCAATAAGCTCGTCACGTTGCTTCTTGTACTCATCACGTTGTTTTAATGCTTTGTGAAGTTTACCTAATAACTTGTTTAATTTAGTACAAAGGTTTTTATATTGTTCATCTGATAAGGTGACCGTCATCTCATAGCCTCCAATAGCTCCTCATTTTCAAAAATATTTCCAATAATTTCAATAATGTCGTCATTTTCACTTATTAATTCAGTTACATTGCTACAAGTTATATAAAAGGCTCCTTCTTTAAACTCGATAAAACTTACTTCTCCGGAATAAGAATCTTGAACAATATCCCCCTCATAAATCTCCACACCGTGCACATCTTTAAATCCTGTGTATTGTAATAGTTTTACTTCATTGAAACTTTTATAACCTGTTGAAATCAAAATGTACCCACTATTAAAATCGATTTCGTCAATAAAACTCATAACTTTTTTATCTTTATCCCACGCTCTAAATTTCGGCATCATACTACTACCTCCACTTTTTCGACCTCTATGCTTGCAGTTTTGATTTTCATTATTTCCATCTCCTTAAAATAAAGTTAGTTGCTTCTGTTCCTCATATTCCAAATCCTGTTGCTTTATATATGTTTCAAGCTCTTCGGTTGTATCAAATGTCTTTTTCACGCCTTGCCAGCCTGGTACGATATGCCCGTGAAAGTAATAAGTGCCATTCACTACATGGATATGTGCCACTCGTTCGTTATCCTGATACAGATATCTCTTAGATTCGAAAAATTGGTTTAAGTATTCTTTACATGCGCTATCGGTTTTAGGCATTTATACTTCCTGCAACTTCTTGAACATTTGGTTATAAGTATTATCAAACCAGTACGGATCACGTGAATGTTTCTGTGGTACATTAAACAAGTGTGACTTCTTTCTTCTTAGCTCAGCCTCTCTCTTTCTCTCTCTTTCCAATTTGCGTTCGAGTCTAGCTTGTTCCAGTCTTTCTATTGTTTTCTTTTCTCTGTACTCACTTAAACGCGTATCTTCTGGTGCGTCCATTGCTTCATGTAGTTCCCAACCGTCTTTTACTCTCTTAGAAACCATTCCAGCGGTTATACCGTGACTTTCTATTAATTCCATTTCAAATTTACTGAACCTATAAGGTTTATCATTTATTGTTACAATCCTTGCTTTTCTCGCCATTTTATCCACCTCTTATATTTCTTCTATTCGTATGATTATTTTGGGCTCAATTCCATAACGCTTTGAGCTAGTTATTTCTGCAATTTGATTGTCATCTTTCCACAAATAATTGTTACAAGCGTCTAGAACTGTCTTCATCAAATTATCGATATCTGGTTTAGTTACTTTTAATTGTCCAATCGCTTGAGTTTTCTTTTTCTTCGACCATGATTTAGGTGGAGTAAAGTAAAACTCTAATTCAATTTTTAATGCATTTTCTAGATTTAGCTTTGGCATTTGATTTTGTAAATATTTTTTATGTTCTGTATATTTTGTAGGCATATATGTGTGTGCATATCTACCTTTTGTGCTAAAACGCGGTCGAGGCGAGCCCATAGGTGCCTCGAAAGTTTCGTTAAATTTAATTTCTATCTCCATGTAATCCCTCATATATATTCAAATAAGCTTGTTTGGTGTCCTAACTCCATTTGTTCATTATCAATAAGTGTTTTTAATTCATAATCATCTAAGTACCAACGTCGACCATTGAATTTTGTATGTTTTAATCCAACAACTAAATGCCGTCCATCTTTAAAATGTGGTGTAACTGAAAACATTTTGTTGCCGTCATGATCAAATAGATAGTATTTATCAAATGCATCCATTTTCAATCACTCCCATTTGCTATTTAGACGCTTAATAAAAGCTTCTCTGTCTTTCTCAAGGTTTTCATCTACTTCCGGCGTTTTCGTTTCTCTCGTGCTGTCTGTGAGCCATTTGGGTGTTTTTTCTTTTGATTGTTTAACGAAAGGTTTATAATTTTGTTTTTTGCTTTCAAGTTGTTGCTTTTCAAATGCACGTACTTGTTCAATAGATTTCAAGTTTGCATTAAGCCATGTATTCAAAATGCTTTTAGCATATCCCCAAGTAACTTTATTTCTGTCTTTAGCGATTTTAAGTGATGCGGTAACTATTTGATCTGAATCATTTTCAAATGAATCAAGATAATAATTTAAATCGTCTAAATTGTAAGGAGTTATGAAACCGAATCCGTTATCTTGGAAGAAGTCGAAGGCGGTTACCTTCTTCTTCTCATTCTCACCATTCTTTACATTATCCCCATTCTTTACATTCTTGTTTGTGTTGATTTGTTGTTGATTTGTTGTTGATTTGTTGTCCATTTGTTGTTGATTTGTTGTTGATTTGTTGTCGTTTTTGCTGTCGGAATTTTCTTCCATACTTTGATAAATCGCCCAATTGACAACGGTTATAACAGAAAATTTGTTGTCGGACTTTACGACGATAGTTCCAAGATTTTCTAAAAGCTTTATGTAGTCTCTTACTGTGGATTCTTTGAGACGCAACTCTTCGCTTGCTCGCTTTCTCCCGAACACAAATTGACCTTTTTCTAATTCGACAACCCGCCTGCCAACAAGCTGTGTATGATCCTTATGACTAGCTTTCATAAGACAATATGCAAATACTTTGAATAACTTTTCGTTCTGAAAAATAGGCGAATCTAATAGTTTTCTATGAAGTTTTATCCAACCAGTCATATACACACCTCACTTTCAAACCGGTTAAATCAGAATGGTAAATCATCATCATTTAGTTCAATCGGACCATTTGCATTCGCAAACGGATTATCTTTTACTGGTTTGTTATTTGAATATTGCGATTGTCCACGTGTTTGTTGTACTTGTTGTTGATATAAATCTTGTTGAGAGTCATTTGTGTTCTTTGGTTCTAAAAATTGAACGCTATCACACACAACTTCCGTAACATATACACGTTGACCTTCCTTATTTTCATAATTCCGCGTTTGTAACCTACCATCTACGCCCGTCAACGATCCTTTAGATAGGTATTTATTAACGTTCTCTGCTTGTTTTTTAAATACGATGACATTTATAAAGTCTGCCTCGCGCTCGCCTTGTGCATTTGTAAATGTACGGTTAACTGCTAATGTGAATGATGCTACATTTACACCACTTTGAGTGGTTCTTAATTCTGGGTCTCTAGTTAAACGACCAACTAATATTGTTCTGTTTAGCATTTATAAACCTCCAACATAAACGGGCGCGCCCGTCACTTTTTGTATTTCACTTTTAATGTATTTTGCATTTGAATTTTGACTACTTAAATGAATTAAATGTATTTCTTCAAGTCTAGTTAAATCATTTGCTTTCAACATTCCTATAGCATGTTCTAAGCTAAAATGAGACTCCATAATTCTGTTTGCTAATGCGCTGTGTACACTGCCGTTTTTTATGTTTTCTTGCATTTGTTCATAGATATAATTAACTTCTAACATCATGTGCGTAATGCCGTTAAATTTGTATTTCAGATACTTCGTATCAGTAACATACAGGACCTTATAACCTAATGTGCTTTGTAATAAGAAAGCCACAGGCTCGTTAGCATCATGTTCGATGTCAAACGGTAGAATTGACCATGTACCTATTCGCAGCTCTTGCTTTGCCTTAATCGTGCATAAGCGATGACTTTCAAAATTCATAGCTTGTTGTGTTCCAGCAGTCATATAGCTTATTACACCATTGTCGACAAACTGCTTTGTGTACTTTGCATGATCACCATGTTCGTGTGTGATAAGACACCCTGCTATATGTCTTGTTTTATATTTGAAATGCTTTTGAACACGTTCAAATTTTATTCCTGCCTCAAGCAGTAACGTAGTACGTCCATCATTTAAGACGTAGCAGTTACCACTTGAACCAGTTGCTATTGTTTCAATTAAAATGGCTCTTCTTCGCTTTCTTTTTCTGTTGCAGGTTCTTTTATTTCTTCAAAGTCAGATACATCAATAGGCTTATCATTTTCTAATTCTGTGTATTGTGCTTCTTCGAGAACTGGTTGTTCAAAGTCCAATTGTTCTTGATTTGCATTTTCTTCAACTTCTGCGTCTAACACTTCTTTGCGTTGACGTTGTTCGGATTCTTGTGCGTATTTGAAAAGATTGCTATCTGTTGATGTGTTGATATAACGTTTAGCAGCTCTATTGATGACTGTTTTTTTAGCCATTTCTTCTTTGAAATTATTATGTGTTTTAGAATTTTGTAATGCTTTTTCATCTTTAATCATTGATGACTGCATCCACGCTTGTTTAATTTGTTCAATAGTCATGACTTCAATATAGTTATCTCGTCCATCATTAAATACGATTGTGCAGTACGCACCGATAATGTTTTCTTTGTCGATGTTAAAGAAGTCTTGTTCGTGTTTAATCGCTTTGATACGTCCTGTTTCTCCCATTTCTTGCTTGAATGTATCGCCTTTATAAATCACTTGAGCAACAACATCTTGAGCACCTGCATCACGTTTTAACATCATTACATTACCGTGATAGCTACGTTGTAACTGCATTTTGTTGCCGTAAGGAATAAAGTAGCATTGATTTTTAGCTGGATTTAAACCTTGCGTTACCATGTCTAATAAGGCATTTGCTTTGCTTGTATCGTTACAACTCATTAATTTGTTATCTTGGCTGATTTGTAACCATGCTTGTTTCATGGCATTACTTGGTGAATAATCATTTGGCAATTCCAAATTGCCTTGTGACTCTAAAACTCTCACTTTGTTTAATACGTTGTCAGATACGTTCTTTTCTTGTACTAATTGTTGTTCAATAGTTTGTAATTTATTATTTTCAGTCATTTTATATAGTCTCCATTCTTAATTTTTTATCTTGTTCATTTACTATCAATTGAATTTGTTGTGATTCTGTTTTGATAAGCTCTGTTACTGATTCAGCATTATCAATAAATATTGGCGCTGTAACTTTAAAATGTTTTGACAGTGTATTGATGATATCTAAGCCAACATTAATTCTTGAGGCGTTATTTAAACCGCTGTCGTATTCGACGCCGTTAACCGTTGTGGAACATGTTTCTTCTAATTCGCCGTTAACTAAGGTATTGAATAACTTAAATTCAGCAATCTCAAATTCATTATTGATATTTTCAGTAAGCATTTTGACTTTTGTTGTTGTAAATTCTTTTAAGATATAAAGGTCATGTGAATACTTTTCTTTTTCATCCAATAATCTGTCTTCTTCATTTCTTAATTCAGAAATAACATCATCTAGATGTTTATTTGATTTTTCGATTGATATTGACACTTCAATTTCTGATTTTTCTTGAGTAAGTTCGCTTATTTTGTCATCTATTCCTGAAACTTTATCTTGAATAGTTTTCCTGATGTTAGAGCGTTTTTGATTAATCTCATTTATCTCTAACATTACTGCTTTGTATTCGTCAGTTTGCGTAACGTCAACGTGAGTTGTTTTCAACTTATTAATTTTGTTTTGTATTCTTGCTGAACGCTCTTCTGCTTCGTTGATTTTAATTTGTAAATTATTGTTGTCATCCTCTAATTTCTCGATAATTGGCTTTATTTTCTTGCCTTCTGAAATAATGTGATTGATAGATGTTTGTATTGTTTCTAATTCTTTCGATTTTTTTACATTGAATTTCTGTAAAGCTTTTTCTCTTGCCTCATTCACTTGTTCAGTTGGTAACTGTTGACCACAACAACTACATACATTGTCATCAAGATGTTCAAATTTTTGATTTTTAGCTTTTTCTAAATCACTTTTTAGTCCTTTGTGATTTTCCAATAATTGATTACGTCTATTTTCTTCATGCGTGATTTGTTGTTTGTTTTGCTTTAATCTCGTTTTAAGGTTTGCTGCCGTTCCATTTTCAACGTGTAATTCATTTGTTAAAGCATGGATTTTGTTCTCATTACTTGCGCTGTTATTGTCTTCTATGCGTTTCAATTCTGATTGTTTATCAGCTAATTGATTACGCAAATTAATTTCTTCCTTACCGTTTTGAATATCTATACGCTCATTTTCAAGTTGCTCAATTTCTTGTTTGATAATTGCGTATCTATCATTATCGAATTCAGGTACATCCTGCTTATTTTGTTGTGTTTGGTTAATACGTATCGGAATGTCTTTGATATCTTTGTTAATCTGTTTTATCTTGTCCGTAAGAATCTTTTTCTTTGTTTCAATTTCATGATCTCCAAGAATATTATTTAATTCTTTAAAATCATCATTTGTTTTAATGACATCCTCATCATTGATTGGTTTAGCAATTTCAAACAACAAACTTCTTCGCTTCTTCCAATCTAGTAAGTTAAATGCTTGAGGGTTCGTAATTAACTTGAATACATCTTCATCAATCAGTTCATCAATACGAGCTTTATAATCCTTTACTTTTATTGATTCATCATTGATATATTGTTTCTTCGTTCGACTTCGTGAGTATTCCTTGCGATTCGTTTTTTGATTTATTGTGTATTTAGGATGTGACTCTTTTTTAAAAGTCGTAATTTTTCCGTCGATTTCAAATTCTGCGAAAACAGTCGGAATTAACTCATAATTTTCTTCGTTTTTTTCGTTTAAAGGTACAGGGTTAAATGATTTGGTTGATCCGTCCAAACCTTTATCGAAAAGCAGCCATTGTAATGCGGTTGCTGTCGTAGTCTTACCCGTTGCATTATTGCCGTATATTTTTGCATCTTTGCCGTTAAAGTTAAAGCTTTCTTCTTTGATTCCAGCAAAGTTTGATATAGTTAACTTATTTATTTTTATTTCCATCCTCATGCTCCTTTTTTAATCTTCCGATGACCTCTTAGCACCTCGATAATTAAATTTTTTATTCGTTCGTGGCTGTCCGGATTGATTTCATGTATCTGTACAAGCTTATTGTTCGTTTTGTAACTGTCGTGATAGTGCAAGAAATTAATCGATAAGTATCCGTGATGATTACGTTCAATTTCCAATAATGCTCGTTGGTTTGACAAAGTATATTCGTCGAATAACGTTTTAAAAATATTCAATATATTTCTTTCTGTATCTCTCATGCTTATACCTACCATCTCATGACTAAGTTAATTAGCCTGTCTCTTTCGTCTGTGTTCTCTTCAATCCATTCATAAATAGATTGATTTAATATGTCTAATGCTGTGTATAGATCATTCTCATCTGTTATATTTATACTGTCGATAAATCTATCTTCTAAATCTAAGACATTCACTAGAATGCTGTAATCTTGTTTCTTAACTGCTAATTTAAAATCGAATCCGTCTACATTAATTACTTTTTGACATACATCGCCAATTTTGTAGTACATTGTTGACACTTCCTTTATTTCGTTTTATATTGAACATGAATTAATTTTGTTAATCGTTTGTCACTGTTACTTGTTGGCGCAAGTAGCAGTTTTTTTATTCTTCATAAAAGTATTCTTTATAGAATATGAAAGTTGCAATACTTGCGAATCCCGCAATCGACCATGCAGTAGTGAAGTATAGAAACGGCATAAGTACAATTGCCAAGACTGTGAAGCATAATACTGCTAATAAGTAGCTTTTATAAGTTTTACTCATTTTATTCTCTCCTTATATATTTCATTGAAATGCTCATCGACGAATTTATTCATCTTTCTTGCGTTAAATCTCCAGCGATTAAAATTCTCATCTGGGTAATGCACAATTCCTTGCGCTCTTAGTTCTTTTTCAAATCTAGGATGAAATAGTAATCTGTCCTTGATAGTCTCATCAGATGCAATTTTTAATTTCTTCTTTAAGTCGCTCATGTTCCATACAGGGTCTAATGAGTAAGCTATTAACTCTTCATATTCATCTTTTGTGATAAGCACGTGTGTTTCAGGTATTGGAACGGTTACGTTTAATACATGTGGCATTTCTATCATTCCTTTCGTGTATAATATTGTTATCTCCTACAGAGAGGAGGTAAGGAATCTATATAAAACCTGTTATCATAGAATCGCGGACAGAACACCGAAAATCAGAGCCACAAGTGACAGAGTTAACATCAGTAAATAAGGTAAGTGCTCTTTCCAACCCCAAGGATGGTTTTTTAAAGAAGTTTTTATATCATTTAAAATCTTAAACATTTGAAATCCTCCTTTTTCGTCACTCTTTAATTGGAGTGGCGTTGATTTTTTTGTCTAACTTTTTCAATGCTAATTTGTAAATAACTGAAGCATGTTCGGTTTTAAAATGAGATTCAGCAATAATTTTCAATGTTTCTAATTTATTTCTTGCATCACCGTATGTGGTACTTTCTGATAGAACACCTTCTAAAATTTGTTGAACTCGATAATCTAAAAGTTTTAAGTCTTTATTGATGCATTGTTCGACACACTCTTCTTTGGTTAATGTGATTTGTTCCATAGTGTTCTCCTATTAAGATGTTTGTTTTTCTCCTAAAAACTTATTAACAAAGTATTGTTGTCCTTTGCCTGTTACTTTTGGCGTCTTACTAATTGATGTGTGACCGTCCGAATGTGTGATTGATGTTTCTTTAATTTCGAATAACTCACGTTCCATTGAATACTGTGTAGGCATGTTATAATCCACACCCTTGCGTTTAATAAGGAATCCGTTTTGACGTAACCACTCAAACAATCTGCGTTGCCCGATGTTTACACCGTTTTGTTTAATGATCTTTGCTAACTCTCCAACTAAAATTGATGTCTTAGTAGTAGCTACTGCATCTGCAAATACAATTTTTGGTTTATCACGTTCAATCTTTGTTTCTAATTGATTGATTGTGTTGTTAGCAATTTTTAAAGCACGTTGCATAATCATTTCTGGGCTATTCCATGCTTTTTCAACTTGGATGAAGTACTCTCTAAAATCAAAACCTTTTTCTGTACCTGACATCATTGCAACATGTTTAGCTACATCAAGTGTTAAAGCATAATCTTCTAGTTGTCTTACAGCTCCGTTATTAACAACCGTACTTGTAAGTACACTTGTAAAATCCCTATTTTCTTTGAAATGCTTCAAGTTAATTTCTGCCCAAGCGCTAAAACGCTTTTTAACTTCCAAAGCTTTATATAACTCTCTTGCACTTATTGCGATTTCTCCATTTTCTTTTTCTTGAATATTGAACATTTCTCCTATGTTCGATTTTGTTTGTAATGCTTGCATATTGTTTATGCTCCTTTCGTGTATAATGTTGTTATCAACCTAAGGAGGTGATAAGTATGAAACTTCTAGTTACTTTAAAGGATGGTTCAAAAAAACATGTTTCGGATTTAAAGAAAATTGTTTTTCCAGGATATGAAGGAATTGAAACTGTTACAAAAGAGGAAATCGAAACATTTTTTCTAGACCCTACTAAAACTTATGTGTTTGTTGGATCTCAAACTCTAAGTGTGGAGGCAGGGCAAATCCTTACCGTTGAATTTAGCTAACCTTTTTCAACAACTCTGCAACTGCTCGCAACAGTTCAGGGTTGTTGTTTCTTTCTAAACAGTAACTAGCATGCTTGAGTAATTTGAGTTTTAATTTATTTTTTTCTTTCGCAATTCTAAATTTTTGTAACATTTGTAGTTCCTCCTTTATTCGAAATCTTCAATTGACAAGGTTTCAATTCGTTTTTGGTAACGATATAAATAAAAGTTCTTCAACATGTCATACATTCTGCTAGCTTCATCGTATTCACTCTCTTTTAAATCAGAATTAAGCGTTACACCAAAAGCTGATAATGTAAGTTTTCTAATGTGGTCATGAATTTCACTAGCGTATGCTTTGTAATTTTCATAACATCCTATTCCGTGTTGATATTTCTTCAAAGATAATGGATGTCCTAAGCCGAGATTGTCAGCACCTCTTAAACGTTCTGTATAAGCAAACTTTTTATTAATTTCATCAAAATCGTTATGGCTGATTCTTACTTTGTTGAAAATTGAACCTGAACTGATTGGTTTCTTGCCATTTATAGCCTCTCTAACTTCTTTTGCTATAATTTCTTTCAACTCTTCTTTGGTTAATGTGATTTGTTCCATAGTTTCCTCCTGTTACGACATTTGTACAGGTTTCTGTACATTTTGTTCAAAAAAATATCTACCTACTTTTGTTGGTGGGATTTCTAATAATTCACAGATTCGTTTTATTTCCCATTGTGTAAATAAATTTTTTCCTTGCAACTTGTGATTAATAGATGTCCTTGAAATAGGGATTGCGTTCGCTAAAGAACTTTGGCTATATCTATACTCTGCCATTCTTTCGTACAGCAAACTATAATCGAAATTGTATATCATAAACTCACCTCCCTTCTTGTTCGGTTTTCTGTACAAATCAATTAAAACACCTTTGTTCAAATAAGTCAACACATAAAATACATTTTTCTGTACAATATTTGTTAAAAATTATTGATAATCGTCATTGTACGTAGTATTATGTTCTTAGGAGGTGTTCAGAAATATGAACAGTTTTAAGGATAGATTAAAGCAAATTATGTCTGAACGGAAGATATCTCAATCAGAGCTATCAAGAAGGACTGGTATTGGTAGAAACTCAATTAGCGATTATTTAAACGGAAAATATGAAGCGAAACAAGACAAAGTCTTTGAACTAGCAAAGGCTTTAAACGTTAACGAAGCGTGGCTTATGGGGTTTGATATTTCTAAGAATAGAAAAATTGAAAATAACGACATCACTTCCATATACAGTAAACTCACGCCTCCAAGACAAAGCAATGTACTAAAATATGCGACTAATCAATTAGAAGAACAAAATAATGACAGTGATAATCTGGTAGATTTCAATTCTTACATTCAAGAAAAATCCGAAGTGGATATATATGGTTGTGCGTCAGCTGGTATTGGCGAAAGATTATATAACGAGCCTATTTCAAAAGAATTCGTAAGAGGTTATGTCCCCGCACATGATATAGCTTTAAAAGTAAATGGAGACTCAATGGAGCCGTTATTTAAAAACGGACAAATTATATTCATTGAAAAATCTCACACTATCAAAGATGGACAAATAGGCGTCTTTATTATAAATGGAGATGCTTACGTAAAGAAAGTTTATGTAGAAGATAATAGATTAACGTTGGTTTCTTTAAATAAAAAGTATAAAGATTTATATTTTTATGATAACGAAAGTGTGAGGTTAGTTGGAAAAGTTATTTTATAGGAGGTAGTAAAATGAAACCTAGAAAGCAAGATGAAAAAATATTATCAGATCAATACAGTTACTTTGAACCAATAATCAGCGACAGTTGCGACATAAAATTCGACGAAAACAAGAGGAGAATGGGTTCTATATTCATTTCACATGAAGAGATTTGTTTTATAAGGAAAGAAGAAGATTATATATTCAAAATCTCATTATCAGAGGTGATAGATTATAACACTGTTGTTACTATTTGGAAAAACCAAGCTTTTTTAACATTAAACGATAATAGAAAATTAACAGTTTATTTCGTAACAAACTCTCCTTTAACAGGATTCATCTCAATTTTAAAAACTTATATGCAATTATCTAAGAATAAGGAAACAATTATCTCGAATGATTGTCTACCTATTAATGATGATGAACAAACTAAAGTTGAAATTTTCGACGTCGTAGGATTAAATTATGAAGGTCGTAGAAAAGAATTAAAGAAACTTATCAAGAAAATGAAAAATAACGACGATTTCTTTTTCTTATATAGTGATTTGAAAGGAAATGAACTTAAAGAAGAATTACTTTATGAAGACAAGGTGTATGAAATTTCTGATTACGAGGTTATTCCTGGTGTATTCTTACAAAAAGAACCGGATAATCCTTATGATGAAAACGCGATAAAAGTTATGATTTCAAATGAATACTCTGAATTTCACGTTGGATATGTACCTAGAGAGTATGCTTCAAGATTAGTCAATCATATGGACAACATCGTTTCTTGTAACGCATATATTAATGGTGGTAAGTATAAAACTTTAGATTATTTAGAAGAGAAAATCGTTACTAAAGAATCAGACTATGGATTACGAGTACATTTAGAATACAAAGTTTGAGATAGGTAAAGATTGTATTTTTATAAGTAATTACTATAAATAATAGAAAATTCATTTCACAGGAGGGTTTAACATGGATTTTAAAGAAGTTGACATTAACATTGAAGAGTGGGAAATGGTTGAAATCCCCTTTTATACAGAAGAAGAACTGACTTATAGATTGAACAATGGTTTACCTATAACTAAAAGTGAACTTGAAGAACAGGAGTCGAAAAAATGAGTACTTATAAAGAAATTGAACACTTACACATCAATACTGGTGGTAAAGAGCTTACTCAAGAGCAAATAGAAGAGGCTAAAGCTTTTATAGACAGTCAAGAATTTAAAGATATGATTCGAGAAGCTAAAGAATCACATCAAAGAGTTATGGAGTCTAAAATCACTGATAGAACTAAATTGTGATTAACAGCGCCTGTGTGGCGCTTTAATATAAAAGACGTCTATTTCAGCAGTGTTTGAAAGGAAGTTTATAATGAAAATAACTAATTGCAAAATAAAAAAAGAAACTATAGTATATGAAGTTTTAACTAGTGGTAATCAACCATTCACTTATGAGTTACCTAAAGATTTATCGTCACATAATGCGCGTAAATACTTGGATGTAAATGTCAATATAAAAATGTACATAAATGATTGTATAAGAATGTACAAAATTGTTTGCTAAGTAATTTCCTTCTTAGGTGAATGATCTTTTAATCTATACGATTTGCCAGTGATTTTAACTACACTTGAATGATGCAATATCCTATCCAAAATCGCATTTGCGATTTTGGGATCATCAAATATTTCATTCCATAAGTTGAAATTGATATTTGTGGTAAATATTGTACTTTTCTTCTCATATCTTAAATCTATTAATTGAAAGAATAGTTTGGCATCTTCACTTCCAATAGGTAAGTACCCAATCTCATCTATGATTAATAACTTATACTTGCTATAGTGCTTCAATCTATTTTCTAATCTGTTCTCTAGTTTTGCTTTTCTTAAATTCTCTATCAAATGATGACATTTAATAAAGTAAGTACTTACTCTATTTTTAGCTGCAGCCATACCAATGCCTGTAGCTAAATGTGTTTTACCAACGCCACTTGAGCCTAAAAAGACAATGTTTTGATATTTTTCTATAAAACGCAAATCTGTAAAATCCCAAATTTCTTGTTGATTGATGCTCGGTTGAAAATTAAAGTCAAAATCTGATATTTCTTTTTTAAACGGAAATGCCGCCACCTTTACCATCGATTCAATCAAATTTTTCTCTTTAATTTCGATTTCGTAGTCACTTAATTTAATTAGTGTATCTATAAATGACAGGTTGTTTTTAATACTAAAATCGATAACATCATCAAGATGATTAATCATTTGATTCATTTTCAAATATTCTAAATTCGCTTTTAAGCGC
>NZ_JBSZQY010000013.1:32348-64704 GCF_054165785.1 Staphylococcus sp. SA22 | reverse complement strand
AATGTCAGTTCGAGGAATAAATAAAGTTAAACGAGAGCTAGGTTTTGTATTAATGGCACTTAATATAAGGAAAATAGTAGCTCGACGAGCTGTATATTATCAAATACATTTAAAAAAAGCTGATTTCTATCAAATAATTAATAGAAATCAGCTTTTTTACATTGCCTAAGAACTTAATGTCCCAGCCTCTTTTTACATTGCCTAAGAACTTAATGTCCCAGCCTCTTTTATTATACCTCCTAGAGTTGTATATCTCTTTTATAAATCTTCTCATTTGATGTGCCTGAGTCATAAATCAATTTCCTACGCTCTACAATGATATATTGGTCGTAGTTGACTGAATAACTACTACCATTATAAATATCAAAACTTGTTGTTTTATAAATAAACACATCTTCCAGTTAAAAGAAGTAATTAAATATTATGTGATATAATTATAAAAAATAGATATAAGTGGTGTTGTAAATGAATTATTTTGTAGGTAATAGTTTAGGTGTTAATTTAACTGGGATAGAGAAAGCAATTATTAATCGTTTAAATTTATTTAAAGAAATGGGAAGACCAGCGCAATGTGTATTTCTGTCATGGAATAGATATTTATATAGAAATGCCCAAAATTATATTACTAGTTCTGACTATATTAATATGTATGATTTCTTCCAAGAAGCAACATATTTAGAACGCAATGAACCATTTGACTGGTTGTCATATTGGACTGATGAATGTCATTATACTTTAAAACATGTTGAAAATAGTCATGACTTTAGAATATATGATCAAGAGCGTTTCTTAATGTATGCCCATTTTCAAGATCCTAAATATCGTATATTAGATTATGTGAATCATTTTGATAGTCAAAGACGAAAAGTAAAACGTGATTTTTATGATGTACGTGGCTTTTTAAGTTGTAGTAGGATCCTTGTTGATAAACAACAAACATTATGTGAATTTTTCTATAATCCAGAAGGTGACACAAAATTAGAAAAGTATTTTTCTTACAAAGATGGCAAACCAGAAGTACAAAAAATTATTGTTTACTATGCTAACAAACAATATTTCTTTAATAATGAAACGGAATTAGGCGCATTTTTCATTAAACAACTATATCAACATGGGGATTTATTTTTCAGTGACCGTAATGTGTATACAGCACCTATTTTCAACTTAACACCTGAGTCAATCCCAGTAGTAGCTGTGCTTCACAGTACACACATTAAAAATATTGATGCATTAGATTCATCGCCATTTAAAAATGTATATAAAGCGATGTTTGAAAATTTATCTCGATATCGTGCAATTATCGTTTCTACTGAGCAGCAAAAATTAGATGTTGAAAAACGTATTAACCATACTATTCCAGTTGTTAATATTCCTGTCGGCTATAGTGAAACAATTGATACACCAGTCCAAACATTAGATCAGCGCAGTGTTAAATTAATTTCCATTGCTCGTTATTCACCTGAAAAACAATTACATCAACAAATTGAATTAATTAAACGCTTAGTATCTTATGTCCCTAAAATAGAGCTTCATATGTATGGTTTTGGTTCTGAAAGTAAAAAATTAAATGAATTGATACAAAAATATGGATTGGAAAATCATGTTTACTTACGCGGCTTTTTAAGCAATCTAGACCAAGAATATAGCGATGCCTATTTGAGTTTAATAACAAGTAACATGGAAGGTTTCTCTTTAGCGCTACTTGAATCTTTAGCACATGGTGTTCCAGTTATTAGTTATGATATTAAATATGGACCTAACGAATTGATTACGCCTGATTTCAATGGTTATTTAATTACTAAAAATGATGAAGATGCCCTATTTGATAAAGTAAAATATGTGATTGATCATCCTGAAGTACAACAACGACTGTCAAAAGGTAGTTTGGCAAAAGCGCAACAATATAGTAAAGCGTCGTTAATTAAACAATGGGACCAATTTGTTCGTCTTATATAAATGTACTTTACCTTTATTTTTATAAAAAAAAGCATTTTCCTATGTCATTTAACTAAACTTGTAAGTTCGTATGAACGTGGTTTGTTAAATAGATGATTCTAGGAAAATGCTTTTTTCTTTTGACTTAGTTTAAAATATTTTGCCACTTTATACTAACATTTGTCTCATTAAATTGCTGAGCATACTCTATACTATTAATCGAAAACTGTTGCATCATTTGGCTATTATTTAGTAATTGGTCGACCTTTTCAACCATTTGATTGATGTCACCTTGAGGTACTAAATAGCCATTAAATCCATCTTGAATCAGTTCTGATGGCCCATAATCTACATCATAACTGATTACTGGTGTACCTACTGAAAGCGACTCTAAAATTGCTAAGCCAAAACCTTCCATTTTACTTGTCGATAACATCAGTTCTGCTTTAGCAATCTCTTCATTAATATGCGTCTTAAAACCATGAAATTTAACATGTTCCGATAAATGATAATCTTCTACAAGTTGTCGATATTCTGACAAACCATTTCCATGTCCATAAATATTCAATTGAATATTGGGATGTTTTGTTACTAATTGCTTGATCACTTCAATTTGATGTTTAATTTGTTTATTTTCAACGAGGCGAGCAATTGATATGATATGATTTTTCTCCTTTTGATTGATGTCAAATTGATACTTTAAATTTGCCACATAGCCAACCGGAATATTGATAACTGGTATTTTATTTTCAATATATTGTGAAATATCTTGGCATTGCTTTTCTGTTGATACAACAATCGCTTTATAACGTGTTAAATTATTAAACACTGTTTTATAAAAACTTTTTATACCATTACCGGTGCCGGATAAATGTGTACTGTGGAGCACAACAATAACTGGAATACTTTGATTTAATCCCGCAATAACATTTCCTAATTCATGAGGACGGTCTAATATGATTTGATCATTATTTTTACATAATTGATGAAGAAAATATTGAACTAATTCATCTTCTGTATCAAAAAATTGTTGATGCTGGCCTTCATTTAAAGTAATCTTTGTGAGCGTGTTTTTCCCTTTTATATCGTCGAAATATTTTTGGATGACGATTTCTCCATTAGGTGTATAGTAATTTTCGAGTACAATCCGTTGTCCTTCACCTAAAATTCGAGAACAACTTAAAAAGCCTCTTCCATCATACAATTCACGTTTTACTTTTCTTCTTTTATGATCAAAATAATTCACATAGTTTAATTGATGATACTGTTTATCTAAAAAATGAGCATACATTATAAATTGCTCTTCATCATATATTCTGACATCATTTGAATTTTCAACAAATTTCAATGTGTACCTACATGACTTTTCCCAATACTGTATCCAGTTAACTTGCTTTGTCTTTTTATAATTGATTGCTTTTTGAAAATAGTCATACATTGTAAACAGATCATTTTCAATCTGATGTTGCTTCGCATATGTGTATGAATAAGGATTCCATTTAACATATACACATTTTGAAGATATGCCGTGTTGTTTGAACAACTTCAGTCTATTTATTTGTGCTTTTTCTACACCTGTAATTTTACTTTCTAAAATTGTTCCTAAAATGTAATTCATATTATCGCCTCATATAAGTTTTATTCCGTATCTTTATTGTTTATTTTATATGAAAAATACATCTATTGCATGTGTAATCATAAAAAAACCAGGCCACAAGGACCTGGGTCATATTGTATTATTTGTTTTGTTTTTTGCGACGACCGAATAACAATAATGAACCTAATGCTGCGAATAATCCGCCAAATAACGTTGCGTTATTTGAGCCGTTATTTTCACTACCTGTTTCTGGTAATGCTTTCGCTTTATTGTGATGGTCTTTAGTAGCACTCATTGGTTTCACAGGTGTATGTTTTCCTGCATCTGAATCTGAATCGCTATCTGAGTCTGAGTCGCTATCTGAATCTGAGTCACTGTCTGAGTCTGAGTCGCTGTCTGAATCTGAATCGCTATCTGAATCTGAGTCACTGTCTGAATCTGAGTCACTGTCTGAATCTGAATCGCTATCTGAGTCTGAGTCACTGTCTGAGTCTGAGTCGCTATCTGAATCTGAGTCACTGTCTGAGTCTGAGTCGCTGTCTGAGTCTGAGTCGCTATCTGAATCTGAGTCGCTGTCTGAGTCTGAATCGCTATCTGAGTCTGAGTCGCTATCTGAGTCTGAATCACTATCTGAATCTGAGTCGCTGTCTGAGTCTGAATCACTGTCTGAATCTGAATCGCTGTCTGAATCTGAGTCTGAGTCACTGTCTGATGTATCTTCTTCGAAGTATCCGTTATCAAGTGTGAAATCATCATGATCTGTAATTGTTACGTCAACTTCGCCACCATCTGCATCTTTATCATCTTCAGTTGTATTTGTACCTGTTTGTGTTAAGCCAGCAGGCTTTTCAAAAATAACTTTATATTTACCGCTATCTAAATTATCGAAACGATATTTACCATTTTCATCTGTTTTAGTTGTTCCAATTACTTCGCCTTTTTCGTTTTGCAATGTAACTGTCACATCTTTAATACCCTTTTCAGTTGAATCTTGTTTGCCGTCTTTATTACTGTCGTACCAAACATAATCACCTAAACTATATTTTGGTGTTTTATAGAAACCACTGTCTAATGTCCAATTATCTGCATCTTTAATAACACCTGTTGTTGTTAAACCATTAGAATCTTTATCTTCAGCTGTAGTGTTTTTAACCGTTGGCGTGTAACCTGCTGGTGTTTCAAATTCTACTGTATAGTTACCATTATCTAAATCTGTAAATTTATATTTACCCGAGGCATCAGTAGTAGTTGTACCAATAACTTTTCCAGTACTATCTTTTAATGTAACCTTAACATCTTTGATACCAGGTTCATTAGCATCTTGGATACCATCTTTATTCGTATCTTCCCATACATAGTCACCAAGATTATATTTAGGTTCTTTATAAAAACCAGTGTCTAAAGACATATCATCTTTACCATTAATTTTAACAGTTACAGAACTACCATTTGAGTCTTTTTCACCATCAGTTGTTCCATTTTCTTTTGTTGGAAGATATCCAGCTGGCGTTTCGAATTTAACTGTATAAGTTTCTCCGTCTTTCAAACCACCGAATTCGTAATGACCATTAGCATCTGTTCTTACTGATTTTGTAGTACCGTCCGGGTAAGTTAATGTAACTAAAACGTTTGCCATTGGCTTTTCTTTTGAATCTGTACCTTGAACACCGTCTTTATCAACGTCTTCCCATACATAGTCACCAATTTTGTATAACTTTTCTTCAGGTTTAACAGTACCGTCACCACCACCAGTGTCATTAGAAGTTACGATGAAGTTTGAATATCCTGCATAATTATAATAACCATAATTATCAGTTGTTCTCATACTAGTACCTTGAGCAATATCTAGCTCACCATCTGATGTAGGTGTATATTTACTAACTACTTTAATGATATAAGCTGAATCAATATTGCCAAAATCCAATGTTGCTACATTATTACTAAATGATTTTTTATTATCAAATTGACTTGTTACATCTTCGTATTGACTAAAATCATAGATTCTATTACTTTGAGGCAATTGTTGATTAGAGTTAACTTTATAAACCTTTATTTCTGTATTTTGGTCAATAATGGTGCTACCATTTCCTAGTTTAATATTTCCATAATCATCTACTTGACTACCAGCTATATCAACTTTAGTGTTAGTTGCTGTTTTTTTCAAAGGATTAACATAAATTTGTTGTTCAATAGTTTGCTTATCTTCATCTAATTTTGTAAAGATAGATTGAATGTTTGAATCACCATGAACCATTGGATCTTGATAATCAACAGTGACATTTTGATTTGTTTCTTTACCTGCTGTAGCAAATGTTAAATTCAAACTTGTCTCATTTGGAACTGTTTTTTTATCAATATACGAATATAGAGTTAAGCGTGATTTTATATCTTCATATTTATCTACATAGTCTGTAAATGTATATGTGATTTGCTTAGTTGCTTTATCAAATGTTCCTTTAGCAATGACCTCTCCTGATGGATCAGTAATATCGATAGGATCATTTTTATCTGTTAAATCCGAAGGAATTACATTCTTATCATAATTAATCGTCATTGTATCGCCTTTTTTGACTTTATTGTCAATTGTAAACTCTGTATCATATTCAATATCTTTACCGTCATGCGCTGCTGCCACATTATCTTTACCATCGCCAACTTTGATTGTTTGCTTCGTCACTTTAATTAAATCATTAACATTGTTTGAAGCAACTGCTGCTGGTTGTGCAACTGCAAAGCGCATTTTTGCGTTTACACGTTTTGGTGCAACACTTGTTGGAGCTGTAGCAACTGGTTTAGTTGAACGATCTGTATTGCTATCATTTCTAACTAATTCTTTTAATTTCTCAAGATTATTTTTAAGTTCTTCTTTTGACACATTTACTGGTTCTTTTGGATTAGTTGCATCTGTAACTTGATTGTCTACTTCTGAAGGCGTTGGTTGCGGTTGTGAATTTTCAATATTTGTAGATTCTTGAGGTGTAGTTGGTTTTGTTTGAGTTTCACTTGTAGATGGTTTTGTAGTTACATCGTTATTTGTATTATTTGGTGCTTTCTTCTCTTCTAAAATAACAGATGTATCTTCTGTCGCAGTTTTATCAGTTGAAGGTTTAACATTTTCTTTTTCAATGTTTTGAGGCTTAGTTTCAGTTGTAGCTGTAACGTTATTTTGCTGTTGTTGAGTACTTGATGTAGTTGATTCTTCTTTAGCTTCTGGTTGTGAATCAGTATTTGTTTCTTTCTTAATTGGATTTGTTGAATTATTTTCTGTTGTCGAATTATTTTCAGTTTCTGACACTACTTCTTTATTATCACTAGTCGTTGCATCATCTTGTTTTGCATTTTCTGTACTAGTGTTTTCAGCAGCTTTAGCTTCTTGGTTCCCTAGACCAAAAATCAATGTCGTACCTACTAAAATCGATGCAGTTCCTACAGTATACTTTCTAATCGAAAATTTGTTTAAGCGATTTGAAATCATACCCTTTTTTGTTATTGCCTTTTTATTATCCCTGTTAATCATATAAATCTCCTTTAAAATATCAATATTTGCAAAAAATTAATATTTTTACATATAAAAATTTGTATTCCCATCGTAATACATTTTTAGATAAAGCACAATACTTTAAATAAATTTATTTATCTAAGACCGTTATTTTACACTTTGGTTTGAATAAATTAATTCTAGTAATGTTTAATTATTCGTTTGTTTTTTTATATCAATTGTTTTAAATGGTTTGATACTGTGTTTAATTGCTTTTCTTATTCGTTTGTACTTTTAATGTAAAGATGAATTAAATTTATGTTGATTTATGTTATATTTTTTAAAACATCGCACTATTTAATCTCAAACATAAGATACATTTCATAAATTTTGAAATAAAAAAACCAGGCCTCACGGACCTGGTTAAGTTAATAATATTATTTATTTTGTTTTTTACGACGACCGAATAACAATAATGATCCTAATGCCGCGAATAATCCACCGAATAATGTGCCATTATTTGAATTATTATTTTCACTACCTGTTTCCGGTAATGCTTTCGCTTTATTGTGATGGTCTTTAACTTCACTCATTGGTTTAGCCGGTGTATGTTTACCTGCATTTGAGTCTGAATCGCTATCTGAATCTGAATCGTTATCTGAATCTGAGTCGCTATCCGAATCTGAATCGCTATCTGAATCTGAGTCGCTATCTGAGTCTGAATCACTGTCTGAGTCTGAATCGCTATCTGAATCTGAGTCGCTATCTGAGTCTGAATCACTATCTGAGTCTGAATCACTGTCTGAGTCTGAATCGCTGTCTGAATCTGAATCGCTATCTGAGTCTGAGTCACTGTCTGAGTCTGAGTCGCTATCTGAATCTGAGTCGCTGTCTGAGTCTGAGTCGCTATCTGAATCTGAGTCGCTGTCTGAATCTGAGTCGCTATCTGAATCTGAATCGCTATCTGAATCTGAGTCGCTATCTGAATCTGAGTCGCTGTCTGAATCTGAGTCGCTATCTGAATCTGAATCGCTATCTGAATCTGAGTCGCTATCTGAATCTGAGTCGCTGTCTGAATCTGAGTCGCTATCTGAATCTGAATCGCTATCTGAATCTGAGTCGCTATCTGAGTCTGAATCACTGTCTGAATCTGAGTCGCTGTCTGAGTCTGAATCGCTATCTGAGTCTGAATCACTGTCTGAGTCGCTATCTGAGTCTGAGTCGCTGTCTGAGTCTGAATCGCTGTCTGAATCTGAGTCACTATCTGATGTTTCTTCTTCGAAGTATCCGTTATCAAGTGTGAAATCATCATGATCCGTAATTGTTACGTCAACTTCGCCACCATCTGCATCTTTATCATCTTCAGTTGTATTTGTACCTGTTTGTGTTAAGCCAGCAGGCTTTTCAAAAATAACTTTATATTTACCGCTATCTAAATTATCGAAACGATATTTACCATTTTCATCTGTTTTAGTTGTTCCAATTACTTCGCCTTTTTCGTTTTGCAATGTAACTGTCACATCTTTAATACCCTTTTCAGTTGAATCTTGTTTGCCGTCTTTATTACTGTCGTACCAAACATAATCACCTAAACTATATTTTGGTGTTTTATAGAAACCACTGTCTAATGTCATGTTATCTGCATCTTTAATGACACCTGTTGTTGTTAAACCATTAGAATCTTTTTCAGTATCATTTCCAGAAGTTACTGAAGTTGGTGTGTAACCTGATGGTGTCTCGAATTCAACTTTATAAGTTCCATTGTTTAAATCAGTGAATTGATATTTACCATTTTCATCTGTTGTTACTGTTTTTAAAACTTTGTCGTTTTCATCTTTTAACGTAACTGTTACACCTGAAATGCCCTTTTCATCTTTATCTTGAACACCGTTTTTATTTGTATCTTCCCATACATAGTCACCTAAGTTGTAAGTCGGTTTGTAGAAACCAGAGTCAATAGTATCGTTATCTTTATCTTTAATGACACCTGTTGTTGATGTACCATTTGAATCTATGCCTTCATCAGTTCCTGAACCTACTTGTGTTGGTGTGTAACCTGATGGTGTTTCGAATTCAACTTTATAAGTTCCATTTTCTAATCCAGTAAATTGATATTTACCATCTTTATCTGTTTTAGTTGTTTGTAAAACTTCACCGTTTTCATTTTTCAATGTAACTGTTACGCCTGAAATACCTTTTTCAGATGAATCCTGCTTACCATCTTTATTTGTATCTTCCCATACATAATTACCTAAATTATATTTTGGTGTTTTGTAGAATCCACTATCTAATGTCATGTTATCAGCACCATTAATAACACCTGTTGTTGTTAAACCATTAGAGTCTTTTTCAATATCGCTACCAGATGTTACTGTAGTCGGTGTATAGCCTTCTGGTGTAGTAAATTCAACTTTATAATTACCATTATCTAAATCAGTAAATTTATATTTGCCATCAGCATCTGTTGTAACTGTTTTTAACACGTTACCGTTTTCATCTTTTAATGTTACCGTTACGCCAGATATACCTTTTTCATCTTGATCTTGGATACCATTTTTATTTGTATCTTCCCATACATAGTCGCCTAGATTGTATTTAGGTTTGTAAATACCTAAGTCAGCAGATAAATTATCTTTGCCATTAACTGTAATAACTGATGATAAACCGTTTGAATCTAATTCTTCGTTATTACCTTGTTTTGAAGGGGTTACTTCATAACCTTGTGGTAAATTTGAAAATTCTACACGGTAATCTCCATTAGGTAAGTTTGGAATCAAATACCCACCTTTTTCATCAGTAATTGTTCTTCCAACTTCTTTATTAGTTTTATTGTCATATGCAACCACTGTTACACCTTTTACTCCAACTTCCCCTAATTCTTGAATACCGTTTTTATTTGTATCTTCCCATACGTAGTTACCAATTTTATATACTTCTTGACCAGCTCCGGCACTTTGGTTATTAGTGAATCCTAAAGCGTTACCAGTAGAAACGGATTTATTACCTGTTGAAGATAAAGTAGCCATTTGAACAAGTGTTGGGCTTTCGCTATTTGTATATTGGAATTTTGTATTAACCATTACAACATATGCTGATGTAATATCACCAAAATCAACATTAACACTTTGATTTGATCCATAGGTCATTTTATTTTTAAATTCATCGGTTACGTCTACTAAATCATTAGCATTAACGTCGTATCCCTTATTCAATGTATATCCTTCAGGAACACGATATATTTTTATATTAGTAACGTTTTGATTAATTTGACCAATATTAGTCGGATATTTCGGATGATACGCTTCAACTTTTAAATTAGCCCCTTTTAAATCTTTATCCATAGGATTCACATAAACTACTTGGTTATAATAACCAGGATCTTCAGCATTTCCTGCATGAGAAACTGTTTCTGTAAAAGCTGACCCTATTGAATTATTATCAGCTTCTTTATAAGCCGGATAAGTAATATCTGCTGTAGTAGTTGTAGTTTGATTTCCAATAGTTACACTAAAAGGAACATCTTTCTTGTCTACAGGAATTGTATCTGCATCCATGTAAACTGAGTAATTAATTCCCATTTTCACTGAATTAAATCGATCAACATAATCTGTAAATGTATATGTAATTAAATTATTTACAGTATCGTGTTTTGCAGTCGCAATTGTTTCCCCATTATTTGGATCTTTTATATCACCAATATTTTTAATATCTTCTGGATTCAAACCATATACTTGAACAGTATCTGAATATTTAATTGTGAAATAATCACCCGATTTAACTTTGTCATCAACTGTAATTTGAGATTTCAATGATAGATAATCTTGAGCAGGTACAATAGTTTTACTATTATCTGCATCGACTACAGTTAAAGTTGTAGTTGAAGTAATTAAATTATTAACATTTTTAGAGTCTGTTGATGATGGTTGTACTGCTGCTATACGCATTCTTGTATTCAAACGTTTAGGTGCTGTACTTTTTGGCATAATCACATCTGAACCATTTGCATTGTCAGTGTTATCGCTATTTTCTACTACATTTTTAACTACTTCACTATTAATTTTTAAGTTATCTTTACTTACATTAATTGGTGCTGACGACATTGTTTCATTTGAAGTTGTATTATCAGTATTTAATTGCTGTGAATTAACAGTAGTAGTAACTTGATCATCTGAAGTTGCATTATTATCTTCAGTTTTTTTAACATCAGACGTTTGTAATTTTCCGTTTTCAGATGGCTTAGAGTTATTATTTTTTTCTGAAGCGACACTATTTTCTACTCTAGTTACTTCTTTTTGATTAGCAACTTTATTAATATTCTCATCTTTTAGTTGCTCTGTATCAACTTTACTAGTATTACCGCCATTATTTAGTTGCTCTGTATCAACTTTTTTAGACACTTGATCATTATTTACTGATGTTGCATCTTCCTTCATTTCCTTGTTGGTTACTTCTGCAGCCTTTGCTTCTTGGTTCCCCAGACCAAAAATTAATGTTGTACCTACTAAAATTGATGCTGTTCCCACTGTGTACTTTCTAATCGAAAATTTATTTAATCGATTGGATACCATGCCTTTTCTTGTCATTGCCGTTTTATTTTCTCTGTTTAGCATTAGATTACTCCTAATTCATCAAATTTTTAAATAATACAATTGTTTTAAATACAAAAATGTATATCAATATAGTATTACATTTTTAGATAAAGCACAATACTTTAATTATTTTTCTTTATCGCAAAACGTTATTTAACATTTGTAGTTAAATAAAAGTGTTTATGAATTTTGTAATCTTTATTTAATTATCATAAAAAATAGTATTATTTGCCCTTAAAATTAATAACTTAGCTTTTCTAATTCATAGACAATTACATTTCTGTAACAAATTAAATTGTATCTATTCCTTAAAGATTTTTTGTTTTATATCTAGGAATTTCTAAACAGAAAAACCAGGCCTCACGGACCTGGTATAAGCTGTATTATTTATTTTGTTTTTTACGACGACCGAATAACAATAATGATCCTAATGCTGCGAATAATCCACCAAATAGCGTTGCGTTATTTGAGCCGTTATTTTCACTACCTGGTTCCGGTAATGCTTTCGCTTTATTGTGATGGTCTTTAGTAGCACTCATTGGTTTCACAGGTGTATGTTTTCCTGCATCTGAATCTGAATCGGCATCACTTTCTGAGTCTGAGTCGCTGTCTGAATCTGAATCACTGTCTGAGTCTGAATCACTGTCTGAGTCGCTATCTGAATCGCTGTCTGAGTCCGAATCGCTGTCTGAATCTGAGTCGCTATCTGAGTCTGAGTCACTGTCTGAATCTGAATCGCTATCTGAATCTGAGTCGCTGTCTGAATCTGAATCACTGTCTGAGTCTGAGTCGCTATCTGAGTCTGAATCACTGTCTGAGTCTGAATCACTGTCTGAGTCTGAATCTGAATCGCTATCTGAGTCTGAGTCACTGTCTGAGTCTGAGTCGCTATCTGAATCTGAATCGCTATCTGAATCTGAATCGCTATCTGAATCTGAGTCGCTATCTGAATCGCTATCCGAATCTGAGTCGCTATCTGAGTCTGAGTCGCTGTCTGAATCTGAGTCGCTATCTGAGTCTGAATCGCTGTCTGAATCTGAGTCACTATCTGATGTTTCTTCTTCGTAGTAGCCATTATCAAGTGTGAAATCATCATGATCCGTAATTGTTACATCAACTTCGCCACCATCGGCATCTTTATCATCTTCAGTTGTATTTGTACCTGTTTGAGTTAAACCAGCAGGCTTTTCAAAGATAACTTTGTATTTACCACTATCTAAATTATCAAAGCGGTATTTACCATTTTCATCTGTTTCAGTTGTACCAATTACTTCGCCTTTTTCGTTTTGCAAAGTAACTTTAACACCTTTAATTCCTTTTTCAGTCGAATCTTGTTTACCATCTTTATTACTGTCGTACCAAACATAATCACCTAAACTATATTTTGGCGTTTTGTAGAATCCACTATCTAATGTCATGTTGTCAGCGTCTTTAATGACACCTGTTGTAGTTAGTCCATCAGAATCTACAGCATCATCTGTACCTGCATTTGCAGTAGTTGGTGTGTAACCTGCTGGCGTTGAAAATTCTACACTATAAGTTCCATTGCTTAAACCAGTGAACTGATATTTACCATTTTCATCTGTTGTCGTACGATCTAATTCTTTACCGTTACTATCTTTAAGAATGACATAAACACCTTTAATCCCTTTTTCATTGGCATCTTGTTTACCATCTTTATTTGTATCTTCCCATACATAGTCACCTAGATTATATTTCTTTTGGTCGCCATTAGCAGTTGATGAGCCATTCACATTTGAATAACTGTTTGACCAACTATATTTAGTTTTGTCAGTGTCTAAAGTATAATCAATTTTCCCATTATCTGTTGAACTATTATCTGGATAAGCAACTTGTTGAATAATGTATTGTTTATTACTACTTGTTTGACCATTCATTAAATCAACTGATGCAGTCTTATTATCATTGCTGTAAGTAATATTAAATTGATTAGTAACATCTGTAAGTTTTGAAGTATCTGGGGTGAAACTATCCACAAATTGATTTTGATTTGTCACTTCGTAAATTTTGAAGTTTTTTGCATTTGGATTAAATTTATATCCAGTTAAATTAGTAACAAACGTTTGTTTAGTATATGTATTTTTAGGTTGATTTACATATGCAGTCATATTACGCGATAAATCTTCATTGTTGATATAGTTTGTACTTGAAATAAGCGGTTGTGCTTTCTTGTTACCATAATCGACAATGACATCTTTACTATATTTATCGTTTCCTAATGTAACTTCCATTTTATAAGCAGTTTTATCAGTTGTTGCATTTTCACGTTTCGCAAATGCGACTTGTTCAATGCTACCGCTAACATTTGTATATTGATCTACATAGTTCGTAAAAGTATATGTTGTTGTGTTTGTATTACTATCATAAATACCTTTTGCAATAATATTACCTTGGGCATTATATAAATTTTGAGTTTGTGAAGGTAATCTTACAGAACCCGGACGGAAATACTGTCCATATTTAAATGTAAATGTATCGCCCTCTTTAACAGAATCATCGATTGTGTAATTCGCTTTTAATTTTAAAACATCACTAGAAGTCGCCCAAAATTCAGTTTTGCCAGTATCTTTATTGACATGTCCTTTATCAATAGCAATATCAATATTTGAAAAATGAACTTTATCATTAACATTTGTACCTTGTTGTGGTGCCGCTACTGTGTTCACAGCCATACGGTTTAATGTTCTTGGTTTAATAGTCGTTGTTTTAGGAGTAGCTGAAACATCTTTAGCCTGCGTTGAAATATTTTGAGCCGCTAAATTATCTTTATTTGCCGTCGCATCGTTATTTTGTTTAGTTGGTTGTGTAGAAGTTGTATTTTGAGGTTCTTCAGTAGTTTCTTTAACTGAAGTATTATCAGACTCATTTACTTTTGGTTGGTTTGATGTTGTACTTTGTTCAATATTATTTTGTTGATGGCTATCAACTTTTTCAGTTGTTTTATTCTCACTTGGAGCTGTCGTTTCATTTTTTGATTGATTTAATTCTCCATTCGTACGTTCTGCCGCTTTAGCTTCATGACCACTTAACCCAAAAATCAATGTTGTCCCCACTAAGATTGAAGCAGTACCTACAGAATACTTTCTTATCGAAAATTTGTTTAATCGATTAGGTATCATGCCTTTTCTATTTGTTGCTGTCTTTTTATTATTCATTTAATAATACTCCTTTAAAATATCAAAATTTGATAAATATAATATTTTGCATATATAAATTTCTGCATTACTATCGTAATATAAATTTCAATAAAGTGCAATACTTTAATTATTTTTCTTTATTTTACAATGTTATTTGCAGTAAATATTAATATGAATTTCAGTTTAAGAATTGCAATTTTTAATACTTTTTTTCTTAAATTGTTTTAAATTATTTATCTATATTTTTTAACCTCACTTTTAATCTAAGCTTGTTTTCATTTCGCTATTACATCTTATTTTAATTAATAACATTGCTTACAACAGTAAACTCAAAGGCTTACTATTGGTGCATTAGAACAAAAAAATAGGCATGTGACTTAAAAGCATTCTCAATGAAATACCTTAAGCTACATACCTATTTTTAATGTATATTTACATATTTTTTAATATTATTTTAAATGTTCATATGGACTATTATTCACAAAAGATACAATTTGATCGACAAATAATCTTGCTCGTAATTGGAATTCACTATCATTTAAGTAATATGAACCATCTTCATTTTTAGCAAAATCAGAATCATGTGTTGCTATTTGAGTTGGTACAGCAATGCCTAGTAAACTTCTGACGATTACTCTTAAATGTGACAATGGCTCTGAACTAACAATACCACCACTATTTCCTATTAAGCCTACAGGTTTCATTTTAAAATAATCCATATTTAGATGATCTAATGCATTTTTCAATATTCCAGAATATGAACCATGATAGTTTGGCGTTCCTAATATTAAAAAGTCCGCCGCCATTGCTTTCTCTTTTAAATCTTTCATATTTTGTTTGATTTCATCAATAGACGGTGTTGTTCCTGAAAAATCTAATTGATTTAACGGTTTTTCTGCTAAATCGAATATTTCCGCTTCAATATCATGTGTTTTAAAATGCTCAGTTAAGTATCTTGCTAGTGCACTTGTATGTGAATTCACTTGTGCACTGCCAATAATAATTAATCCTTTCATATTTGACCCCTCTTTTTTATTAAACTTGTTGTTCACGTAATAATTTCATAATAGCTTTACCAACACCACTATTTTCATTAGTATCTGTGACATATTTCGCTATTTTTTTAACTTCTTCTGCACCATTTTCCATCGCAACTGGATAGCCAACTTTCTCTAACATTGATAAGTCATTTAAATTGTCACCTATTGCCATGACATCTTTCATTTCAATCCCTAATCTTTCGGCAATTGTTTCTAGCGCAATACCTTTTTGTGCATCTGAATGCGTTATTTCTATATTTCCTCTCGAAGATGATGATATAGCTAAATTCGGAGATTCAGCTAAAATTTTACTAGCTTTGTCAATTTTTTCTAAATTTCCATCAAATGCTAATATTTTCATAATTAATTCACCAGGTATGTTTTCAATAGCATCATAATTATCAACAACTTTCAACGTACCATTATCTATGCGTCTTTGAATACCATTTTTAATACGCTCAACGTTTGCGTGTTGACCTGCACGCTCAGCAATATCTATGTAAATGTCTAAATCTCTTTGTGGATCTTCAGTATAAATCGCACGACTCGTGTATACTTGATAATAAATACCTGCATCTTTTAAAACATTTGTAATTTTGTGTACTAACGATTTATTAAGGTGTGAAGTGCTCATTACATTGAAAGTTTCATCACGTACTTCAGCACCATTCAAACAAATATATGGTACTGTTAAATCTGTGTCAGCAACTGGTGCTTGTGCTTCATAAAATGCTCGACCTGTCGCGATAACAACCGTTATCCCTTGTTCTTGAGCGTATTTAATCGCATCAATATTAGGTTGAGAAATTTCATGTGCCGCATTAAGTAGCGTGCCATCCATATCAGTGGCTATTAGTTTTATCATTATGTTACCTCGTTTCGTAAATTTAAAATCTTGTTCTTAAATAAGAATATATACTCAGCGCACATACTTTTCTATTAACATTTATATTGTCATTAATTTATCATATAATGTAATTCTAACAAATTTTAATTAGTATGTACTATCGTCTAATTGGTGGATTTCTTATTGGCTCTTAAGTTTTTAAAAAATGTTGTTAATAATGTGCTACATACTTCTTTAAGTACACCTTTATCAACAATTGCACGATGATTAAAATTAGATTGTTGCAATAAATTCATTAAACTGCCACTACAACCACCTTTAGGATCATCTGCGCCATAGACGACTCTTGGAATGCGACTCATTACAATTGTTCCTGCGCACATGACACATGGTTCTAAGGTTACATATAATGTGCAACCTTCTAAACGCCAACTACCTAACACTTTGGCTGCACGTTCAATTGCAATATGTTCAGCATGGGCCGTTGGTTGTTGTAGTGTTTCTCTTAAATTATGTGCTCTAGCGATAACTTCATCATCTTTAGTGATGATAGCACCTATAGGTACTTCGCCTAGTTGAGCTGCTTTTTTAGCTTCTTCAATCGCTAATGTCATAAAATATATATCATTTGTCATTTATGTCCAGATACCTCACTTATGGTACAATACTCAATGTCTATTTTAACATTTGGAGATGTGAATATGAACAAACCTTTTATAGCAATTGAAGGTCCTATTGGCGTAGGTAAATCTTCACTTGCACACAAATTAAGTCAAACTTTAGATTTTTATGAAGAAAAAGAAATCATCACAGAAAATCCATTTTTATCAGACTTTTATGAAGATATCTCTAAATGGAGTTTTCAAACTGAAATGTTCTTTTTATGCAATAGATATAAGCAATTTCAAGATGTAACACAACTAAATCAAGGTGTAGTTAGTGATTATCATATACATAAAAATAAGATATTTGCTAAAAATACTTTGAGTTCTGTTGAATTTCAGAAATTCAGTAAAATTTATGATATTTTAACTGAAGATATGATTATGCCGAATATGATTATCTTTTTAGATGCAGACCTTGATGTGTTAAAATCTAGAATTGCTAAACGTAACCGTAGTTTTGAGCATCAAATAGAAGATGAATATCTGTTAAAGTTAAAAAAAGATTATCGTGAGTATTATGAGTCCTTACAAAGTAATGGTTCAAATGTAGTTTTAATCGATACAACTTCTATTGATTTTCTAAAAAATGAACAAGATTACGAAGATATATTACATATTATATTACCTATGATAGGAGATATTACCAATGAATAATTACGGTATTCCACAAAATGCCATTATAACCATTGCAGGTACAGTTGGTGTTGGAAAATCAACACTAACGCAAGCACTTGCAGATAAATTAAACTTTAAAACGTCTTTTGAAAATGTCGAACATAATCCATATTTAGATAAATTTTACAGCGATTTTGAACGATGGAGTTTCCATTTGCAAATTTACTTCTTAGCTGAACGTTTTAAAGAACAAAAGCGTATGTTTGAATATGGTGGTGGCTTTGTCCAAGATCGATCAATTTATGAAGATGTTGATATTTTTGCAAAAATGCATGAAGAAGAAGGCACAATGAGTAAAGAAGATTTCAAAACATATTCAGACTTATTTAATGCCATGGTCATGACACCTTATTTTCCTAAACCTGATGTAATGATTTATTTAGAATGTAATTATGACGAGGTCATTGATCGTATTATTGAACGTGGTCGCGAAATGGAAATAAATACTGATCCTGAATATTGGAAAAAGTTATTTAAACGTTATGACGATTGGATTAACAGCTTTAATGCATGTCCAGTTGTACGTATCAACATTAATGAATATGATATACACAAAGATCCTGATTCTTTAAATCCTATGATTGATAAAATCGCTCGTATTATAAAAACGTATCGACAAGTAGATACACGATAAAAGACTAAAGACATAGTGTATGTGCTTTAATTCAATGTAACTTCCATAGAAATCATCGATTATTTTATCAATTCTATCGAATACATTAATTCACATATACACTATGTCTTTCTTTTTAATTTAAAGCTTCTAAAATATCTGCCGCACTATTTAAAATAATATCAGCTTCATGTAATTCTTCTTTTGTTGCAATACCTGTTAATACACCTATTGCCATACCTAAATTTGCATTACTTGCTGTCTTCATATCATTAGCAGTGTCTCCTACTATAGCTACTTTCTGAGGATCTACATTATATTGCTCAAATAAAGGCGATAATACTTTAGGATTTGGCTTCTCATAGGCATCCGCTTCGGTAGAAATGATCAAATCGAACAACGAGGTAGCATTGGTATGTGCTAAAAATTGTTCTACACCTTTTTTAGTATCACTCGTAACAATACCTAGTTGATAGCCTTTTGCTTTCAAATCGATAAGTGCTTCTTTAACACCTTCTACCCAATTAATTTCAGGAATACGTTCATCTACCAACTTTTGACTTGTTGACTTGGACCAGTCGGTTGTATCTTGTCCCGTCACATCATTAAATGCCTGAATAATTTGTTGTAAAGATCCTGAACCCATCACTGATTTTGGATCAATAGATTCTTTAATGACACCGAGTTGTCTTAAAGTAGCTTCTTTATTATGTACTGGGAAAGTCTCAAGCAATGATTGTACAAATCGTACCCCTATTTTTTCCCAACTTCTATCAAATTCAATTAACGTACCATCTTTATCAAATAATATCCATTCCATTAATATCAATACTCCTATTTATTTATTTCGTATTATGCTGATTCTATGATGTTCGTTATTTCCCTGAAATGAACTCGTAGTATTGTTCTTTTTAAATATTGAATTAAATATAATAATAAGTGAAATCCCCTTCAATACTTAACAATAAACATTGTAAACTTAATTTATTACCATGCTTCGCTTTATTGAAAGGGATTTTAGTCATGATTAACTTTTACATATTGTTTTCATGATCATATTCAATTTTTATTAATATTTTGGTACAACGACTCTCCAACCATTTTTATCTTCTAAAGTACCATTTTGAATACCAGTATAGATGTCGTATAATTTTTGAGTAATTTCACCAGTCTCATTATTATTAATAACGATTTCACGATCTTCGTATCTCAATGTACCCACAGGTGAAATAACTGCTGCAGTACCACTACCAAATACTTCTGTTAACTCACCTTTATCATATGATTCGAATAATTCATCGATTGAAACGCGGCGCTCTTCGACTTCATATCCTAAGTTTTTAGCTAATTCGATAATAGATTTACGTGTAATACCAGGTAAAATACTGCCATTCAACTCTGGTGTAATTACTTTGCCATTTTCAACGAAGAAAATGTTCATGCTACCAACTTCTTCGATATATTTCTGTTCAACACCATCAAGCCATAATACTTGGTCATAACCTAATTTATTTGCATTAGTTTGTGCTAATAAACTTGCCGCATAGTTACCTGCAACTTTCGCAAAGCCTACACCGCCACGAACAGCACGCACATATTCATCTTCTACATAGATTTTAGTTGGTTTTAAAGTTTCACCACCATAATATGCACCTGAAGGAGATAAAATAATTAATAATTTATACTGATGTGATGCACCAACGCCAAGTGCCCCTTCTGTTGCAAAAACAAATGGACGAATATATAATGATTGACCTTCCCCTTCAGGAATCCAATCTCTCTCTATATCAACTAATTGTTTTAGCCCCTCTAACAATTCTGCTTCGTCTACTTGAGGCATTTCTAATCGTGCTAACGAGTTATTAAGACGCTTAAAATTTTCTTCAGGACGGAAAAGTGCAACTTCCCCATCTCTTTTATATGCTTTTAATCCTTCGAATACCGATTGACCATAATGAACACCTTGTGCAGCAGGTGAAATTTCAATAGGACCATAAGGTACTATCTTCAAATCATGCCATCCTTTATCTGCATCATAATCATAACTCAACATATAATCAGTAAAATATTTACCAAAACCTAGTTGAGATGTATTTGGTTTTTGTTTTAATGTTTCTCGTCGTTCAACTTTAACTGCTTGTGACATGGTGATTGCCTCCTAATAATATTGTATAAGAATTTGTTTAACTTAAATTATAACAATCCATATTTTGCTGTTCAATAAATTTTCTAAAAATTCAAAATTAATTAACAGATTTTCTAGAAAGACTATATCTTTTAGTATAAACGTATTAATTTCACAGAGACAAGTAATCTGTGTTTTACTAATATACTTTCCATACAAAAAACTCTTTACTTTAAAATGAACTAAGCTCGCGAATTCAATACATATAATGAATAATATTAGAATTCATGTACTAGTTTATTAAAATAAAGAGTAATTTAAAATATCATTCCGTGTATTAAAGTGAATGGAAATGATTAGTTATTATTTTTAACAGTATCTTTTTGTTCAATAGCTTCTAACATTAATTTAGTCATGCTCGCTAAATCATATTTAGGATCAAATCCCCATTCGCCACGTGAACAGCTTGTATCAATAGAATCCGGCCAACTATTAGCGATACCTTGTCTAATAGGATCAACATCATAATCTAATGTAAAATTTGGATAGTATTCTTGAATTGCTTCTTTTACCATCTCTGGATCAAAACTCATTGCGCTCAAATTATAACCATTTCTAGTTTCTAATTTAGCGTCGTCTGCTTCCATAAGCTTAATAATTGCTTCAATTGCATCATCCATATACATCATATCCATATACGTGCCTTTATCTATGAAGCTTGTATAATGACCTTCTCTTACTGCTTTGAAGTATATTTCAACAGCATAGTCTGTAGTACCACCACCTGGCTCTTTAACATGCGAGATTAAACCTGGGAATCTAACACTTCTTGTATCTACACCAAAACGTTTGAAATAGTATTGACACAATAATTCTCCAGCTACTTTATTTACACCATACATTGTCGTAGGTTGCTGAATCGTTACTTGTGGCGTATTAACTTTAGGAGTTGAGTCTCCAAATGCACCAATTGAACTTGGTGTGAAAAAGTGCAAATTATAAGTTCTTGCAGCTTCTAATGCATTCATTAATCCACCCATATTTAAATCCCAAGCAAGAATTGGATTTTTCTCAGCAGTTGCTGATAATAATGCTGCCATATGCATTAGACTATCCGTTTCAAAGTCCCTAACTAACTCAAACATGCGGTCACGATCTGTTACGTCTAAGATTTCAAATGGTCCATTTTGTACAGGTGAGTCTGCTTCAGGTTCCCTAATATCTGTAGCAAGAACATTATCTGTCCCATAAATCTCTCTGCACTTAACAACTAATTCTGTACCAATTTGTCCTAATGCACCAGTAATCATAATTTTTTTCATAGAAATATCTCCTTTGTCTCTTCTATATAACCATAGTCCATCACAAGCGGACATAATATTCATTTTCATAATAATTATAATATAAAAGCGCTTTCTTGTATATATGACATGTACATGTTGCTGATATTTCTGTAAATGAAAATTCTAGCTGTATTAATTGATTTTAGTAATTTATAGCGTTGAATATTACTAATTACTGTCAAATTAAATTTTTTATCCCTCAACTCTTAACCTTTGGATATCTTTCATTATATTAGCTTTTTTATAACCATGGATATCATGTAAAGCCTTATAAGCTTTAAATAATGTTTCATACCTTTGTACTTTTTCCGCTTCTGGATTAATTTCGTATAAAATTGGCTCTTTCATAGCATCAACTGCGTCATTAATTGAATTATGTGCGCCACCACTGACTGCACCTAATATTGCTGCGCCTATTGCTGGTGCATACTCACTATCCATAACAATTAGTTTTTTATTCAGTACATTCGCATAGATATCCATCATAACAGCATTCTTTTTAGGTATACCGCCACATGCAAATACTTTTTCTACTTCCATATGCCAATCTTGATACTGTTGCATAATCATCTTAGTACCAAATGCTGTAGCTTCTAAATATGCTCTATAAATATCCTCATGCTTAGTTTGTAAAGTTAATCCAAAGATACAACCTGTTAAATTGCTATCACTTAATACACTTCGATTTCCATTATGCCAATCGAGAGCAATGAGCCCACTTTCACCTGGCATTTGATGTTTTATCTTTTCATTCATTAATTCAAATACAGTCATATTTCTATTTGCTGCTTCATCTACATATGACTTTGGTGCTTGCTTAGCGACATACTCAAACAAATCACCTACTGCTGATTGTCCCGCTTCATAAGCAAATAATTCTGGAATGATTGCTCCTTTTACTGAACCTGATATACCTGGCACTTGATGTTGCTTTTCATTTAACATAAGATGGCATGTGCTTGTTCCCATCACCATAGTCATTTCTTTATCTTTTTCAGACCCAATACCTAATAAACTAGCATGGGCATCAATAATAAAAGGACTTACCATAGTCTCTTTTGATAATCCTAATTTCTGTGCCATTTTATCGTCCAGTTTCCCTACTGCTTCACCAATATTAACAACCGGTGCAGATACTTTATCTTGAATTACTTTTGATAATTTGGGGTCTATTTTATCAAATAAATCATAATGAAACCCTGTTTCTTCTTCCCAAAATGCTTTGAAACCTAATCCACAATTCGAGCGTACATTTTTATTAGTTAATTTATTTACAATCCAATCGCCCGCTTCCATAATATAAGCCGTTTTTTCCATAATTTCTGGTGCCCTATTCATGACCTCCATTATTTTGGGAATCATCCATTCACTACTAACATTATATCCATAATGGCCTAACCACTTATTATTATTTTCAATAGCAGTTTGATATAATTTCTCTGCTTCTTTATATGCACCATGATGTTTCCAAAGTTTCACATACGCATGTGGATTGTTTTTAAATTGTTTTAAATTATGTACCGGGTTAAGGTTTTCGTCAGTAAAAACAATAGTAGATGAAGTAAAGTCTATACCAATACCTACTATATTGACTGGATCTATTTTTGATTCACGTACTATATATGATATTCCTTCTTCCATAATTTCTAAATAATCATTACTATTTTGAAGTGCATATGTATGTGGTATTTTTAAACCATTTAATTCACTCTCAATGACACCATGTGTATATGGTTTCACAAATTTTGATACTACTTGACCGTTAGTTGTATTAATTAAAAACACACGGCCTGAAGCAGTTCCATAATCAATTCCAATGCTATAAGACATCATGTTTCCTCCATATCGCTAGTTGCGGTTATTATTTTTGCAAGCGCTTTCTTAAATCATACTCATAATAGGTTCTATTTTACAAGTATCACTTAAATTTTGCCAAAAAAAAGAGCCCTCATACATTTACATATGAGGCTCCTCTAATTTATATTTAATTATTTATTTTGTATTGCATTTAACATTTCATTAACTGCTAATTTTCCTAACTCATTTGAAGCTAAAGGACTGTCACCTGTTAATAATTTGCGATCTTTTAACGTTCTTCCTGTCATATCGTCGTTGACTACTTTTAATCCTTGTTTAGTTAATAAATCAGCAACTAACCATTTCAAGCGTCCAGGTAAATAACCTATTTCAATATTTGCACCTTCATCTAATGAGTCAGGGAAGACACAAACAGAGTATCCTTCTAATGGAGATTTTTCTCTGTTAAGCCCTGCTGAAAGTAGTGCTGCTGGTCCATGACATAATGTAACTATAAATCGGTCATTTTCTAATGCCCAATCTAATGTTTGTTGAACGTCTTCGCTTTCAGAAATACCAACAACTGCAGCGTGTCCACCTGGGATAAAGACAGATAAATAGTCTGAATCAGGTCCTAATTCATTTTTAATCACATCTTCTAATTTTTTTGGCTGTTTTAATTTTTCTTTCAATTTATTATAAGTGCTTATAACTGCCTCGTCTTCAGTTGGCATAGCCCATAATTCTAATTTAGCTGGATAACCAGATAATGTCGCAACATCAACGTCAAAACCTGCTTCCATTAAATGATGTAAAGGTAATAACATTTCAACAGGATGATTACCCGTAGAGAACATTTTTCCATTTTCCAATAATACATATCTCTCTTCAGCAGCAATCATCAATACTTTCCATTTACCATCTTTATAGGCACCTTTGTGTTCAACACCATCAAAATCTGTTTTAGGTGCTGTATATTGACTAAGGGAATATGGTGATGGGAAAAATGCGTTATCTTCTGCTTTATCTGGCGTTGGTTGCTTACTTAATTCATTTACATCTTGTGACATAATTTATTCCTACTTTCTCTATATAGTTACTACTAGTATAGACATATACTACACACTATAAACATGTATTACCATTAAAATGCTCATTATCAAAAATAATCAAAATGAATTTCTTTGTAAAAATACAACTAAATTCTACAAGATGCTTTTAAAATTCAAACTTTAGTGGTTGATAACACTAAACATTGTTATAAGAACTTACTGTTAATAAACTAAACATTTAAAAAAAGCCCACGACAATATTTGCCGTGGGAATAAATATTAAATCAACTTCATTTCTTTTCCTACTTTTTCATAAGCCGCAATTGCTTCATCTAACATGTCTTTTGTATGTGCAGCTGTAGGCATATTTCTTACACGTCCTGTACCTCTTGGTACTGTTGGAAAAACGATAGATTTCACATAGACACCTTCGTCTTTTAAACGCTTACTAAATTCTTGAGTTGTTTTTTCATCACCAATAATTACTGGTGTAATTGGAGTTTCTGACTCACCTGTATCATATCCTAATTTTGACAATCCGTTTTTTAAATATTGTGCATTGTCCCATAATTTATCATGTAATTCAGTTGAAGCCATTAACTTTTTAACTGCTTCAGTTATTGCTTTAGTATCCCCAGGTGCTAATGATGTAGAGAATAAGAATGGTCGTGATTGTGCTTTTAACCAATCTATTAACTCTTTTGTACCTGCTACATAACCGCCAACGACACCAATCGCTTTAGAAAGCGTACCTATTTGGAAATCGATTTTATCTTGTAAACCAAAATGTTTAACCGTACCAGCGCCTTTACCCATAACACCTGAACCATGAGCGTCGTCAACATAAGTTAATAAACCAAATTCTTCTGCAATTTCTACAATTTCAGGTAATTTAGCCACATCACCATCCATACTAAAAACGCCATCAGTGATATACATCACTTTATTGTATTGACCTGATTCAACTGCTTCTTTTGCTTTCGCACGTAAATCATCCATGTCTGAATGGTTAACTCGAATAATTTTAGCTTTAGATAAGCGACATCCATCAATAATTGATGCATGATTAAGCTCATCTGATAAAATAGCATCATTTTTATTCATAACAGCCGAAATAGCAGCCATATTACAATTAAATCCTGATTGATAAGCTATTGCAGCTTCTGTTCCTTTAAATTTTGCTAGTGTTTGTTCTAATTCGTCGTGTAAATCTAATGTACCATTGATTGTACGAACAGCGCCTGCACCTACACCATGTGTATCAATAGCTGCTTTTGCAGCTGATTTCAAATCTTCATTTGTTGCTAGTCCTAAATAATTATTTGAAGATAAGTTAATGTATGATTTCCCATTGATTTTGATTTCTGGTCCGTTTGCACCTTCAATTGTATCTATTTCATTATACAAACCATTTTCTTTTAGATAATTTATATTTTCCTCTAAAAACTCATGTAATGATTGAACCACAGTATATAATCCCCCTTAAGTATTGTTTGGTAATACCTTTATCATACAGTAATTCTACATAACTTGAAAGCCTTATCATTCATAGATAAAATATCTCAAAGCAATCATTTAGTACGATAATTTCATAAAATGTTATACTATAAACATTATTTTAGAAAGTAGTGATAAGGGTGTTAGATTGGTTCCAACTAGCAAATAATAAAGAAAATAAAACAATTCAACTCAGACGTTATTTACACCAATATCCTGAGTTATCTTTTAAAGAATTTCAAACACATGATTATATTGTTAACCAATTAAGCCAGTTATCTTGTGATATTGAAACACCTATCGGCCGCAATGGTATCAAAGCCACATTTAAAGGCTTGGGCACAGGACCTACCATTGCATTAAGAGCTGACTTTGATGCGTTACCTGTCGAGGAATTAAACGATGTGCCTTATAAGTCTAAAAATCCAGGATGTATGCATGCGTGTGGGCATGATGGTCATACAGCAATTTTACTTACTGTAGCAGAGATTTTAGATGAACATAAACATTTATTAGAAGGTAATGTTGTATTAATATTCCAGTACGGTGAAGAAATCATGCCAGGTGGTTCTCAAGAAATGATAGATGCTGGATGTCTGGAAAATGTAGATAGAATTTACGGTACACATTTATGGAGTGGTTATCCTACTGGAACTATTCATTCACGTGCTGGGGCAATCATGGCCTCTCCAGATGAATTCAGTGTCACAATTAAAGGTCGTGGCGGTCATGGTGCCAAACCTCATGAAACCATTGACCCAATAGTGATCATGGCAGAGTTCATTTTAAGCGCACAAAAAATAATTTCACGTACAATCGATCCAGTTAAACAAGCTGTACTTTCATTTGGAATGATTCAAGCAGGCACCACAGATAGCGTTATTCCTGATCAAGCATTTTGTAAAGGTACAGTTAGAACTTTCGATTCAGATATACAGAATCATGTAATGGACAAAATGGATAAGCTACTACAAGGTTTAGCAATAGCAAATGATATTAACTACGATTTGAATTATATTAAAGGGTATTTGCCTGTCCATAACAACGAGAAAGCATATCAAGTTATTAAAGAAGCAACAAATGACATACATGTACGCTTTAATGAATCAGATTTAATGATGATTGGAGAAGATTTTTCACATTATTTGAAAGTACGACCAGGTGCATTCTTTCTGACTGGTTGTGGTAATGAAAGTAAAGGTATTACAGCGCCACACCATAATCCCAAATTTGATATTGATGAAAAATCATTAAAATACGCTGTAGCTGTATTTTTAAAAATCATTGAATTAGAGCAAGTATTTAAAACAAATTAAGCATTTATATTAATTGAAAGACATGAATCTGAGACATAAACTAATGAAATGCTCCCTTCAAAGTAGACATTGAAAAAATGAAAACTTTGAGAGGAGCATTTTACAATGTCCAAGGCTCAATAATTTTATTTAAACTGTATTATCAGTTATAAGTTTTATTAGTCAATCTTTCAACAATTATTGTTCTTCTAAATCGAATAGCCATGACAAAATTTACACATTAAAAAAAGACCCCTCGATTGAGGGATCTTCTTTTTATATAAAATCTAAGAAATTAGAAATTATTTAATGATTTCAGTAACAACGCCTGATCCTACAGTACGTCCACCTTCACGGATTGAGAAACGAGTACCGTCTTCAATCGCGATTGGAGCAATTAATTCTACTGTCATTTCAACGTTATCACCAGGCATTACCATTTCAGTACCTTCTGGTAAGTGAACAACACCAGTTACGTCAGTAGTACGGAAATAGAATTGTGGACGATAGTTTGAGAAGAATGGAGTGTGACGTCCACCTTCGTCTTTTGATAATACGTATACTTCTGCTTTGAATTCAGTATGTGGTGTAATTGAACCAGGAGCAGCTAATACTTGACCACGTTGTACGTCTTCACGAGCAACACCACGTAATAATGCACCAATGTTGTCACCAGCTTCAGCGTAGTCTAATAATTTACGGAACATTTCAACACCTGTAACAGTTGTTTTAGATGTGTCATGTAAACCGATGATTTCAACTTCTTCACCAACTTTGATTTGACCACGTTCAACACGGCCTGTAGCAACAGTACCACGACCAGTGATTGAGAATACGTCCTCAACTGGCATCATGAATGGTTTGTCAGAATCACGTTCTGGAGTTGGAATGTAAGTATCTACAGCTTCCATTAATTCTAATATTTTTTCTTCGTATTGAGCATCGCCTTCTAAAGCTTTTAATGCTGAACCAGCGATTACAGGTACATCGTCACCTGGGAAGTCATATTCGCTTAATAAGTCACGAACTTCCATTTCTACTAATTCTAATAGTTCTTCATCGTCAACCATGTCAACTTTGTTTAAGAATACTACTAATGCTGGTACACCAACGTTACGTGATAAAAGAATGTGTTCACGAGTTTGTGGCATTGGACCGTCAGCAGCAGATACTACTAAGATACCGCCGTCCATTTGAGCAGCACCAGTGATCATGTTTTTAACGTAGTCAGCGTGTCCTGGGCAGTCAACGTGAGCGTAGTGACGTTTGTCAGTTTGGTACTCAATGTGAGAAGTATTGATTGTGATACCACGTTCTTTTTCTTCTGGAGCGTTGTCAATCATGTCATATGATTGTGCAACTGAGTCACCATTTTTTGCTAATACAGTAGCGATTGCTGCTGTTAATGTTGTTTTACCATGGTCAACGTGACCGATAGTACCGATATTGGCATGTTCTTTAGAACGATCAAATTTTTCTTTTGCCATTATAAAATCTCTCCTATTCTAATTAAAAATAATATTTAAATTTATCTCTCATGATAGTTTCTCACCATCATGAGAAATTATTTATAGCGATGCAAAAAGAATTTTACAATTCTTTTATAATGCATTCACCCCAAAAAATCAAACTATAAAGATGATAGCTTACATTTAAGCTCACCTTGTATTTTAACCTAGGCTAGCTAGTCAAAACAAGTTATATTATTCACCTTTATTTTTCTTGATAATATCTTCAGCGATTGATTTTGGAACTTCAGCATAGTGATCGAAGTACATAGTGTAAGTACCGCGACCTTGAGTGTTTGAACGTAATGATGTTGCATAACCGAACATTTCTGAAAGTGGTACATAAGCATTAACAACTTGTGCATTACCACGAGGTTCCATACCATCAACACGTCCACGACGAGATGTTACGTCACCCATGATATCACCCATATACTCTTCAGGCATTTCAATAGTTACTTTCATCATTGGTTCTAAGATTACAGGATCACATTTTTTAGCAGCTTCTTTAAGTGCTAATGATGCAGCAATTTTGAAGGCCATTTCAGATGAATCGACATCATGGTATGAACCATCATATAATTTAGCTTTAACATCAATTAATGGATAACCTGCTAAGACACCATTTTCCATAGCATCTTTAAGACCAGCTTCTACTGATGGAATGTATTCACGAGGAACTACACCACCAACGATAGCGTTTTCGAATTCGAAACCTGCGCCTGTTTCGTTTGGTGTGAATTCAATGTGAACATCACCGTATTGACCACGACCACCAGATTGACGAGAGAATTTACCTTGAACTTGTGCAGATGATTTAAATGTTTCACGATATGAAACCATTGGAGCACCTACGTTACATTCAACGTTGAATTCTTTCTTCATACGGTCTACTAAGATGTCTAAGTGAAGCTCACCCATACCACCGATGATAACTTGTCCAGTTTCTTCGTCAGTGTGTGCATGGAATGTTGGGTCTTCTTCTTGTAATTTAACTAAAGCTTGAGTCATTTTATCTTGGTCAGCTTTAGATTTTGGCTCTACTGATAAGTGAATAACTGGCTCTGGGAATTCCATTGATTCCAAGATAATGTCATTTTTCTCACCACATAAAGTATCACCAGTACCTGTATCTTTAAGACCTACCGCAGCAGCGATATCTCCAGAGTATACAGTATCGATTTCTTGACGTGAGTTAGCGTGCATTTGTAATAAACGACCTACACGTTCACGTTTACCTTTAGTAGAGTTCTTAACGTATGAACCAGATGTCATTGTACCTGAGTACACACGGAAGAATGTTAATTTACCAACATAAGGGTCAGTCATAACTTTGAACGCTAATGCAGCGAATTCAGCTGAATCGTCTGCTTTCGCGATTACTTCTTCTTCAGGGTTGCTAGCACGGTGACCAATAATTGGTTTAACGTCTAGTGGTGAAGGTAAGTAATCAATTACAGCGTCAAGCATTAATTGAACACCTTTGTTTTTGAAAGCTGTACCACAAAGTACTGGGTAGAATTCTACGTTAGTAGTAGCTTGGCGGATAGCTTCTTTTAATTCAGAAACTGAAATTTCTTCGTCACCAAGATATTTTTCCATTAATTCGTCGCTAGTTTCTGCAACTGCTTCGATTAAGCTAGCACGAGCTTCTTCAGCTCTATCTAAGTGGTCTTCAGGAATTTCAATTTCTTCAATTTCAGTACCTAAATCATTTGTATATTTGAAACATTTCATTTCAACTAAGTCAATGATTGCTTCGAATTCGTCTTCCGCACCAATTGGTAATTGGATTGGAGCAGCGTTAGCTTGTAAACGATCATGTAATGTACTTACAGAGTATTCGAAGTTAGCACCTAATTTGTCCATTTTGTTTACAAATACGATACGTGGAACACCATAAGTTGTAGCCTGACGCCAAACTGTTTCAGTTTGAGGTTCAACACCTGATTGTGCATCAAGTACTGTAACTGCTCCGTCAAGTACACGTAATGAACGTTCAACTTCTACAGTGAAGTCTACGTGTCCAGGTGTATCGATAATGTTTACACGGTGACCTTCCCAAGCTGCTGTTGTTGCAGCAGATGTGATAGTAATACCACGGTCTTGTTCTTGCTCCATCCAGTCCATTTGTGAAGCACCTTCGTGTGTTTCACCAATTTTGTGGATACGGCCAGTGTAATAAAGAATACGTTCAGTCGTAGTCGTTTTACCAGCATCAATGTGAGCCATGATTCCGATATTACGAGTTTTTTCTAATGAAAATTCTCTAGCCATGTATTTTTTCTCCTTCCAGTTTATATTACTGAATAAATACGATAGATATGGCGATGCCCTAAGCATGAACGCTTAATGAAAATTCATTAATATAGAACACACTCAGGGTAAAAGCTTTTATCTTACCAACGGTAGTGAGCAAATGCTTTGTTTGCTTCAGCCATTTTGTGAGTGTCCTCACGTTTCTTAACGGCACCACCTGTATTATTTGCTGCATCTAAAATTTCGTTAGCTAAACGATCTTCCATCGTTTTTTCACCACGAAGACGTGCATAGTTAACTAACCAACGTAAACCTAAAGTAGTACGACGCTCTGGACGAACTTCTACAGGTACTTGATAGTTAGAACCACCTACACGACGAGCTTTAACTTCTAATACTGGCATAATGTTGTTGATTGCTTCTTCGAATACTTCTAATGCATCACGACCACTGCGTTGTTCAACTAGGTCGAATGCTGAATAAAGAATTCTTTGTGCTGTTCCACGTTTACCATCTAACATAATTTTGTTAATTAATTTAGTTACTAACTTAGAGTTATGAATTGGATCTGGTAATACGTCTCTTTTAGGTACTGATCCTTTACGAGGCATAATGTAAATCCTCCCTTCCTTATATTAAATATTTTAAGTTTAAGATTTAATTAAAAACTAAATTCTTAGTTTTTAGGTTTCTTAGTTCCGTATAATGAACGACCTTGTCTACGTCCGTCAACACCTGAAGTATCAAGTGCTCCACGCACAATATGGTAACGCACACCTGGTAAGTCTTTTACACGTCCACCACGTACAAGTACAACACTGTGTTCTTGTAAGTTATGTCCGATACCAGGGATGTATGCGTTAATTTCGATGTTGTTTGATAA
>NZ_JBSZQY010000013.1:0-32264 GCF_054165785.1 Staphylococcus sp. SA22 | reverse complement strand
TGGTGAGTTTAAGTCAGTAAATTTTTTCTTTTTACTGTTGAAACCTTTATTTAAAGCTGGAGAATCTGATTTTTTGATTTTGCTTTGTCTTGGTTTACGTACTAATTGGTTAATAGTTGGCATGTGATATGTCCTCCTCTCTTCACTTTTTAATCCCACACATCCAGGTGGTTCATTTTTAGGTTAAATAAAATTTAGTAAGTAAAACACTTACTAATTCTCATTTAATCAATGCTACTATTGTCGCATTGACGTTAATACCTACATGTTTACCCAAAGCATGTTTGCTTTTGAAAAAAGATACAGGTATATTTTTCTGATTGATTTGGCTTAACACGCGAGTCATTAAATATACTTCAACGTCTTCAGCAATAATCAAAGATGTAACTTGATCTTTCTTTAACGCTTTAAGCGTTTCTTTAAGACCAACTACAAAATGTTGTTTGTTAAAGCGTGCAACTTTTTCCTTAGACAATAATTTATCCTCCAAAGTTCTGCTTGCATCAACCTTTAATATATTAACATTGAACAAGAGAATTCGTCAACATTAAATCAAATAATTTACATAAAAATAACAAGAGGCTAAAGCCTTAGCCTCTGTTATATACTTGTTATTCCGTTACTTCAGTTTGAGATTCAACTTCTGCAACTGGTTTAGCTGTTTTTTCGTATTTTACGTCGCTATAACGTCTCATACCAGTACCAGCTGGAATTAACTTACCAATAATTACGTTTTCTTTAAGACCTAATAAGTCATCACGCTTACCTTTAATTGCTGCATCTGTAAGAACTCTTGTTGTTTCTTGGAATGATGCTGCAGATAAGAAACTTTCTGTTTCAAGTGATGCTTTAGTTATACCAAGTAATACTGGTTTAGCTGTTGCAGGGCGCTTACGGTGTTTAAATGCTTCTCTATTTGCATCTGTAAAGTTATGAATATCAACTAATGAACCTGGTAATAACTTCGTATCACCTGCTTCGATAATTCTAACTTTACGTAACATTTGTCGAACCATAACCTCAACGTGTTTATCGTCGATTTCTACCCCTTGCATACGGTAAACTTTTTGTACTTCTTTTAATAAGTAGCTTTCAGTCGCGTTTAATCCAGCAACAGATAAGTAATTCTTAGGTTCAATAGAACCTTCAGTTAATACTTCACCACGTTGTACTGGTTGACCGATTTCTACAATAATTCTTGAAGTACCTGAAGCAAGGTATGATCTTGTTTCATTAGCACCTTTAACAACAATTTCTTGTTGTCTATCTTTTGCTAATTTAATATCTTCTACGACACCTTCGATTTCCGTAATTACCGCTTGACCTTTAGGGTTACGTGCTTCGAAAATCTCTTGAATACGAGGAAGACCTTGTGTGATATCGCTACCTGCTACCCCACCTGTATGGAATGTACGCATTGTAAGCTGTGTACCTGGTTCACCGATAGATTGGGCTGCAATTGTACCAACTGCTTCACCAACTTCAACTTTTTCACCAGTAGCAAGGTTTTTACCGTAACATTTTTCACAAACACCATGTCGTGCGTTACAAGTAAATGCTGAGCGAATATACATTTGTTCAATACCAGCATCTGTAATTTTCTTAGCAATTTCAGGTGTAATTAATTCATCAGGACGAATGATAACTTCATCAGTTTCAGGATGACGAATTGTTTCTTTAGAATAACGACCTTCAATACGTTCGATAAATGGTTCAATCATTTCTGTACCTTCTTTAATATCAGAAACTAATAAACCTCTATCAGTACCACAGTCTTCTTCACGAACAATAACATCTTGTGCCACGTCAACAAGACGACGAGTAAGATATCCTGAGTCAGCTGTTTTAAGTGCTGTATCGGCAAGACCTTTACGTGCACCGTGAGTTGAGATGAAGTATTCAAGTACTGTTAAACCTTCACGGAATGAAGATGTGATTGGTAATTCGATAATCTTACCAGATGGTGCGGCCATCAATCCACGCATACCTGCTAACTGTGTAAAGTTAGATGCGTTACCACGGGCACCTGAATCACTCATCATGAAGATTGGGTTAGTTTTATCAAGTGATTGCATCAATTCACCTTGAATTTGATCTTTTGCATCTGTCCAAATTTCAACAACTGCATTATATCTTTCTTCTTCAGTGATTAAACCACGATTGAATTGTTTTGTAATTCTGTCGACTAATTTTTCATGCTCATCAAGTATTTGTTGCTTATCAGGTAATACTACGATATCAGCAACACCTACTGTAATACCAGCTTTAGATGAGAATTTGAATCCTAAGTCTTTCATACGGTCTAACATCATTGATGTATCAGTGATGCTAAATCTGTTGAATACTTCTGCAATAATATTACCTAAGAATTTTTTGTTGAAAGGTTCAATTAATTCTTCATTTTCAAAGTATTCTTTTAATCCACCTTCACCTAAAGTTGTAGGATCGATGAAGTATCTGTTTGGTGTCTTTCTTTCTAAGTTTTCTTGCGTAGGTTCATTAATATAAGCAAAAGAATCTGGAATGATTTCATTGAATATAATTTTACCTACTGACGTAGCAAGAATCTTTTTGTTTTGTTCTTCAGTAAATGTTGGATTGTTGAATGAACTTGCATGTACACCAATTCTTGTGTGTAAATGTACAAAGCCATTTGCATATGCTTTTAATACTTCATTTGTATTATTAAAGATTGCGCCTGTATTTACTGCATCTTTTCTTTCTAAAGTAAGGTAATAGTTACCAAGTACCATATCTTGTGATGGTGTAACTACTGGTTTACCATCTTTAGGGTTCAAGATGTTTTGTGCTGCTAACATCAACATTCTTGCTTCAGCTTGTGCCTCTTTTGATAAAGGAACGTGAACCGCCATTTGGTCACCATCAAAGTCAGCGTTATAAGCTGTTGTTACAAGTGGATGTAGACGAATCGCACGACCTTCAACTAAAGTTGGTTCAAATGCTTGAATACCAAGTCTATGAAGTGTTGGTGCACGGTTAAGTAATACAGGATGTTCTCTAATTACTTCTTCCAATACGTCCCAAACTTCATCATCCATGCGTTCGATTTTACTCTTCGCATTTTTAATGTTAGTTGCAATTTCACGTTGAACTAATTCTTTCATTACGAATGGTTTAAACAGTTCAAGTGCCATTTCTTTTGGTAAACCACATTGGTACATTTTCAAGCTTGGACCTACCGCGATAACTGAACGTCCTGAATAGTCAACACGTTTACCAAGTAAGTTTTGACGGAAACGACCTTGTTTACCTTTTAACATATGAGATAAAGATTTTAATGGACGGTTACCTGGACCAGTAACTGGACGACCACGACGACCATTATCAATTAAAGCGTCAACGGCTTCTTGTAACATACGTTTTTCGTTTTGAACGATGATACCAGGTGCACCTAAATCTAATAAACGTTTCAAACGATTGTTTCGATTAATTACACGACGGTATAAATCGTTTAAGTCACTTGTTGCAAATCGTCCACCATCTAATTGAACCATTGGACGAATTTCTGGTGGGATGATTGGAAGTACATCTAAAATCATCCATGAAGGTTTGTTACCTGAATTACGGAATGATTCAACAACTTCTAAACGTTTAATTGCACGAGTAAGTCTTTGACCAGTAGCTGATTCCAACTCATCGCGTAACAATTTAAGTTCTTCGTCAAGATCAATCTCTTCAAGTAAATCTTTAATACCTTCTGCACCCATTTTTGCAACGAATTGACCTGGGTATTTATCATAATAATCTCTGAATTCAGCTTCAGATAATAAAGTTTTCTTTTCTAAACCAGTTGGACCTGGATCTACAACAACATAAGAAGCAAAGTAAATAACTTCTTCTAATGCTCTTGGTGACATGTCAAGTAATAATCCCATACGACTTGGTATACCTTTGAAATACCAAATGTGAGAAACTGGAGCAGCAAGTTCAATGTGTCCCATTCTTTCACGACGTACTTTAGATTTAGTTACTTCAACTCCACATCTGTCACAGACCATGCCTTTGTAGCGAACACGTTTGTATTTACCACAACTACATTCCCAGTCTTTTGTAGGTCCGAAAATTCTTTCACAGAATAGACCATCTTTTTCAGGTTTTAATGTACGGTAGTTGATTGTTTCAGGTTTTTTAACTTCACCAAAAGACCAAGAACGGATTTTTTCAGGTGAAGCCAATCCTATTTTCATATAATGGAAATTATTTACATCAATCAAGGAGCCTACCTCCTTCAATTTAGATTAGCTGTGCTATTTGATTGATTTGCATTTATTTAAAATGGCTTAAAGTACTAAACTGAATCATCAATAAAATTCAGCTTAGTATCTTTTTGCCTGTTTTGTAAATTGCGTATTAATCAGTAACTTCTTTTTGTGTTTCAGGAGCATCATTTTGTTGTAAATCTACTTTGCGTTCTACAACATCATCGTCATCAACGTCTGTCATTTCGATTTCATTATCTTGCTCATCCATAACTTTTACATCTAAACCTAAACTTTGTAATTCTTTCATCAATACTCGGAATGATTCTGGAACACTTGGTCTAGAGATGTTTTCACCTTTAACAATAGCCTCGTATGTTTTCACACGTCCTACTGTATCATCGGATTTGTAAGTTAAGATTTCTTGTAATGTGTATGCAGCACCATATGCTTCAAGTGCCCATACCTCCATCTCACCGAAACGTTGTCCACCGAATTGCGCTTTACCGCCAAGTGGTTGTTGTGTAACAAGTGAATATGGTCCAGTTGAACGCGCATGTAATTTATCATCAACCATGTGCGCAAGTTTCAACATGTACATTACACCTACTGAAATACGGTTATCGAATGGTTCACCTGTACGTCCATCATAAAGTACAGTTTTACCATCACGAGCCATACCAGCTTCTTCAATTGTTGACCATACATCGTCATCGTTTGCACCGTCAAATACTGGTGATGCAACGTGAATACCAAGATTTTTAGCAGCCATACCTAAGTGTAGCTCTAATACTTGTCCGATGTTCATACGAGATGGTACACCAAGAGGGTTTAACATGATATCAATCGGACGTCCATCTGGTAAGTAAGGCATGTCTTCTTCAGGAACAATCTTAGAAATGACACCTTTGTTACCATGTCGACCACACATCTTATCACCAACATGAATTTTACGTTTTTGAACGATATATACACGTACTAATTGGTTTACACCAGGTGATAATGTATCGTCGCCTTCTTCACGATTGAATACTTTTACATCAAGAACGATACCGCCAGCGCCGTGAGGTACACGTAATGAAGTATCTCTAACTTCACGTGCTTTTTCACCAAAGATTGCATGTAACAATCTTTCTTCGGCAGTTAACTCAGTTACACCTTTAGGCGTTACTTTACCAACTAAAATATCTCCATCTTTTACTTCTGCACCAATATAAACGATACCACGATCGTCTAAGTTCTTAAGTGCACTTTCAGAAACATTAGGAATATCTCTTGTGATTTCTTCAGGTCCTAACTTAGTATCACGTGCTTCTGATTCATACTCTTCAATATGAATAGAAGTATACACGTCATCTTTCACAAGTCTTTCACTCATGATAACGGCATCCTCATAGTTATAACCGTCCCAAGTCATGAAACCAACTACTACGTTTCTACCTAATGCCATTTCTCCTAATTCCATAGATGGTCCATCTGCTAAAATCTCGTTATACTCAACAACATCTCCAACTGCAACGATAGGACGTTGGTTGTAACATGTACCTGAGTTTGAACGTTTAAATTTAGCTAATGGATAGCGATCTAATTCACCTTCATGCTCAACGCCGTTCTCTTCAACTAGACGACGTACAAGAATTTCATTAGATTCAACATGTTCAACACGACCTCTGTGCTTAGCTGTAATAGCTGCACCAGAATCACGTGCTGCAACGTGTTCCATACCTGTACCAACAAATGGTGCTTCTGGATTCATCAAAGGCACTGCTTGACGTTGCATGTTCGCACCCATCAATGCACGGTTTGAGTCATCATTTTCTAAGAATGGAATACATGCTGTCGCTGCTGAAACAACTTGTTTCGGCGATACATCCATATAATCCATTTTTTCTTTAGCCATAACTGTATTGTTACCACGGAAACGACATACAACTTCATCATCCATGAAACGACCATTTTCATCTAATTTAGAGTTTGCTTGTGCTACAACATAGCTATCTTCTTCGTCAGCTGTTAAATAGTCAATTTGATCAGTGATAGCATGTGTATCTAAATCAACTTTACGATATGGTGTTTCAATAAAGCCGAATTCATTTACACGTGCATAACTTGATAATGAGTTAATCAATCCAATGTTTGGTCCCTCAGGTGTTTCAATTGGACACATACGGCCATAGTGAGAGTAGTGAACGTCACGTACTTCCATTTGAGCACGTTCACGTGTTAAACCACCAGGTCCTAATGCTGATAGACGACGTTTATGCGTTAACTCAGCTAATGGATTTGCTTGGTCCATGAATTGTGATAATTGAGAGCTACCAAAGAATTCTTTAATAGATGCAATAACAGGTCGAATATTAATTAATTGTTGAGGTGTGATAGACTCAGTATCTTGAATTGACATTCTTTCACGTACAACTCTTTCCATTCTTGATAAACCGATACGGAATTGGTTTTGTAGTAATTCACCTACAGAACGTAAACGACGGTTACCTAAATGGTCAATATCATCTGTATATCCAATACCGCTTAATAAGTTAAAGAAGTAACTCATTGAAGCAATGATATCTGCTGGTGTAATACATTTAACTTCTGAGTCAGGGAAAGCATTACCAATTACAGTTGTCGTACGACCTTCATCATCGTTAGGAACATATACTTTAATTGATTGAATTTCTACTGGCTCGTCTATAACGCTACCATGCAATTCAAACACTTCGCTGTTTGCGTTTGATTCAAGTACATCCATGATTTCGTCGATTTTACGACGATCAAGCACTGTACCTTCTTCAACTACAATTTCACCAGTCTCAGTATTCACAATTGGCTCAGCTAATTTTTGATTGAATAAACGATGTTTTAAATGTAATTTTTTGTTTGTTTTATAACGACCCACGCTTGCTAAGTCATAGCGTTTTGGATCAAAGAAACGTGAATACAATAGACTTTTAGCATTTTCAACAGTTGGTGGTTCACCTGGACGTAAACGTTCATAGATTTCTAATAACGCTTGTTCAGTGTTTTCAGTGCCGTCTTTCTCTAAAGTATTACGTAAATATTCATTGTCACCTAAAAGGTCAACAATTTCTTGGTCACTTGAGAAACCTAATGCACGTAACAATACTGTTAATGGTAGTTTACGTGTTCTATCAATACGCACGTATACAACATCTTTAGCATCTGTTTCATATTCTAACCATGCACCACGGTTTGGAATAATTGTTGCATCATAGTTTTCACGACCATTTTTGTCGATTTTTTCATTGAAATAAACGGATGGTGAACGAACTAATTGAGATACGATTACACGTTCTGCACCATTGATAACGAACGTACCTGTATCAGTCATTAATGGGAAATCACCCATAAAGACTTCTTGTTCTTTAACTTCTCCTGTTTCTTTAATGATTAGACGCACTTTTACACGAAGAGGTGCAGCATAAGTAGCGTCACGGTTTTTAGATTCTTCTAAATCATATTTTGGTTCTCCTAAACGGTAATCCACAAACTCTAATGACAAATTACCAGTAAAATCTTCAATTGGAGAAATGTCTCTAAACATTTCGATTAAACCTTCTCTTAGGAACCACTCGTAAGATTTAGTTTGAATTTCTATTAAGTTTGGTAATTCTAATACTTCTGAAATTCTCGCGTAGTTTCTACGTTTACGATGTCTTCCATATTGGACAACTTGACCTGCCAAACAGATTCACCCCTCAAAAATTATGTGATCCGCTTTTAGCTAAATACCATAAGCATATTAATAAAAAGACAAAAAGAAAACGGCAACACTAATGATGACACCATTTTCGATTCTATATTTATTCTTAATTAACTTATCTATTTAACGTAAAAGTACACACTTATTGAACATAAATTTTTACATTATATAACTATAACAGAATATCCATTTCATTTCAAGCTTTTATACTTCTCAGAATGTAATATCCTTTATCTTTATTTACCACTTCTACATTTCCAAAAAGTTCATTCATTCTTTTCTTTGCAGATGGCATACCTTGCTTCTTCTGAATTACAACGAATAGTTCACCGTTCGATTCTAATCTATGTAATGCTTGCTCGAATATACGATGCACGGTTTCTTTCCCTGCTCTTATTGGTGGATTGGTTAAAATAAAATCAAAACTTTTGTCTTCCACAGCAGACAAAGCATCACTTTCCTTTACGATCACATTATCAATACCGTTTAATTTTTTGTTTTTTTCAACTAAGGCTAGCGCTCTGTGATTAACATCTAGCATTGTAATTGAATGATGTGGTGATACTTTAGCAATCATCAAACCAATTGGTCCGTAACCACAACCAACATCGGCAATTCGCTTACTTGGACCAGGTGGATGCGTTTTTAAAAAAGTTTGAACAAGAACATCTGAACCATAATCTACTTTATCTTTCGAAAACACTCCGTTATCAGTTATTAAATCAATTTTATGATGTTTTAATTGATATTGAATACGTTGTTCATTGCTAATTACACTTGGATCTTCATCATAATAATGACTCATTATTCCACCTCATCTTCACTTTGTAACTCGTCATTATAATTATAACATTTCACTCAGTCTTTAAATGAATAAAACCCCGTTATCAAAATAACGGGGTTTTAACTTCTCAAAGAATCATTATATTATAGCAATACTTGCTATAAAACTTTGATTATTAAGTTTAAGATACTTGAATTATTTTAATTCTACAGTAGCTCCAACTTCTTCTAATTGTTCTTTAAGTTTTTCAGCTTCTTCTTTAGGTAAAGCTTCTTTGATTACTTTAGGAGCTCCGTCTACTAATTCTTTAGCATCTTTTAATCCTAAACCAGTTGCTTCTTTAACAGCTTTAACAACTTTGATTTTAGATGAACCAGCTGAAGTTAACTCAACGTCAAATTCAGTTTTTTCTGCTGCAGCATCAGCGCCACCAGCTGCACCTGCTACTGCTACTGGAGCAGCTGCAGTTACACCAAATTCTTCTTCAATTGCTTTTACTAAGTCGTTTAATTCTAATACTGACATTTCTTTAATCGCTTCAATGATTTGTTCATGATTAGCCATTTTATAATTCCTCCATTATTTTTAATTTTTTTACGCTAAAAATTATTCAGCGTTTTCTTCTTTTTGTTCTCCAATAGCTTTAACCGCATAAGCGAAGTTGCGTACAGGAGCTTGTAATACTGATAAAAGCATAGATACAAGACCATCGTGTGAAGGTAATGAACCAACAGTTTTAACTTCTTCTGCTGTAATAACATTGCCTTCCATAACGCCTGATTTAATTTCTAATGCTTCATGATCTTTAGCAAATCCAGAAATTACTTTCGCTGCAGCTACAGCATCTTCGCTTGAAGTTGCAATAGCAGTAGGACCTGTTAAGAATTCATCTAAGCCTTCGATACCAGCTTTTTCAGCTGCACGACGTACCATAGTGTTTTTGTATACTTTATACTCAACACCAGCTTCACGTAATTGTGAACGTAAGTCAGTAACTTCAGCTACTGTTAATCCACGGTAGTCAACGATTACTGTTGAAACTGAATTTGATAGTACCTCAGCAATTTCATCAACTAGTTGTTTTTTAGCTTCAATGATAGCAGACATTCAGACACCTCCATTTAAATTTTTGGTGCTTTTTTTAAAATTAATAAAAAAAGCACTTTCTACCCACGGCAAAAAGTGCTTGAAAGATCATAGATCATCACGTTCAAGTCAATTTTAGCCTCGGCAGGATAAGTTTTAAGTTATAAATAACTCCTACTGTCTTAGGTAAAATAATCACAATAAGTAATATAACTTGGAAATTACTCATTGTCAATATATTTTTACAGACTGAAAGATATTTCTTTCAGCCTGTAATTGTTTATATCATTTATTATTTGAAACTTGCAGTATCAATTTTAACTCCAGGACCCATTGTTGTAGTTACAGCAACAGATTTGAAGTATGTACCTTTAGCAGATGATGGTTTAGCTTTAGCTAATACATCTTGTAAAGTATTGAAGTTTTCAATTAATTGTTCATCAGTAAATGAAACTTTACCAATTGATGCATGTACGATACCAGCTTTTTCAGCACGGTATTCTACTTTACCAGCTTTGATTTCTTCAACAGCTTTTTTAACATCCATTGTTACAGTTCCAGTTTTAGGGTTTGGCATTAAACCTTTTGGTCCTAATACACGACCTAATTTACCAACTTCACCCATCATATCTGGTGTAGCAACTACTACATCGAAGTCGAACCAACCTTGTTGGATTTTTTGAACGTATTCTGCTTCACCTACATAGTCAGCACCTGCTGCTTCAGCTTCAGCAATTTTGTCACCTTTAGCGAATACTAATACACTTTGTGATTTACCAGTTCCGTTTGGTAATACAACTGCACCACGGATTTGTTGGTCATTTTTACGTGTATCAATTCCTAAACGGAATGCAACTTCAACAGAAGCGTCAAAGTTAGCAATGCTTGTTTCTTTAGCTAATTTAATTGCTTCTTCAACACTGTAGTGCTGAGTACGGTCAACTTTACTAGCTGCTTCTTGATACTTTTTACCTTTTTTAGCCATTTATAGTTCCTCCTTTAGTGGTTTTAGCGGAATTTCCTCCCACATTACTTGCTAGATGCAAGTTAAGAGCAGACAACAGAAGAATTAATCTTATGAATAAATCAATCATTAATCTAGTCATTCAGATTATATTTATAATTCATCATTATTATCTCTGTTATCTGCTTCATCGTTTAAATCATGTAATCAAATTTAATATTCGTAAAATTATTCTACAACGATACCCATACTACGTGCAGTACCTTCGATAATACGCATAGCTGCTTCTTCGTCAGCAGCGTTTAAGTCTTGCATTTTGCTGTTAGCAATTTCGCGTACTTGATCTTTAGTTACTGTAGCAACTTTAGTTTTGTTTGGTTCACCTGAACCTTTTTCAATACCAGCTGCTTTTTTAAGTAATACTGGAGCCGGTGGAGTTTTTGTAATAAATGTAAATGAACGATCTTCATAAACACTGATTTCTACCGGAATAATTAAACCTGCTTGATCTTGAGTACGTGCATTGAACTCTTTACAGAATCCCATGATGTTCACACCTGCTTGACCTAATGCTGGACCAACTGGTGGTGCTGGATTCGCTTTACCTGCAGGAATTTGTAATTTAACAACTTTATCTACTTTTTTAGCCACGATGTGCACCTCCTTGATATCGTGATGTGGTCACAGGGCTCAGTTTTGCCCTCCCACTCTTAACATTTCGTGACGAAATGGGCGCTCTAAAAGCGCGACCACATAATTTTAACACTTTTCTAATTAAAAAATCAATACTCTTTTTTATCTTTTGGTTAGTTTAATAACTTTAATTGTTAATTAAAGCTTTTCTATTTGATCGAATTCAACTTCTACTGGTGTTTCTCGGCCAAACATATCTACTAATACTGTTAGCTTAAACTTATCTGTTTCAATTTCTTGAACTTCACCAACTTGATTCGCAAATGGACCTGATTTAATACGAACTTGCTCTCCAACTTCGAGTTCAACATCGATAGTCTTTTCTTTAAGACCCATTTGTTTTAAGATGAAGCGAACTTCTTCTGGTAACAACGGATTTGGCTTAGACCCTGCACCTGCAGAACCTACAAAACCAGTAACGCCTGGTGTATTTCTTACCACATACCATGATTCATCTGTCATGATTAATTCCACTAAAACATATCCAGGGAATGTTTTTTTAACAGTCGTTTTAGCTTTGCCATCTTTTACTTGAGTTTCTTCTTCTTCCGGTATGACTACTCTAAAGATTTGTTCAGTCATATTCATAGATTCTACTCTTTTTTCTAAATTCTTTTTAACTTTATTTTCATATCCAGAATATGTATGCACTGCATACCAACGCTTTGCGCCAACTTCTTCAGACATGTCTTCACTCCTCTAACCAAATAATAAATTTTTCAATGCTGTAATTCCTAAATCTAAGGCATAGAAAAAGACTAAGAAGAATATAACAGTAGAAACTACAATTACAGTATATTTAAATAGCTCTTCTTTCGTCGGCCAACTTGTTTTTTCCATTTCAGACTTAACGCCTTTAAAGAAACTTTCTTTTTTAGCCATCTGCTCAACCTCCAAATCCTTTGAACATATTATCAAAGTATTATTTCGAATGTATTTATTTCGATTCTTTATGAATTGTGTGCGCGTTACATTTTGGACAATATTTCTTTAAGGTTAATCTTGTTGCCGAGCCTTCTTGCTTAGGAACATTATAATTTCTATTGCCACAAGCTTCACAATTTAAAGGTATTTTCCTCACAATAATTCACCTTTATTCATTATAATACCAGTATACTATACATAAAATTTATAACAAATGTCAAACCATCAAGAAGTAACACGTTCTAATTCAATCCACGTCCTAAGGCGCTTTTCAAATCATTTTGAAATAACGCTTTATTTTATTTTTACATCGTTGTATGGCATTATAAATCACTTTCTCTTTTACATGCATCAGTTGAGCAATTTCTCTCGGCTTATATTGTTCACACATTAAATACATGACATCTTTTTCAAATGCACTCAAATACTTAAACTGACGAATCAACTCTTTAATTGCTAATTTATTCAAATAATTGTTTTCAACATCATAACGCTTTATTGCACATGGATACGTAACTCTATATTCATTAATCAAATTATCTATTCTTTTATTTGTAGCTAAATATTTTCTCAAATAATCATACTTTACAGACGTAATTAAACATTGAACATAATTTGTGAAAGGCTGTTCTCCACTAAAATCAAATGTTTGGACCGACCTATACATCCGTATAAGTATTTCTTGATATAAGTCTTCTAAATCATAATGATTAAATCCAAATGTTTTGATGCGTCGAATAATTAATGGTTGTAGATCCATTACTAACTTTTCGAAGTCTTTATCATTTATTGCATTGTTACGTTTGATTGTACTGTCTTGAGTTGTCAAATCATATTTCAAGTATTAAACTAACCCCTTCTATCTAAAATTTAAGGTTAGTTTAATATTGTTACATTCAAAATTTCAAGATGACGGAAATGTCATTTCTTATGATGTCCTCTTCGTATTTTTTCAAATTCTGCAAGGATTTCAGAAGATAACGGAATTCGAGTTCTTGGCTTGTTTTCACTTATATCATCTAATGATTTACTCACATCAATTTCATTTTCTTTTAAATCTCTCCACATTTCGCGAGATGATATTCTATATGCACCTGATCCAAAGATAGCATGTTGCTCACTCATATCACTTGTTACAACTGTAATATGCTTAGTGTGCTTGTCATAAAGTTCATAGACATAACGTTCTATGAAACTATCAGCTGTTTCTTTTTCCTTGGTAAAAATCGTTTTAACGCCATGATACATGTATTCTCTTTCAACACCCGATTGGTCATAAGCATCGAAAACACAAATAATTTCATCTGAAATAACAGCATTATAATTTGCAATTGCATCTATTAATTGCATTCTAGCTTCTTCTAAATTTTCTTTTGCAATGGCGCTTAGCGTTGGTGATTGTCCTATCATATTGTATCCATCAATGATTAAGTAACGTTCTTTCATTATATTTCTCCAACATCATGTCTTTTTCGAAATACTTCGTACATCATTAAACTTGCTGCAACCGAAGCATTCAAACTGTTTACATGTCCAACCATTGGAATCTTAATATAGAAATCGCATTTATCACTTACTAGACGACTCATACCCTGTCCTTCGCTGCCAATTACAATAGCCAATGACATGTCCGCTTCAAGATTTCTATAATCTGTTGCATTATTAGCTTCAGTGCCAGCTACCCAAAAACCATTATCTTTTAGTTCATCGATAGTTTTAGCTAAATTTGTCACTCGAATAACTGGAACATGTTCAATTGCACCTGTTGAGGCTTTTGCAACTGTTTGTGTTAGTGTAACTGAACGACGTTTAGGAATAATAACACCATCAACTCCCGTTGCATCTGCTGTTCTTAAAATTGATCCCAAGTTATGCGGGTCTTCTAAGCCGTCTAATATAAGTACTGTCGATAAACCTTCTTTTTCTTTTTGCTGTTTTAAAAATTGATCGAAGTCAGCATATTCATATGGTGCAATAAGCGCTGCAACACCCTGATGTGGTGCATTTGCTAAAAAATCTAATTTAGATTTTGGTACAGTTTGAACAATGATTTTTTGATCTTTTGCATTTTTTAAAATTTCATTAATTTGTTGATTTTTAATACCTTCTTGAATCAATATCTTATTTATCGGATGCCCAGTAATAATCGCTTCTCTAACAGCATGCCTACCAACAATAACCGTATCTTCCACATTGTCACTACCTTTCGTTTACTATTGTTATTATTTTATTTAATAATGCCTCTAATCGTTCTTCTCTTTTTGCTAAATAAAGAAAACCTATCACTGCTTCTATCGCTGAACTTTTACGATATGTTTGAACATCAGTGTTTTTAGCTTTAGTATGACTTTTCGCGTTACGCCCTCGCTTCAAAATATCCATTTCTTCGTTTGTAAACCATTCTTGCTCCATTAAATATTCTAACGTTTGCGCCTGACTTTTGGCAGATACATATTTTTTAGACATTTGATGTAGTTTATTAGGCTTACTTTTAAGCTTTAAAACGATATACGTACGTACATATTGATCTAAGACTGCGTCTCCCATATATGCTAAGGTCAATGGATTCAATAATTTAATGTGATTATCTTGTTGATTATCCACGTTTAAATCTAACCCCTTGAGGTGTGTCTTCTAATATAATGTTTTGTGATTTCAGCATGTCTCGAATCTCATCTGCTCGTGCAAAATCTTTGTTTTTCCTTGCTTCATTACGCTCTTCGATTAATTTTTCAACATCTTCATCCAATAATTCATCTGCATTTTTAGATTTTAACGGTACACCTAAAACATCGCTGAAAATTTGATAAACTGCTTTAAATTTATCAATTACTTCTGTTGATGTTGTATTCTCTAGTACATATTTATTCGCAAGTTTTGCTAAATCATACCAAGCTGTAATTGCATTAGCTGTATTAAAATCATCATTCATAACTGTTTCAAAACGATTTAAAATCGCATCAATTTGATCAATATATGTCTGTTGATTTTCAATATTAGTAGCAATTTGTGCGCGCTCTTCAATTAATTGATAACTATTGCGAATACGCTCTAGTCCACTACGTGCTGATTCAACCAATTCTAGATTATAGTTAATTGGACTTCTATAATGTACGCTAATCATAAAGAATCTTAGTACATCTGGATCAACTTCTTTAATAATATCGTGAACTAAAATAAAGTTACCTAGTGATTTACTCATTTTTTCATTATCAATATTAATGAAACCATTATGCATCCAATAATTAGCAAATGGCGCATGATTATGTGCTTCCGATTGTGCTATTTCATTTTCATGATGTGGAAATTGTAAATCTGAACCACCCGCATGTATATCAATTGTAGGTCCTAGCTCATGAAATGCCATTACAGAACATTCAATATGCCATCCTGGTCTCCCTTCACCAAATGGGCTATCCCAACTAATCTCGCCAGGCTTCGCTTTTTTCCACAATGTAAAATCAAGTGCATCTTCCTTATGCTCTCCTGCATCTATACGAGCACCCACTTTTAAGTCATCTATGGATTGATGACTTAATTTACCATAACCTTCAAATTTACGTGTTCTAAAGTAAACATCGCCACCACTTTCATATGCATAACCTTGATCAACCAAATTTTTAATAAATTGAATAATGTCATCCATATGGTCCATTACCCTTGGATTTGAAGTCGCTTTTCTAACATTTAAAGCACCAACATCTTCATGAAAAGCAGCGATATATTTTTCTGCAATTTCGGGAACAGACTGATTTAATTCTTGAGAACGTTTAATTAATTTATCATCTACATCTGTAAAATTTGATACATATTCTACATTATATCCTTGGTATTCAAAGTAACGTCTCACTACGTCATAATTAATTGCTGGTCTTGCGTTACCAATATGAATGTAGTTATATACCGTAGGACCACATACATACATTTTTACCTTTCCTGGTTCTATTGGCTTGAACACTTCTTTTTGACGTGTAAGTGTATTATATAATGTAATCATCTTGAATCTCTCCATTCCTAGTCTTTTCAAGTTGTCGTTCTAAATGCTTAATTTGTTCATAAATTGGATCAGGTAGATGGCGATGATCAAATGTTTTTCCAACTCGAACACCATCTTGCTTAACAATATGTCCTGGTATACCAACAACCGTTGAATAACTTGGAACTGATTGTAAAACAACTGAATTTGCACCAATATTTACATTTGAATTTATTTTAATATTTCCTAAAACTTTCGCACCCGCTGCTATTAAAACATTGTCTCCTATATCTGGGTGTCTTTTCCCTCTTTCTTTCCCTGTCCCACCAAGTGTCACGCCTTGATAGATTGTCACATTATCACCAATTGTACATGTTTCTCCTATTACAACGCCCATACCATGATCTATAAATAGACGCTTTCCAATTTTAGCACCTGGATGGATTTCTATACCTGTGAAAAATCTTGAAATTTGAGATATCGCGCGTGCTGCAACATATTTTTTTTGGTTGTATAACTTATGTGCAATCAAATGACTCCAAACTGCATGTAAACCTGCATACGTTGTAATGACTTCTAATGTTGAACGTGCCGCTGGATCCTGCTCAAATACCATTTTTATATCGTCTCTCATTCTTTTTAACAAGATCATTTCCTCCTCAATGATTGAACTACGTAAATACATAATTGAAGTACCTGCGAAATTAAATATCAAAAAAGCACCACTAACATACAAATTGTATTGTTAGAGGCGCTTCCGCACGGTTCCACTCTGAATTTAGCGAATAACATTAATAATATTGCGGGCGCTTCCAAATTATCAAGGAAACTATGTCAACTTAATGCTCATCACTCTCATTATATATTTAATTCATTTTACGAAGGTGCATTCATTAATTTCTACGTTGTACTCACAGCAACCGTACACTCTCTGCATCGTATAAATTTAATTACTAATCCTTCGTTTTATATAAAATACTCTATTCATATTGTTGTAATTTGTTAATACAACTTTATCATATGTGGTTACGTTATAAAATTCAAGTATATACTACCTTGATCTTGTCTATTTCATTACTTATATTGTTTTAAACGGTTTAGCACTTTTTCTTTTCCAAGTACTTCAATTGTATTTGGTAATTCAGGACCATGCATTTGGCCTGTTACAGCAACACGAATAGGCATAAATAATTGCTTGCCTTTTATTCCTGTTTCTTTTTGAACTTCTTTAATTGTCTTTTTAATTTCAGCCGCTTCAAATGGTTCAAGTGCTTCTAATTTACTGAATAAGTGCGTCATTAACTCTGGTACTTGCTCCCCATTGATCACTTGTTGTTCTTCTTCACCAAGAGCTGGCATTTCTTTAAAGAACATTTCTGATAAAGGAACAATTTCACCGGCATAACTCATTTCTTTTTGATAAAGCGTAATTAATTTGCGTCCCCAAGATAAATCCTCTTCTGACGGCACCTCAGGAATCAAATTCGCTTTAATTAAATGAGGTAATGCTAATTGGAATACTGTTTCAGTATCTTTTTGTTTCATATATTGGTTATTAACCCATGCTAATTTTTGCTTATCGAAAAATGCTGGTGATTTTGACAAACGCTTTTCATCAAAGATTTTGATAAATTCTTCTTTAGAAAAGATTTCTTCTTCACCTTCAGGAGACCAACCTAATAACGCAATAAAATTAAATAACGCTTCAGGTAAATAACCTAAGTCACGATATTGCTCAATAAATTGTAAAATTTGCCCATCACGTTTACTTAACTTTTTACGTTCTTCATTAACAATTAATGACATATGACCAAAACGAGGTGGCTCCCAGCCAAATGCTTCATAAATCATAATTTGTTTAGGCGTGTTTGAAATATGATCATCACCACGAATAACATCTGAAATTTCCATGTAATGATCATCTATAGCTACTGCAAAATTGTACGTTGGAATGCCATCTTTTTTAACGATAACCCAGTCACCAATACCATTTGAATCAAATGAAATATTCCCTTTTACCATATCATCAAAAGAATACGTTTGGTTTTGAGGTACTCGGAAACGAATTGATGGTTGGCGTCCTTCTGCTTCAAATTGTTGACGTTGTTCTTCAGTCAAATGCGCATGTTGACCACCATAGCGAGGCATTTCACCACGAGCGATTTGCGCTTCACGTTCAGCTTCTAATTCTTCTTCTGTCATATAGCATTTATATGCTTTATCTTCTGCTAGTAACTGATCTATTAATGGTTGGTAGATATGTTGACGTTCAGATTGACGATATGGTCCGTAGCCATTGTCTTTATCTACAGATTCATCCCAATCTAATCCTAACCATTTAAGATTATCAAATTGTGATGTTTCTCCATCTTCTAAATTACGTTTTTTATCAGTATCTTCAATTCGAATCACAAAATCTCCGTTATAATGTTTAGCATACAAGTAATTGAATAATGCTGTTCTTGCATTACCAATATGAAGATAACCAGTTGGACTTGGTGCATATCTTACTCTTATACGATCGCTCATTTTTTTCACTCCTAAATTAAATATCAAATTTTCAAGTTAGTTCATATAAATTGTTCATTTGCTATCTTCGACCGTCATAACAAATGTGTAACTCGTCTTATTGTTAAAACGAAACAATGCTTTTTAACATGACCTTAAAATAATTTCATTGTTTAATCATAACATAATTCCCTGGGTAATATGCTTAAATTTTAAATAGAAAGCAGTTGTTTTTTCAACACTTTAAAAAAGCTATCCCTAAGAATCAAGACTGCACTACATACGCATTTCAACGACTTAAAAATGAATATTATGTGCTGTAAAATTAAACTTCAAATTAACTATTCAAATACGTTAAAATTGATTCTAATTTTGTATGTCTTGATTGCTATAAGAATAACTTTATTAATATCTAAAATTTAACACTTAATGAACTTGTTTCAATGATATATTAGCACTATTTGCATTTTTTGATAACTGATATGTTTTGCATTTATTTATAGTTATACTTCAAATTACAAACTTCGCCATTTCATATACCTTTTAATATCTATTTTATTTTCGTCAACTACAGTTTTTATAATGATACTGTATCTTCGATTTTTTTAGCAAAAACAATTCTTCCTGAAGATGTTTGCAATAAGCTGACTACTTCTAAATTGACATGACTGCCAATAAGATTTTTAGCATTATCAACAACTACCATCGTACCATCATCTAGATATCCTACTGCCTGACCAGGCTCTTTACCCATTTTTGTCAGTAAAATATGCAGTTGATCACCTTGATGTACATTAGGTTTGATTGCTTCTGATAAATCATTAACATTTAATGCTTTGATACCATGTACATGACAAACTTTATTCAAATTAAAGTCTGTCGTTATAATATTTGCGTGATATTGTTTAGCTAGCTTTAATAACATCGTATCAATATCACTATGTGATTTAGTCGGATGTATGACTTTTGTAGGATAATCTAAATCATACAATTCATTTAAAATATCTAAGCCTCTTTTACCCTTTTCACGTTTAACACTGTCATTTGAATCTGCAACAATTTGTAATTCATTAATAACACCTTGTGGAATTAAAATATTGCCATCGATAAAACCGCAACGAATGACTTCTAAAATACGACCATCAATAATTGCGCTTGTGTCGATAATTTTTGGCGTAGCACTTTTAGTATGTTGTGACATGGAACGCGCTATATTCTCAGGTAAAAACATTAACATTTCATCTCGTTTTTTAAGGCCAAATTGGAAACCGAAATAACATAGTAATATCGTAATTATGACAGGAATGAAATGATTAAAAATAGAGTTGCCAATTGATTCTAATATAAACGACACCATAACAGAAATAAGTAATCCGATTATTAAACCTATTGTTGCGAATAGTATTTCAACAGCACTTCTACGCATAATAAAATGTTCTAAACCTTTTATAGCGTTAGTAACTCGTCTAATAAATACACCAAAAATTAAGAACATAAAAATACTACCGATAATGCCATCTACATAGTGATTTTTTAAAAAGCTGGAGTTTTGTAATCCAAGATCATTTGCAATTTCAGGAATAATAATTATTCCTAATGCGCTCCCAATAATTAAGTAAATAATAATAACCATTAGTTTAACGATATTCACACAATGTCCTCCTTTCTTGATGTTTTATGAATGAAGAGCAAATGACAATGCTTCATGTACAGTAGTTACACCTATTACTTGTATACCTTCAGGATATGTCCATCCGCCTATATTATTTTTAGGAATAATTACACGTTTGAAACCTAGTTTTGCAGCCTCTTGCACGCGTTGTTCTATCCGAGATACACGACGTACCTCACCCGTTAAACCAACTTCTCCAATATAGCAATCTAATCCGTCGACAGCTTTATCTTTAAAGCTAGACGCAGTTGCTACAATTACACTTAAATCAACTGCTGGCTCCGTTAACTTTACACCGCCAGCTACTTTGATATAAGCATCTTGTTGTTGTAATAGATAATTTTCTTTCTTTTCCAAAACAGCCATCAACAAACTTAATCGATTATGATCAATCCCTGTTGCCATTCGTCTCGGATTGTTAAAAGTCGTTGGAGTTACCAGCGCTTGAACTTCTATTAAAAGTGGTCTGGTTCCCTCCATGGTTGCAACAATTGTTGAACCTGGAACATTTGTTGAACGTTCTTCTAAAAACATTTCAGATGGATTATTGACACCTTTTAATCCACTTTGCTTCATTTCGAAGATTCCCATTTCATTCGTTGAACCAAAACGGTTTTTAACAGCTCGCAAAATTCGATATGCGTGATGTTCATCGCCTTCAAAATAAAGCACAGTATCAACCATGTGTTCTAGCAATCTTGGGCCAGCAATTTGACCTTCTTTCGTTACATGACCCACTATAAAAGTTGCAATGTTCATTTGTTTAGCAATATTCATTAAACTTTGTGTACTTTCACGAACTTGTGAAACAGAACCTGGCGCAGAGCTGATTTCAGGATGATATATTGTTTGAATCGAATCCACTACTAATAAATCAGGTTGTTCTTCTTTTACTGTTTGATAAATAACTTCAAGATCTGTTTCAGCTAATACTTGCAATTCACTTGAATCTTCATCTAATCGCTCTGCACGTAATTTAGTCTGACTAAGCGATTCTTCTCCAGTAATATATAGTACTTTTTTCTTTTGAGATAACGATGCACAAATTTGTAAAAGTAACGTTGACTTACCAATACCTGGATCCCCACCAATAAGTACTAACGATCCGCTCACAATACCTCCACCTAATACACGGTTGAATTCTGCTGAATCTGTTAACACTCTCGGCGTTGTTTCATGTTTAATACTATTTAATTTTTGTACTTTACCTGCTAATTCCTTGGTTTTCACTCCATGTTTAGGATTGGCTGCTTTTTCAACAATTTCCTCCATTTGATTCCAAGCGCCACAATTAGGACATTTCCCCATCCATTTAGGAGATTGATAACCACAAGCCATACATTCAAAAATCACTTTTTTCTTGGCCAAAATTGCACCTCCACTTTCCTTTGAACAAATCTATTTTAAACGCACATTCCCTTTATGACAAATTAAATGTGAGTTACATTTGTTTGTATTTTAACATGACTACTAACGCAAACTGTTTTATCAGATTTATTTTTTATGAATATTATAAAATAAACTTACATCATGTTGATAGTCGGTATCTTTCAAAGATAAAATCTTAATAATTTCTTAGTAAACTCTTTTCTCTAGATTTATCACAATATTATATAGACCTATTTTATTTTGACGTAAGTTGCTAGTATCTTCAAACAAAAAACCTTTATAAAAAATTCATACCTTTATGCTATCGCTGTAGGCTCATTAACTTGTTTCATATAATTCTTAACTATCCTTTGATGATTATTTTATTAGATTGTTTCGTTGATGGATACTTTCACGAATTTCTATAGTTCAATGATACTAAAAAAACAGTCCAAAACTTTAATTTGTTTTGGACTGTTTTATAATTATGCTTGCGATGGTGTTTTAGTTTCTGAAGTTTGTTCAGCAATGTCATATTTAAACTCTTTACCATCATGATCTACTGTAACTTTCTTACCTTCAATTTGATTACCATCTAATATTAATTCACTTAAATTATCTTCGATAGTTTTTTGTATCGCTCTAATTAATGGTCTTGCACCATATTCTGGATCATATCCTTCTTCTGCGATTTTGTCTTTCGCTTTATCAGTAACAATAATATTTATGTTTTGTTCGGATAATCGATTTGTTAATTTATTAACCATCATTGTTACAATTTCTTTTAATTCTTCTTTTGTTAGTTTATGGAATACAATGATATCATCTACACGGTTTAAAAATTCTGGACGGAATGAATTTTTTAATTCTTTTAACATCGTTTTTCGAATTGTTTCATAATCTTGTCCATCACTTGAACCACCGAATCCAGCAAATCGTTGATCTTGTAATTCTTGTGCTCCAACGTTTGATGTCATTATGATAATTGTATTTCTGAAATCAACTGTACGTCCTTTTGTATCTGTCAAATGTCCGTCATCTAAAACTTGTAATAGAATATTAAATACATCTGGATGTGCTTTTTCAATTTCATCAAATAAAATTACAGAATATGGTTTACGTCTAACTTTTTCAGTTAATTGTCCACCATCATCATGACCAACATATCCTGGAGGAGCACCAACTAATCGGCTCACTGCGTGTTTTTCCATAAATTCACTCATGTCTACACGAATCATCGCATCATCATCGCCGAACATTGATTCAGCTAAGGCTCTAGCTAATTCAGTTTTACCAACACCAGTTGGTCCAAGGAAGATAAAGCTACCAATTGGTCGTTTAGGATCTTTTAACCCTGCACGGGCACGTCTAACCGCTTTACTGATTGAATTAACAGCATCTTTTTGCCCAATAACTCTCTCATGTAATGTATCTTCTAGACTAAGAAGTTTTTCAGATTCTGTTTCATTGATTTTAGTTAATGGGATACCTGTCCATCCTGCAATGACTTCAGCAATATCTTCTTCTGACAATGAAGTTGACATGCCATTTTGTGCGTTCTTCCATTCATTTTTAGCTTCTTCATATTGCTTTTCAAGTTTTGTTTGTTTATCACGCAGATTAGCAGCATTTTCAAACTCTTGAGCATGTACTGCGGCATCTTTTTCATTTTTAACTTTTTCAATTTCTTGTTCAATTTCTTTTAAATTATTAGGTGTCGTATGACTCTTAAGTCTTACTTTAGAACTTGCTTCATCAATTAAATCAATTGCTTTATCTGGTAAGAAACGATCTGAAACGTATCTGTTACTTAATTTAACAGCCGCTTCAATAGCTTCGTCTGAAATATTAATACGATGGTGTGCTTCGTAACGATCTCTTAATCCTTTTAAAATAGCAACTGTATCTACTACTGAAGGTTCATCAACTTGTACAGGTTGGAAACGACGTTCTAAAGCCGCGTCTTTTTCAATATTTTTGCGATATTCATCTAATGTAGTAGCACCAATACATTGTAATTCACCACGTGCTAATGCCGGTTTCAAAATATTCGAAGCATCGATAGCACCTTCAGCACCACCAGCACCGACTAAAGTATGCAACTCATCAATAAATAGGATGACATTACCTGCTTGTTGGATTTCTTCCATAACCTTTTTCAGACGCTCTTCAAATTCACCACGATATTTAGTACCTGCAACTACTGTTCCCATATCTAAAGACATAACACGCTTATCTTTTAATGTCTCTGGCACCTCATTATTCACTATAGCTTGCGCTAAACCTTCAGCAATAGCAGTTTTACCAACACCTGGTTCTCCAATAAGTACAGGATTGTTTTTCGTACGTCTACTTAACACTTCAATTACACGTGTAATTTCTTTATCACGTCCTATAACAGGATCTAATGTACCGTCTTTGGCAATGACTGTTAAGTCACGAGCTAAACTATCTAAAGTTGGAGTATTATTTGACTTACTAGCTTGTGCATTTTTATTACTCATTTCAGGGTTTCCTAAAGCTTTCACAACTTGTGCACGTGCTTTAGTAATATTTAAATCTAGATTTGCAAAAACTCTTGCTGCAACACCTTCATTTTCACGAATCAAGCCTAATAAAATATGTTCCGTTCCAACAAAATTGTGATGTAATTTTCTAGCTTCATCCATCGATAATTCAATGACTTTTTTAGCTCTAGGTGTATAATGCAATGTACCAACATGATCTTGACCATGTCCAATTAATTTTTCAACTTCTTCAATTACTTTATCTTCAGTGATATTAAAACTTTCTAATACTTTTGCAGCAATTCCTTCAGGTTCTTTCATTAACCCCAATAATAGGTGTTCTGTTCCTATATTTGAATGATTTAAACGAATTGCTTCTTCTTGTGCATGTGCTAATACGCGCTGTGCACGTTCAGTTAATCTACCAAATAACATAAATAATGACCTCCTACTTTATATGTTCTCTTAGTATATCTGCTCGTTTTTCTTTTACAGATTTGTCATCTTCTTCATCTAATAAAAATGGTGTCTGTATAGCTACCATCAATTCATTAAATTTAAAGTTTTGTAATTCAATGTAATTTAAATCTATACCAAGTTTAACTTCGCTTAATCTATAAGAAGCCTCTTCCATAGTTATCATTCTACAGTTTTGTAAAATACCTAGCGAGCGAAAAACACGGTCTTGTGTTTCTAATTGATTATAAGTGTCTAACTTTTGTCGTATTTGTTTTTCTTCATGAATGATTTGATTAACAACTTCTGTTAATGTTTCTATGATTTCTAACTCAGATTTACCAAGTGTAAGTTGGTTGGATACTTGATAAGTATGTCCATAAACTTGCGAACCTTCACCGTAAATACCTCTGATTGTATATCCAAAACGATTAATGGTTTGAGCAATCCGTGTCATTCTTTTCATAATAGATAGACCTGGTAAATGTAGCATCACGCTTGCTCTCATACCAGTACCTATATTGGTAGGACATGTAGTTAAATAACCAAGTTGTTCATCATAACTTATATCAAGGCTTCGATCTAATTCATCATCAATTGATGAAGCTTGATTATATAAAGCCTGTAATGTCGTGTCAGTTCCCATAGCTTGAATACGAATATGATCCTCTTCATTTATCATGACACTTAAAGATTCATCATCATTCACTAATACTGCGGCTGCTGGTTGTTTTATTAGTTCAGGACTAATCAAATGCTTTGCAACCATTTTCATTTTACTTTGTTGATCCATTTGATCAAGACGCATTAATTCAAAATTTGGCAAGGCATCTTGTACCTCATTTATAACTCTAAATCCATCATTTTCAGTAGCATACATTAGTGGATGCACATGATTTTCTAAATTACGCGCTAACCGAATTCTAGAAGACATAACAATTGGTGTTTCTTCATTACTTTTCATCCATTGGCTGATATTATCATGAATATTATGCGTCATCATGTTGCACCTCACTCTCAGCTTTTAGTGCTTTAATTTCATCTCTAACAATGGCTGCTTCCTCAAAATCTTGGATTTCAATAAGTTTTTTTAAATATTCATTCTTTTCTTCAATTTTTCGCTTTAAAGCTATCTTTTTATGTGAAGAATGTGGTGTCTTTCCAACGTGCTCAAATTGTCCACCTTGAACTCTGCGGACGATATCAATGATGTCATCTTTAAATGTTGCATAACAATTAGCACACCCAAATTTACCAACATGTGCAATATCTTTCAAAGTCATATGACATGATGGGCAACGTTTTTCTTCTTTAAACGCTACTTCTTGAAAATTAATGCCATGTTTCGTAGCTAAATGTTGTAAAATTTGCTTAACAACAAATGCTTCTTCGAAATTATCTTGATGTTCTTGATATTCAGGTTGTTCATTAGCTTGATTCCACGGATGGTGCCCCTCAGCACAAGTTTGACACACCATTTTTTCTTCTGTTTTATTTTTACTTGTAACTTTAACTTTTAATTCCGCTTCATTAAGTTGACAATTTTCACAAAGCACTTCAACACCTCATTTCATTTAGTAATAATTTATAACAGGTAACAAACGTTTTAAAATATTTGCTCTAATAATATCTCTAGAAACCATATCCATTGATAGCGTTTCTCTATCAATAACTGCTTGAATCATTTTAGCTTCACGTTCATTTATTAACATTTTATCTAAAAGCCCATCAATAATATAATAAGCTTGTTGTTGAGAAATAGAAGGTCCAATCAACTGAAGCAAATGATTAATATAACCTGTTGCATCTTTATTTTCAATTTTAGTGATTCGGATGTAACCACCACCACCACGTTTACTTTCGATTTCATAACCATGTTCATTAGTGAATCGTGTTTTGATTACATAGTTTAATTGTGATGGTACGCAATCAAAACGCTGTGCGATATTCGCTCTCTGAATTTCGACGACATCCTCATTCGACTCTTCAAATAAACGTTTGATGTATTGTTCTATGATGTCAGACATATTGTGCATGTATATCACCCCTTTTTGACCTTCTTTGACTATATTATATGACCTATTTTGACCTTTTTCAATTAATTTGTTTTTATATTTTCAAAAATTTATGATGTTAGCCCTTCCATTTTATTGTATGATAGATTGTAGAAAAAACTAAAGGAATGAGAAATATATGCATATTCTAATTGGGATTATCGGAATTATCTTCTTTTTGGCACTTGCGTTTCTATTTAGCTCAGACAGGAAAAATATTCGCTGGAAATATGTAGGAATTTTACTTGCAATTCAGCTTATCTTTGCATTTATCTTGCTTAAAACTACAATGGGAATCAAGGTTATTGGTGGTATTTCAAACGGTTTTAACTACTTATTATTAAAAGCTGCAGATGGTGTTAACTTTGTATTCGGTGGTATTCAATATATCGATCCTAAGCAACCACCATTCTTCTTCAGTGTATTATTACCTATCGTATTTATTTCAGCGATTATCGGTATCCTTCAATACACAAAGATTTTACCTTTAATCATTAATGTTTTAGGATTCTTAATTTCTAAAATTAATGGTATGGGACGTTTAGAATCATACAATGCAGTTGCTGCAGCAATTTTGGGACAATCTGAAGTATTTATTTCAATTAAAAAACAATTACCATACATACCTAAGCAACGTTTATACACATTAACAGCTTCAGCAATGTCGACTGTTTCTGCTTCAATTATCGGTGCATACTTTACCTTAATTGAACCTAAATATGTTGTAACGGCTGTTGTCTTAAACTTATTTGGTGGTTTCATCATCGCTTCAATTATTAACCCTTATAAAGTTAATGAAGAAGATGACAAATTATTAGTTGAAGAAACTGAAGAAAGACAACAATCATTCTTCGAAATGCTAGGAGAATATATTTTAGATGGATTTAAAGTAGCTGTCATTGTAGGCGCAATGTTAATCGGATACATTGCCATTATCGCTCTATTAAATGGAATTGTAAGCAATATCTTTAGTACAGTTTCAGGTGGCGCTATTTCTTGGGATTTCCAAACATTAATTGGTTTTGTCTTTGCACCATTTGCATTCTTAGTCGGTGTGCCTTGGCAAGATGCAGTTCAAGCCGGTTCAGTTATGGCGACAAAACTATTATCTAACGAATTTGTAGCAATGCAAGCACTTGGTAAACTTAGTGATTTATCTGAACACGCAAAAGGTGTTACATCTGTATTCTTAGTATCATTTGCTAACTTTAGCTCTATTGGTATTATTTCAGGTGCGATTAAATCACTTAATGACAAAAAAGGAGATACAGTTGCCCGCTTTGGTTTGAAATTATTATTCGGTGCAACACTAGTATCTTTCATTTCAGCTGCAATCGCTGGATTCTTTATTTAACAAATACATCAACATCGAATTAACCCCTTCAAAATTTTGACTATTCTCAGTCTCTTTGAAGGGGTTTTTTCTTATGTATATCTTTATTTTCTATCATTTTTAATTTTGACATAAAAAATAACTCCTCCAAAGCTAAGTTTGAAGGAGTTATTTTCTTCTCAACAAATCTATAAATATCAATAATTCGTTGATTTAGCATACATTAAGCTATGCTTTTTTTACAATATGATTAATAAAGTAATCAGTTACTCTATAGTCATCTGTTAATTCAGGATGGAATGATACGCCTAAATATTTACCTTGCTGGACAGCTACAATTTTCTCATTAACCTTACATAGGATATCTACGCCTTGACCTACTTTTTCAATATGTGGCGCTCTTATAAAGACACCTTCAATATCTGTAGCGATACCTTTAATATCTAATTCTGTTTCAAAGCTGTCAACTTGTCTACCGAATGAGTTTCGTTGTACAGTAATATTCAACTTGTTAAGGTATCCTTCTTCACCAACTATATCTTGCGCTAGAACTATTAATCCTGCGCATGTACCAAACATAGGTAAAGTTGAATTTTGTAAAGCCTCTTTAAATCCATATAAATTCATTAATCGACGTAACGTTGTAGACTCGCCACCAGGTAATATTAAGCCCTCGATTTCTTCTAATTGTTCAACTTTTTTAACTGCAATACCTTCATGACCACTTAATTCAATATGTCTAATATGTTCACGTACTGCACCTTGTAATGCTAATACACCTATTTTCATATCTTACCAACCACGCTCTTGCATACGTTCTTCTAATGATAATTGATTGATATCTAAACCTTTCATAGCAGTGCCAAGTTCACTTGCTAATCTTCCAATTAGTTCATAGTCTTGGTAATGTGTTGTTGCTTGAACAATTGCTTTAGCAAATTTTTCTGGATCTTCTGATTTAAAAATACCTGATCCAACGAATACACCGTCGGCACCTAATTCCATCATTAAAGCAGCATCTTGAGGAGTCGCAACGCCACCAGCTGCAAAGTTAACTACCGGTAAACGACCATTGTCTTTAATTTGTTTTAAAATTTCATAAGGCGCACCGATATCTTTCGCAAAAGTCATAATCTCATCATCATTCATTACAGTCAATCGACTAACTTCAGAATTAACTTGTCTCATATGTCTTACAGCTTCAACAATATTACCTGTACCTGGTTCACCTTTAGTACGTAACATAGCAGCACCTTCACCGATTCTTCGTGCAGCTTCACCTAAATTACGACAACCACATACAAATGGCACTGTAAATTGATCTTTTCTTAAGTGATATTCCTCATCTGCTGGTGTTAATACTTCTGATTCATCAATATAGTCAACACCCATAGCTTCTAATACTCTTGCTTCTGTAATATGACCAATACGTGCTTTAGCCATTACAGGAATTGAAACAGCATTCATTACTTCTTCTACAATTTTAGGGTTTGCCATACGTGCAACGCCACCAGCTGCTCTAATATCAGAAGGTACACGCTCTAAAGCCATGACTGCTACCGCACCTGCTTCTTCCGCAATTCTTGCTTGCTCAGCATTAACGACATCCATGATAACGCCGCCTTTTTGCATTTCAGCCATACCTCTTTTGACTCTGTCTGATCCAATTATTTTACTCATTTTATATAAAACCCCTTTTCAAGTTGATTAAATTCATTGTAATGTATAAACTGATATTTAAAAAGGTGCAAAATAATATAAAATTAAGAGGTCAGTTTTAAAAATGAAAAACACTTTATACCATCAACTTTATGAAAAATTAAAAAAACAAATAATTGAAGGTCAATTTCAAGAAGGTGATAAGTTTTATTCAAAGAGGCAATTAAGCAAACATTTATCTATTAGCCAAACAACAGTAGAGCATGCTTATCAACTATTATTAGACGAGGGATACATATATTCGAGACCTCGCTCTGGTTATTATGTATCTGAAATTGAATCTTTAACAATTTTAAATACTCAACCTATCCATTCTCTTTTTGATGATGATTCATATAAACCAAAAACTAGTGATGAAACTTATGATTACGCTTTTAATTTAGATGAAATAGACACGAAGCATTTCCCAATAGAACTTTTCAGAAAGTATTCAAAAGATCTTTATGATAAAACCCATTCAAATAAATTACTTAGAGGCCATTTTCAAGGAGAATTACATTTGCGGTTTCAACTGGCATTTTATTTATTTACTAATCGTGGCGTAATTTGTGATCCTAATCAAATTATAATTGGCTCATCTACCGAACAATTAGTAAATCAATTAGTCGATTTACTTTATACTTCAACGTTTATTATCGAAAAACCTAGTTATCCACCAATCAAAAATATTTTAGATAAAAAACAAGTTGAATATGAACAAATTGAAGTTGAAGATAATGGAATAAACGTAGATGAAGTTATTAAATCACAAAAAAATATAGTATATATAACGCCTTCCCATCAATTTCCAACTGGATATGTAATGGACTTAAAAAAGCGAACTCAATTAATACAATGGGCTCAAGAAAAAGAAGAACGATTTATTATAGAAGATGATTATGATTCCGAGTTTAGATATTTCGGTAAACCCATTCCAGCAATTCAAGGTCTATATTCAAGAGGAGAAAAAGTGATTTATATCAGTACATTTTCAAAGTCTATTTTTCCTAGCTGTCGTGTTGCATATATGGTGTTACCCTATTCTATAATGAAAAAATATCATTCTCAAAATCACATTGAAGGCAACACTGTACCTGTTCATATGCAAAATCTTATTGCAATGTTTATATCTTCCGGTGGTTTTGAAAGACATTTAAATAAAATGAGACGAATTTATCGTAGAAAACTAACCTATATTTTAAATAGATTGAAGCCTTACAAAGAGCAGCTTGATATTCAAGGTGCTGAAACAGGTATGCATTTTACAATTACAGTAAAAAATGGATTAACATTACAAAAGTGTCTTGATAGAGCAAACAAAGTAAACTTAAAATTACAAGTTTATAATTTCGATGATGATCAAGACTATAAGAAAACCCCTAAATTTATATTAGGCTTTGGCGGTATAGACGATGATGCTTTAAAACCGCATGTAGACGCTCTAATAAAATCATTAATTATAAAGTAACACTTCTTTGATAAAAGTTAGTGTTACTTATGCAATAGCTTGTCTATTGTATAATAATTAATTTCCTCTTTGTATTTCAATAAAGTATATAAAAGAGCAGTAAGATCATTTTCAATTAGATACCGTCTTACTGCTCTTCTCTATTTATACAATATTTTGTTTTCGATGATATCATTTTAAATTTATATAAACACAAAATTAAAGTTGTACATACTTAGACAATCGAAAGTGTACATTATTAAATTATCATTTCCAGTTCTACTCTAGCGGAACGTAAGTTGGCTACCATCCTCGCTAAGAACCTTTCTTGACTTGTGACAATCGCTTGCTTCTTTCCTCTCCTTCGGCTCTCGCTTACTCATTTAGCTCTACTAAACTCGTTGCGCTCTTTTCTCGTTTCGTCAGATTCAAACGTTTTCACTTCGCCAAGCCATTTTTCTTTGTGTTAACTTTTATTTTGACGTTTTAGAAATAAAAAAAGAGACCTTGCGGTCTCAATGCGGCTCATCGCATCCATTTTTGCCTGGCAACGTTCTACTCTAGCGGAACGTAAGTTGGCTACCATCGTCGCTAAAGACCTTTCTTGACTTGTGACAATCGCTTGCTTCTTTCCTCTCCTTCGGCTCTCGCTTACTCATTTAGCTCTACTAAACTCGTTGCGCTCTTTTCTCGTTTCGTCAGATTCAAACGTTTTCACTTCGCCAAGCCATTTTTCTTTGTGTTAACTTTTATTTTGACGTTTTAGAAATAAAAAAAGAGACCTTGCGGTCTCAATGCGGCTCATCGCATCCATTTTTGCCTGGCAACGTTCTACTCTAGCGGAACGTAAGTT
>NZ_JBSZQY010000012.1:0-76007 GCF_054165785.1 Staphylococcus sp. SA22 | reverse complement strand
TATTATTGGGAATCCCAGCTTAAATCATAGATACCGTAAGGGATTTTATTCTTTATTTAAAACTTTGCAACAGAACCATTTAATAGATGGCACGAAAGATCCAAATGTTATTAATCAGTTGAAAAACGCAAATGGAACAACGAATAATAGTGCTGTAAATCCAAGTATTAAAGCAAATGATATTCACACAAAAAGTAATAAACAAATGGCTAAACAACAAAGTATTCATTTGGATAGCAAGAGCAAGTCAGTACATAAGCAACAATTGAAAGAATTACCAAAAACAGGAGTAAACAACGAAAGTAATACAGCAATTATGGCTTTATTTATTGGTTTAATATTGCTTGTAGTAAGTTTAGTGACAAGATTTATAAAATTAAATAGCTATCAATAATAAAAAGGGCCACACCTTGGTTTAAGATTCCAAGCGTGTGGCCTTCTCTTGTTATACAGTCCTATCACTATGTCACTTTTAATCAAAATCGACCGTAATTGCTGCATATCAATTAACGATAGGAATGATTAATTGTGAATCATATTTACCACCAGTATAAATCATGTGCATGCCTTTATTTACGGTTTCTTCATGTTCATAACGTGTTTTCATGCCAGGGGTACTATTACCAATTACAATTTCACTACCTTTTACAACAACTTCCAATGTTTCGCCTTGTTTAAATAGCGTGCCTGAAGGTAACAATTCAATTTCAACAGGTACAATCTCATCTTGTGACAACTTTAATTCTGTTTCATGTTTATGCCAAGGTTGCGCAATTGTGGATTTTTCTTGATCTAATTCACGATGTGATACGCGTAACCAACCAGTAGCTACTTGACCATTTTCAATATGATTAAAATCAGGGAAGTTAACTTCATTACCACGACGATCTAACTTTTTAATACCTGCAAATAAATCCATATCGTCTGAGTCTGTAGTGCTTACCCATAGTTTTAAGTTCATGTTTCCAACTAACTCAGTATCTTTGTCAAACGTATATTTAAAACTTACATCTTGTCGTTTATCTTCAGAGTCATATTGTGCGACATGCGCGCTACTAATCTTTGCATGATTCAATGTGTGATTTTCAGCATTCAAATACAATGGTGTATATTCTGTGTTAGGTAAAGGGAACGCTGACGCTGATTTGAATTCGCCTTTATAAAATTGATCTCTAACTTCATATATGACATGAGGCGTATCTTTCCAATCGTTATTTTCTTCTTTAAGGTAAAAATCAAAGAATGATTTTTGGCGTTCGAGATTTTCTCTAGCGTAGTAACTTTCCCACTCTTTACGTCCATGCACATATAGCCATTTTTCTTCAGATGCAGCTTGTTTAAATCCTTCAAAAGAGCCACGGTTGTGCAAACCTTGTGTAGACCAACTAGCACATGTTAGTAGAGGTGTTTTAATTTGTGATAATGGCACTTGACGCTGTTTCCAAAAATCATCGAACAGAGGGTGTTCTTGTTGTGCTTGAATCAAATCTTCGATATTTGGATTATCTGTCCATCTCGCAAAAATACCTTGAGTCCAGAAACGATAAAAGCCAGTATCCGGTATACCTCCGTGAAAGGTTACTTCTCTATACATATCATTTAAGCCTTCCCAAGGAATCATTGCTTTTAAATGTGGTGGATTTAATGATGCGACCCACCATTGAGTCACCGCAAGATAAGAAACGCCATTTGTCCCGATATTTCCATTACTCCATGACTGATTTGCTGCCCATTCAATCACTTCGTAATAATCTTCCGCTTCTCTTTTTGACCATGGAGATAAGACGCCTTTTGATTTGTCACTACCGCGTAATGCAACTTTAACTACAACATAATCATTTGGCACCCAAAATCCTGGGTCTGGTGATTCTTCAGGTGTAAAACTAGATGTCGGAATGGCTCCTAATGTTGGCCAAAGGGGACCCATATTGGTGATTTTAGGCTTATTATCTTTACCATAAGTATCTGCAGACATAACTACAGGGAATTTGCCATCTTTATTTGGTCTGAAAATATTAATATATAATTTTTCGCCATCGCGCATTTCCACAGTGACATCTTTTTCCATAATCATTTCTTGATTTCCATATTGAACACTGTCGACAACGATGTGGTTAATACCGGCTTTCACTTCATTGACATGAGTGACAGTTAATTTTGGATTTCCTAGTAAATGTTGGTTCATTGTTATCACCTTTTTCTGTTTGTTTGTATCACCTATATTAAACAGGTAAACATTGTGTGCCAATCATCAATCTTGGAGATTTGTGGGATAATGAACATAACGTTTATAATTGTTTATAATCATTGGGGAGGACTTGATATAAATGACTATAGATCGACGTATTAGAAAATCACAAGTTGCAATGAGAAATGCATTTATTGAACTTTTACATCAACACCAATTAGAAGAGATTACTGTGCAACAAATTGCAGATTTAGCTGATGTTAACCGTAGTACATTTTATACGCATTATTATGATAAATATGATTTGCTTGAAAAATTAGAGGACCAGCAGTTGGAGGAAATAAGAGACTTCATTCATGATGAGAAGTTAAATGGAGCAGTTAAGTTATCCACGGATAACATACATCAAATTATGACCGTTTTAATAGAAATGATAGAAAAAGACATCGCATTTTATCAATTGATGTTTCGTATGGGTAAAGATTCAAATATCCACGAAAAACTTTATGATTTAATTATGTGTCATTTACAACGTTATAAAAATGAAAATGATCAAATTAATGGTATACCATTTTCCTATTTCATGAGTTATGTTTCAGGTGCGGGATTGTCTTTGATAAGACATTGGGTAGAAGATTCAAACCGTATAGACAAAGTTGACTTAATAAGGCATTTTAATACGATTGTCAATCAAGGGCCAGCAACGATAATTAAAAATATACAATAAAATAAGGCAAGCCATGAATCGAGAGTGGCTTGCCTTGCTATATAACATAAGCTTATTAAATGATATCTTTATCAATAACATTATTGTTGGATTGCAGTATAGTCTTGACCATTTAACATCCAACGAACACCGTATTTATCGGTAAAGACGCCCATTTTGCCACCCCAGAATTGGTCAGCAAACGGTAATTCTATTTCAATTGAAGAATGATCTTTAATTTGCTCATAGAATGCTTCAACTTTATCAGCATCTTCCTTATTGTTAACATCATAATCAATTAAGAATGATATGCCATTATTAATTTTGTCAGCGCGACCAAAAGAATCAGAACATAGCACTTTTACGCCAAGCACTTCAAATTCAGCATGCATAGTTGCTTCTTGCGCTTCTTCCTTAGTCATACCAAAATGTGACGCTTGTTCTTCGCCAACTTCTAAACGTTTAACGTCAGTTGCACCAAATACTTCTTCGTAATATGCAAGGGCTTCTTTTGAATTTTCAAAAGCGATATAAGGGAATAATGCTGTCATGTAAAACACCTCAATGTATTATTTTTATTACTAACACCATGTTACATTAAAAAATGGCAAAAGTATAACTTTTACGATGAATTGAAGTCAATCTTTTGTAAAATACACGATAATTTATAAGATGAAATTGATTTAAATAAAGTAAACATATATATAACATACAAAAAATGAAAATGACACAGAGACGTATGTGTTGTTTAGTGTTTTAAAATTCAAGTTTAAAAAATGCTTTTAGATACATAAGGGATTTTCAAAATATAAATGCATTAAAATGAATTTATAACTTTTTTGACTGACATTTAATATGAATCATATATAATAGAAGTTAATGATTAAATGTGGGAGGTTAAATCATGATTAATGCTGAACCTATTATCAGTAAAATGAAAAATCAAAAAATTAATTATGACAAGGTGTTGAAGAAATTAATCGGGCAGTGGGAAAGAGAAGCAATCAGACCTAAAATCTTATTGCATAGTTGTTGTGCACCTTGTAGTACATATACATTAGAGTTTTTAACACAATATGCAGACATTGCAATTTATTTCGCGAATTCAAATATTCATCCGAAAAATGAGTACTTACGACGTGCTAAAGTGCAAGAACAATTTGTGGAAGATTTTAATCGCAAGACTGGTGCGAATGTGAAGTATATTGAAGCACCTTATGAACCGCATAAGTTTGTGAAAATGGTGAAGGATAAAGAATTAGCTGATGAAAAAGAAGGCGGTTTACGTTGTACCGCTTGTTTTGAAATGCGTTTGGATATTGTAGCGAAAGCAGCTGTAGAACATGGCTATGATTATTTTGGCAGTGCAATCACGTTATCACCTAAAAAGAACGCACAATTAATCAATGAACTTGGTATGGATGTCCAAAAAATATACGATGTAAACTATTTGCCAAGTGATTTTAAGAAAAGTAAAGGTTATGAGCGTTCCATAGAAATGTGTAATGACTATAATATCTTTAGGCAGTGTTATTGTGGATGTGTCTTTGCAGCGATGCAACAAGGTATTGATTTTAAAACAGTTAATAAAGAAGCGAAAGCATTTTTAGAACAATATCCAGATTAATCATTGGAAATGAGATAAAAGGCAGGCGCATATACAAGCCATGACCTATTAAAAATTATCAAATAGAAACCCGAGACTTTAGTGAAATGAATCATACTAAAATCTCGGGTTATTTATATAATCGTAAATATTGTAGCTATAATGAATAACTGGATCCTGAGACATAAAACAATGTCTCACTCTAATTACATCATTTTATGAACAAATCTTATAATTGCTAAAATGACAATGACAAGTGTTGAAATAAGTGAAAACACTTTAAACTTTTTGTAGTCATTTTTCGTTTCATTTTCTCCTGTTTTCATCATTTCACGTAGCTCTTGCTCGATTTCTAAATCAAGATCTGTTTTACGATAACCATTCAAACCTTGACGTTCATCTTCTTCAGGTTGATTTTGTTGCTGTGTGTCTTTGTTGTCAGAAGTCGCTACTGTTTTTTTATTATCTGTTTCTTTAGTCATAACAAACGCCCCCGTTATAAAACGCTATATTTAATGATATGTGATATTTAAGCCATTATTTTGAAAAATGGTGATAAATATATCTTCTTGAGTTATATCATAATTTTAATAAGACGATTCAGCAAGTTTTAAAGTGTTATTTGCCTACGTTGGATTAGGCATCTAGTCCTATAATATCACTGACATTGTCAAAATGATGATCTTTTAAGTAACGTGCGATGCCTTTGTTCATTTTCTTAGTTAAACCTGGCCCTTCAATAACAAGTGATGAATAAATTTGAATAAGTGACGCACCGTGACGCATCATTTTGATTGCATCTTCAGTACTGAATACGCCGCCTGTACCTATAATTAAAAATTCACCATTTGTTTGCTGATAAGCATACTTAATCAATTTTAAATTACGTTCAAATAATGGACGACCACTCAAACCGCCTTCTTCGACTTTATTAGCAGAAGTTAAACCATCTCGTTGTCGCGTTGTGTTTGCTAAGATGATACCGTCAAATGTCTCAGTAATCGCTGGTAATAGTGCTTTTAAGCCATCGAAATCCATATCAGACGTTAGTTTTAAGTAAATTGGCACTGTTACATCGTGCTGTTTTTTAAATGTTGTCAAAGCTTGACATAACATTGAAAATTCATCTTTATCATGGAAATTTTGAAGGTTTTCAGTATTTGGAGAACTGATATTGACTGTGAAAAATGAAACGTCGTGTTTAAACGTATCAATGACTTTTATATAATCTTGATAACGCGCTTCATAAGGTGTCATTTTATTCACACCAACATTGATACCAACAGGTACTTGATAAGCATTTTTACGCAAATGACTGAGTGCTTTGTTCATACCAATATTATTGAAGCCCATACGATTTATCAAGGCATCATCTTCTAATAATCTGAACATGCGTGGTTGAGGGTTACCCGGTTGAGGTTTAGGTGTGATACCACCTAATTCTAAAGCACCGAATCCAAGGTGTTCCAATGCTTTTGGTACTTCGCAAGATTTGTCGAAACCAGCTGCTAAGCCAATTGGATTGTCGTACGTATTACCTTGTATCGTTTGTGATAACGTTGGATTCTTATAAGTAAATAGTTTATCGACGACTGGGAATAAAACTGGAAATTTTTGTAACGTTTTTAATGCATCGATAGTTAGTCCGTGTGCTTTTTCGGGTTCGATTTTGAATAAGAAAGGTTTAATTAATTTGTACATGAGTATGCTCCTATTTCATTATATTTGAGGCTTACTATCCTCAACTTAATATATGTGAAATATATTCTTTTAATAGACTAGCATTTCCCTACATAATTTCCTAGTTAAAACTAAAAAGTTTTGAAAATTGACGCAAGTACCATAAATAAAATTGAGATTAAATCATCCTAATTAGGCAATATAATAGTATAAAGTAAGCGTAATGGAAGGTGTTTGTATGAATGAACAATGGTTAGAGCATTTACCTTTAAAAGATATTAAAGAGATTTCACCAGTGAGTGGTGGCGATGTAAACGAAGCATATCGAGTCGAAACGGATACGGATACATTTTTCTTACTTGTACAACGTGGACGTAAAGAATCATTCTATGCTGCAGAAATTGCAGGTTTAAATGAATTTGAACGTGCAGGTATCAAGGCACCTAGAGTAATTGCAAGTGGCGAGGTTAACGGTGATGCGTATTTAGTGATGACGTATTTAGAAGAAGGGTCTTCAGGGAGTCAACGCCAATTAGGGCAACTCGTAGCTCAATTACACAGTCAGCAACAAGAAGAAGGCAAATTTGGCTTCTCATTACCTTATGAAGGTGGCGATATTTCTTTTGATAATCATTGGCAAGACGATTGGTGTACCATTTTTGTCGACAAGCGCATGGACCATTTGAAAGATGAGTTGCTAAATAGAGGGCTATGGGATGCCAACGATATCAAAGTATATGACAAAGTGCGACGTCAAATTGTGGCGGAATTAGAAAAGCATCAAAGTAAACCGTCTTTATTACATGGTGACCTATGGGGTGGTAATTATATGTTCTTACAAGATGGTCGTCCGGCGTTATTTGATCCAGCACCATTATATGGTGACAGAGAATTTGATATCGGTATTACAACGGTATTTGGTGGTTTTACGAGCGAATTTTATGATGCATATAATAAACATTATCCACTCGCAAAAGGTGCATCCTATAGACTTGAATTTTATCGTTTATATTTATTGATGGTGCATTTATTGAAATTTGGGGAGATGTACCGTGATAGTGTTGCGCATTCTATGGATAAGATTTTACAAGATACAACAGGTTAGTTATTAAGTTAGATTAAGATAATAATATGCACAGATATTTTTACAATGAGAAGGCCTTCAGCTGCCTCAATAAAAATATTTGTGCTTTTTTATTGTTGGAAAATAAAATTTTAATCTCTATTGTTAATTTCTATAATGCAAAATAAGATTGAGTCACAATAAAAGTGATTTTCTAACTTTTTGTTCAATAAAATTCTAGGAATGATACATATTTATTGATACAATAATTTTGAATATAATCACAAAACAATATTTAAGTATTATTGAATGTTTGAATATCATATATTGATACAGTTTCTAATAATTTTAAAATAATTTAAATGGGAAGAGGTGTAAATGATGAGTACAGTTCAAAGTGATATTTTTAAGACCAATAGTGCATCATCATCTATTAAAAGCGCTGTTGAAACATGTAATAATGTTTCGAAACCGGATAAAGATGAAAGTACAACAGTAAGTGGAAATAATAATGCTCATAGTGTGATAGATGATTTGATTAGTAAGAATCAATCTGTTGCTGAAGCAATACGAACTGCGAGCGATAATATACAAAAAGTTGGTGAGGCTTTTGACCAAACTGACGTAATGATTGGTAATGAAATTGGTAAAAATTAAAACGTGGTGAAATGATGTCGAATAAACTTGATGGAATCAATAAAATGATCACAACGAAACATAAGCAAATGGATGACTTATATGATGAAAAGCAAGAGGTTAAAGCATTGATAGATGAAAGTGATGCGCTTAATCATTCGATAGATCAATTATATCAACATTTAAGTGAGCGTTATTATAGTAGCAATATGGCTAGTCGTATGGAACAGTTCCGCGATGAATTTCATTTTGCGAAACGACGTTCAACGGAAGCGTTATACGAGCAGCAACAGCAAATTCAACATGGCATTCGTAAAGCGGAAGAAGAGATGATTGACTTGGAAATGCGAAGGAATATCGAAATCGAGACGGTGACAAAGGAGGAAAATAAATGGAAACAATAGGAAGCATTATTTATTTAAAAGAAGGTTCGCAAAAGTTAATGATTATTAATAGAGGACCAATTGTAGAAATTGAAAATCAAAAGTATATGTTTGACTATTCTGCATGTAAATATCCGATTGGTGTTGTGGAAGATGAAATTTATTATTTTAACGAGGAAAATATAGATTCAGTTATTTTTAAAGGTTATTCTGATCAAGATGAGGTTAGATTTCAAGAGTTGTTTGATAATATGAAACAAAATTTGGATAGTGAAATTCAACGTGGAGAAGTTACACCACAATAAAGAAATACTTTTTCTTTATTGTGGTGGGACGACGAAATAAATTTTGTAAAAATATGATTTATGTCTCACCGCCAAAATGTTATCTCCAAGTACTGAGGCTGGATGACAACCATTGAATGTCTATCGCAATCATTTGAACTAACCGTAGCATCTTTAAATTTAATAAAAAAGACACATACCAACTTCCGAAATGTAGATGAATTCTCTACAATAACGGAAGTTTTTCTTTTAATATTGAAATTTCTCAAGGATAGGTCTATACTTTATAAATCGTAATTATTACGATTTAAAATCAAAAACAATAACTTGAAATAGATCATTGAGGGAGTGTTAATATGCAACATCATAAAGTGGCTATTATCGGTGCCGGTGCTGCAGGTATAGGTATGGCCATTACCTTAAAAGATTTCGGTATAACAGATGTCATTATTTTAGAAAAAGGAACAGTAGGCCATTCATTTAAACATTGGCCGAAATCGACCCGTACGATTACGCCATCATTTACGTCTAATGGATTTGGCATGCCTGATATGAATGCAATTTCCATGGATACTTCGCCAGCATTTACATTTAATGAAGAACATATTTCCGGAGAAACATATGCTGAATATTTACAAGTGGTTGCCAACCATTACGAGCTGAATATTTTTGAAAATACAGTTGTCACAAATATATCTGTAGATGATGCATATTATACGATTGCAACGACAACAGAGACATATCACGCGGATTATATCTTTGTCGCAACAGGTGATTATAATTTCCCTAAAAAGCCATTTAAATATGGTATTCATTATAGTGAAATTGAAGACTTTGATAACTTTAATAAGGGACAATATGTGGTTATCGGAGGTAATGAAAGTGGTTTTGATGCTGCATATCAACTTGCAAAAAATGGCTCTGACATCGCACTTTATACTAGCACAACCGGTTTAAATGATCCGGATGCTGATCCTAGTGTTAGATTGTCACCTTATACACGTCAGCGACTAGGTAATGTCATTAAGCAAGGTGCTCGCATTGAAATGAATGTACATTATACAGTTAAAGATATTGATTTTAACAACGGACAGTATCATATCAGTTTTGATAGCGGACAAAGTGTGCATACGCCTCATGAACCAATACTAGCAACTGGCTTTGATGCAACAAAAAATCCAATCGTTCAACAATTATTTGCGACAACAAATCAAGATATTAAATTAACAACACATGATGAATCGACACGTTATCCGAATATTTTTATGATTGGTGCAACAGTTGAAAATGATAATGCCAAATTATGCTATATCTATAAATTCAGAGCGCGATTTGCAGTACTTGCACATCTTTTAACACAGCGGGAAGGCTTACCAGCTAAACAAGATGTCATTGAAAATTACCAAAAAAATCAAATGTATTTAGATGATTATTCATGTTGTGAAGTGTCATGCACATGTTAGAAGTGAAATATGATATGAGAACGGGGCATTATACGCCCATACCTAATGAACCTCATTATTTGGTTATTAGTCATGCGGATAAACTTACCGCAACAGAAAAAGCGAAATTAAGATTATTAATCATAAAACAGAAATTAGATATTTCATTGGCAGAAAGTGTAGTTTCTTCGCCTATAGCGAGCGAACATGTGATAGAACAATTGACACTATTTCAACATGAGCGACGACATTTAAGACCTAAAATAAGTGCGACATTTTTAGCCTGGTTGTTGATATTTTTAATGTTTGCATTACCAATCGGTATCGCTTATCAATTTTCAGATTGGTTTCAAAATCAGTATGTATCAGCATGGATAGAATATTTAACTCAAACAACATTGCTCAATCAAGATATATTACAGCATATATTATTTGGTGATTATGGTGTGCTATCACTTGGAACATATTCGCTCGTATGGGCATTGCCGGTCGTAATATTGATCAGCTTATCAACTGCTGTAATTGATCAAACAGGACTTAAATCATGGATGATATGGGCAATTGAACCTTCAATGTTACGGATAGGATTACAAGGTAATGATATCGTGCCACTATTAGAAGGATTTGGATGTAATGCAGCAGCTATTTCACAAGCAGCACACCAATGCCATACCTGCACGAAGACACAGTGTATGAGTTTAATAAGCTTTGGTAGTTCTTGTAGTTATCAAATAGGTGCGACATTATCTATTTTTAGTGTAGCTGGAAAGTCATGGCTATTTATGCCGTACTTAATATTAGTGCTTTTAGGTGGCATCTTACATAATAGGATATGGTTGAAAAAGAATGATCAACAACTTAGCGTTCCGCTACCTTATGATAGGCAATTACATGTGCCAAATATACGTCAAATGTTGCTACAAATGTGGCAAAATATACAAATGTTTATCGTTCAAGCGCTACCTATTTTTATCACAATCTGTCTTATTGTTAGTATTTTATCACTAACGCCAATTTTGAATGTTTTATCACAAATATTTACACCTATATTATCGTTATTAGGCATCTCGTCAGAATTGTCACCAGGGATTTTATTTTCAATGATTCGAAAAGACGGCATGCTCTTGTTTAATTTGCATCAGGGCGCCTTATTACAAGGAATGACAGCAACACAGTTACTACTACTTGTGTTTTTTAGTTCAACATTTACAGCGTGCTCGGTCACAATGACGATGCTTTTGAAGCATTTAGGTGGTCAGTCAGCACTAAAATTAATTGGAAAGCAAATGGTGACATCCTTGTCTTTAGTTATTGGTGTAGGCATCATTGTTAAAATAGTAATGCTGATTATTTAAAAAAGAAATGAACTATAACTGAATATAGAGTCATGTCAGTAAATAGGAAAGCTATCTTGGAATATTCTATTCATATGAAGTATAAGAGGAGAGTCGCAGATGAAAATAGTTATTATAGGTGGGTTTTTAGGTGGCGGTAAAACGACTGTCTTAAATCATTTGCTCGCTGAATCATTAAAGGAGTCGCTGAAACCGGCAGTTATCATGAATGAATTTGGCAAAATGAGTGTTGATGGTGCCTTAGTATCTGAAGACATACCTTTAAGTGAACTGACAGAGGGGTGTATCTGTTGTGCAATGAAAGCAGATGTATCAGAACAGTTACATCAATTATATTTAAAAGAGCAACCAGACATTGTATTTATTGAATGTAGTGGGATTGCAGAACCGGTCTCTGTCTTAGATGCTTGTTTAACGCCTATTTTAGCTCCGTTTACAACAATTACACATATGATTGGTGTAATAGACGCAAGCATGTATAAACACATTAAATCATTCCCTAAAGACATCCAAGGCTTATTTTATGAGCAATTAGCATATTGTTCTGTCTTATTTGTTAATAAAATAGATTCAGCAGATGTTGAAACGACGAGCAAACTATTGAAAGATTTAGAAGTTATTAACCCAGAGGCAGATATACAAGTCGGTATGCATGGCAGCGTCACTTTGCCAATATCAGTTAGACAAATGACAGCTACTTCTGACGATAAACATAAGTCGTTACATCAAATGATTAATCATCAATTTGTGCAATCACCAGTCAAATGTACTAAAGCACAGTTTATAAAACGTTTAGCATGCCTTCCGTCTCATATTTATAGGTTGAAAGGGTTTATGACATTTGAAGACACCACACATACGTATCTCATTCAATTTACACAAGGACAATATGAATTAACACCTGTAGCATTTTCAAAAAAAGTGCCAGAATATTTGGTGCTTATCGGAAAGGGTATTTCAAAAGAAGACTATCAATGTTTGGAACAGTAGTGTTTTCAGTGGAAGAGAATGGTTAACATACTTTCATGTATAATAACGAGTTGATTTGAACGTTTAAACGTAAACAAAAATAAGCTTGGTCAGCCATCAAATATAATTTGAAAACTGTCCAAGCTGTTTTATTAGAGAACGATAGATTAACCCCACATATTTAATAATACGTCAGCAAAGCCTTCAGGTTTTTGAATATAACCTAAGTGACCACCTGGAATATCTACAATAGGTATGCCAGTTTCTTTATTTATATAAAAGTTAACATCTTGTGGGAAGGATCCTCTAGAATCTGTCCCATTTAGTAGGGTGATTTTATCGCTGTATTTTGTGAAATCATCCAAAGTAATATCTGAATGCGTATATTGTCTAATTTCAAATTCTGACCAGAACATCGTACGTTTGTACTGTTCTATACGTCCTTCTTCAGTATCAGCAGGTTGAGACATCATTTTTGCATCAATTGGTGCGATATTTAATGTTTCGCCAAATGTTTTCATGCCTTTTTCTAAGCCTTCTGTTAAAATTTGATGCACAATGTCATCATTTTTATCTTTCCAATAAGTACTGTCTGGTAAAAATGTGTTAATTGGTGGTTCATGAAATGCAATCTTTTTAACGACTTCAGGGTAATCTTTTAACACATGCATCGCAACGATTGAACCTGAACTTGAACCTAATATATAGACAGGTTCATCACTTAATGACTTTGCAAGTTCGGCAATGTCCTGTGCGTCGCGTTTGACACGATAATCACTGTCAGGATTTGAAGCGGAATCAGGGAGTGGTTCAGTTAACTCGCTTTCTCCATAATCACGACGATCAACGGCTACAACAGTAAAATGGTCTTTTAACTGTTCTGCAAGAGGCAGAAAAATGTCTCCGGTACCGTTTGCACCAGGAATAAAGATGAGCACGGGTCCTTGTCCGACTTGGTGGTATCGTAATTTAGCGCCTTGTAATTCTAAAATCTCCATATTCAATGACCTCCATTTGTTAATTGTTAGATGATAAACCTAATAATTTAGCACCATTTGTATAACTTATTTTCTCTTTTTCTTCATCTGTTAAACCCAGTTCATCTAAAAACACACCTAATTTTTCAGGCTCAATATATGGATAATCAGCAGCATAAAGAATTCTATCAATACCTACTTCTTTCTTGACTAAATCAAACTGTGGCTTCGTTAACATGCCACTCGGTGTGATATAAAAATTATTTTTAAAGTAATAGCTTACAGGGTGGTTCAAATGTTCAGCGAATAAAGCTTCATCCATACGTTCTAAGAAGAAGGGGATAAACTCACCCCAATGTCCAATAATCATATTTAACTTTGGATAACGATCAAAAATGCCAGATAATACTAGATGTATTGCATGAATACCGACATCAATGTGCCAACCATAACCAAAACAAGCAAATGTTGCCGCAGTTACTTCAGGATAATTTCCTTTATAGTATGATTGATAAATGTCACTATTAACTGGCGCGGGATGTAGATAAATCGGTACGTCTAAATTTTCAGCTGTTTTGAAAATAATGTCATATTTGTCTTGATCAAGAAAACCATCTTGTGCACGTCCCATAATGAGCGCACCTTTGAATCCTAAATCATTGATGCAACGTTCGAATTCTCGCGCTGCGGCTTCAGGCTCATTGATAGGTAAAGTTGCAAAGCCTACAAAGCGATTGGGATATTGTGCAATATAGTTTGCCAATTGATCATTTGCTTTTTGACATAATTCAATGGCTTTCTGACCAACTAAATTTGAAGGAGACCCATTTCCATAAGATAAGACTTGAATTTGAACGTCTTGATTATTCATAAATTGGATACGTTCATCATGATGTGATAATTCGTCGGCATTTGTAAAACCTGTCTTTTTTTCAAGGCCTTCTAACATTATTTTCATCGGTACACCTTTAGGATCTGCTGACATCGCATTCATCGTTTCTTTTTGAATATCTTCAATGACATAATGTTCTTCAAACGTGATACTTTTCATTTGATTCGCCTCCAAAGTAATTTGTATGTTTATTGCATCTATTGCAGAAACATTTTTTATATACCTCTAATTTCAATGTTTGTAACATAAAATTGATCTACCAAGGCATTTCTCCATCGCCATTAATAAATGTACCTGTTGGGCCATCTACACCAATCGTTGCTAATTGAATGATTGGCTTGATTCCTTCAGAAACATGTTTGGAATTATTACTAAAATCACCAACTAAATCAGTATTGGTAGCGCCTGGGTCAGCAGCATTGATTTGCATGTTAGGTAATCCTTTAGCGTATTGTAATGTTAGCATTGTTACTGCCGATTTAGACGAACAATAAGCTAATGAATTCACTTTAGATTCAGCTGTTTCGGGGTTTGTAACCATTCCAAATGAACCTAAACCACTTGATACGTTGACGACAACAGGTTGTTCAGATTTTTCTAAGAGAGGGACGAATGTGTTCATCATTCGAACGATACCAAATACATTCGTTTGATATACTTCTTCAACGTCACGAGGCGTCAATTTGGAAGGTGCTGAAAATTGACCTGATATACCTGCATTGTTAATGAGGATATCAAGACGACCTTCTTTTTCAGCAATCATGTTATAAGCATTTTTGACTGAGTAGTCACTTGTAACATCTAACTGTACATAATGAACACCTAATTTTTGTGATGCTTGTTGTCCTCTTACGTCATTACGAGAACCTATATAAACTTTGTAACCCAATGCTTTAAGTGCCTCTGCACTTGCATAGCCTAACCCTTTATTGCCTCCTGTGATTAACACAATTTTAGTCATTACGTTCCACCTCATCTAAATAAATGTTTAATAAATAATTTCTGTACGCTTCAATTGAAATATGGCGATGTTCTATTTGGAAGGCAAATACACTAGTTGATAATGATTGCAATAGCATATCAGTTTTGAACTTTGTGAAAATGTCATCATCGCTTTTAAATAAATCATAATAAAAATCAAATAATTCTTGATAAAATGCGCTTTGGTAAAAACGTAATTTATTGTTGCCAGCTTCAATACAATGAAGAAGTGTTTTATTATCGATTTTAAATTGTAAAAGATAATCTAAAGATACTTTCATAACCTCATAATTAGAATGATAGTCATCCTTAATTTGTTTAAATCTAGTTATAAAAGTATTAAGATCTCTTTGTATGACGTAGAAGCATAAATCGCTTTTATCTTTAAAATGTCGATATAGTGTCCCCATACCGATACCTAGTTCTTTAGCAATACGATTCATACTAATGTTTTCAACGCCTTCTTCATCAAAAAGTTTGTGCGCTATTTCTTCAATTCGTTGCCTATTCTCTATGGCATCCTTTCGCATTGTTCCACCTACTTATAGTTCTCTAAAATTGACAAACGGATAACTCTCCGTTTATTATAAAACGTGTTAAGAAAGTTAGCAATGAATTTGCAATAACTATTAAATATCATAAAAGAAAAGAGTATTGATAATGTCTTTAAATAAAGAGCAAAGACGCATCACAGCTGAAGAATTGCAAGCACATTTTGAAGAATCTACCTTATCGGTTCAAATGATTGCTGAAAAACTGAATGTCACTACAGAAGATGTGGAAAAAGTATTAGCTATGACAGCGCCACTAGGCATTTTTAGTCATCAATTACAACGATTTATTCATTTAGTATGGGATGTCAGAGATGTAATAAACGACAATATTAAAGGAAATGGACAAACACCAGAACCATATACGTATTTAAAAGGTGAAAAAGAGGACTATTGGTTTTTAAGATAAAAGGGGAGTGGATCTAAAATGAAAGATATTTTAGTAATAGGCGCAACAGGGAAGCAAGGTAATGCAGTTGTAAAACAGTTGTTAGAGGATGGATGGTATGTAAGTGCATTAACTAGAAATAAGAATAATCGTAAACTTTCAGACATAGGACATCCGCATTTATCAATCGTTGAAGGTGATCTGAGTGATAATGTTAGTTTGCAATCAGCGATGAAAGGGAAGTATGGCTTATACAGTATTCAGCCAATCGTTAAAGATGATGTTAACGAAGAATTAAGACAAGGTATGAAGATAATTGAAATAGCTGAGCAAGAAAATATTCAACATATTGTGTATAGTACTGCGGGAGGGGTTAATCGAAATCGAACTGGCCCACACTTTGAAGTACTAGCAAAAATAGAAAATAGATTAATGGAATCTAATATAAATGCAACAATTATCAAACCATCATTCTTTATGGATAATTTTTTACGCATTGCTAAAGTCGAAGATGAACGTATTACATTACCAGAATTTATTAATCCGAATATAAAATTCACAATGATTTCTTCTATTGATATAGCTAAAATTGCATCGTATATTTTTGCACATCCACAAAGCTTTACGCATCAATCAATAGAGATTGGTTCCGATGAAGTTACATTAAGTGAAGCAGCAACAATTTTTAGTGAAGTGACAGGTAAATCGACTGTTATAGAAGGAGAATTTGTTAGTGGTGTTGCAGAAAAGCAATGGTTGGAAGAAAAAGGTTATGAAGTAGACTTTGAATTAATGGCTGAAATAAATCCAACAAGATTATCATTAAGTGATTGGCTTAAAGTCCAAGACTATAATAAGTAATGAATGGGGTGCAATCATGATTCAATCAATGTGGTTTAATTTACATGTGCAAGATTTAGAAAAGAGCGCACAGTTTTATAAAGCGTTAGGATTTAAAATAAATAGAAACCCACAAATGTTAGATAAAATGGTCGGCATTCAAATAGGTCAAACAACCGTAATTTTAATAGAAAACAAGCATTTTCAAAATGTAAGTCAGCAAAGCCTTAATACTGAACCAAATGAAGTGATGATTTCTTTAGGTGTGAATACAAATGAAGAAGTTGACCAGTTGGTGAATAAAGTGAAAGAAGCGGGTGGCACAGTCGTTCAAGAACCAACAGTAAGCCAAGGGTTTTATGGTGCAATGTTCAAAGATCTTGATGGACACCATTTTAATTTTTTAGTCTGCTAAAATGAAATTCTCAAAAGAATAAATAAAAAGCCCATACAGAGATGGAGCGTAATGTGCACATGTCGTAAGAGACGTGGTGCGACACATTAGTGTCTTCAATCAGTATGGGCTTTGTTTATGAGGTCAGTTGGCACCTTAAGTGCAATACCTCGTGAGCAAATATTAATTTTGAATATAACCGTATTGTTGGCGAAGATCATAAACTTTATCTGGTGTGACATCTTGACCGATTGGATCAACCACTTTTATTGTGGAAAATGTTGTTAATACTTGTCCTCGGATCATGCTTAAGTAGTCTTGGCGCAATGCATGTTGTTCTTGTTTTTCAGCTACAGTAAGTGGTTGTACTTTTTCTTTATTTGCAAGTTCATTAATTCTATCTAAAATTTTCATATTGTCATATCCTCCTTAGAATCAAGTGTTGATATATTTTGAGATTATTTCTATAAGGTAATTTATCAACACATTCAGTAATGTTTTTAGTTTCTCGGTCTTTTGACCAGCAGATTTTTGGAATTAAAATAAGGGGTTTGAGACACGATTTTAATAGTAGTATGATGGCAAAGTGATGTTATTGAAGTGTCGTTTGATATACATGTCTGCAATGTTGTTTTATAAGACAGGATGACGTAGCTGAGCAAAGAAATGAGCATTGTCGAATGACATCATGTGTCTTATTAAAATTGCAATGGGCATAGCATAGGTATATTCACAGTCGATTTTCTTGATTTCTACATTATCATAATGCGTAGTGTAAAAGTTATACGACAGTCGATAGTCGATTCGCTTTTTACCACGAGCAATTATTATGTGTTGCTTCAACTTCGACTTCAATTTACTTGTAATGAATGTCATTAGACTCTGACTATTCTGATTAATATTTAATATGTTATGCGTGTGTTCAAACCCCTGAGGTTCATCTGTCTCGCTCACGTCAATCCCTCCTATCTTAGTATTTAAACAACGCATATCAACTATACGACATGTGTTGTTTAGACATACTATACTACTATGTCGTACGTTTGCCAATAAACACGCACATATCATTTGTTGCCTAAACAACATATTGCCTGAAGTGTTGTTTAAGTACGCAAAAACAAAAATGCTTGTCACTAAAATCTATATGTTTTAATGACAAGCTTATTTTCATTCAGTTAACGACTGCCAATATGACATTGTAGAGTATAGGACGTTGATTTATGTCCTAGACACGGCTAATCAATCGTAATACGTTAAATTTTATTGTGTGTACAAGTATGAACCTAAGTCACATAGTGATTTCTAGATGCATGACTAAATACCAAGTTTAATTAAAAATGTGCTATATGATGAATTAAAAATGGAAGGTTGCGATCGATAAACACATCGGCTGTCTCTTGGCTCGTGTTAAACCAATGTAATGCTAAGCCTGATATACCAGCTGCTAAAAAACTCCCACTATTTACAATGATATCTCGTTGATGCTCTGGGTAGCTGTTTTCTAACATAATCGCAAAAATATCTTCTAATTCATTATTAATACGTTGATGTGCTTTGTTACAAAATGCTTCACTATTTAATTCGCAAGACTTTGCAGCATCTTTGATATAACTCGCAATTGAAATGAAAATATTACGCAGTACCTTTTCATTAATGACACTAGAAATGCTCAAGTTATCATTCAAGTCTTTTAAAATGGTTACAGACAATGTGTAGTCTAGGAGGTCTTCTTTATCAGTGAAATGAGCGTAAAATGTTGCACGATTTAGCGTAGCAATATCAGTGATATCTTTAACTGTAATTTGAGATAATTTCTTTTCTCTAGAAATTTTAAGAAAAGCATCGACAAGCAATTGTTTGGTTCTAACGATTCTTGGATCTATGGATTTACTTTCCATCATTTGTTCACTACCTAACATCTGTTGTTTTAACACTTATTATCAGTATCTTCTATTATATTGTCAATTGTGTTGATGATATGTAAGTGCTGATACGCTCCTAACAAATAATGTACCTTTTTGGTAAGCATTTGAATGTCTTTCTTCTATTATATTAATGGATTTTAAAAATGAAGATAAAATAAAAGTGTATTGTAACAATATGTTTGAAAAATTGCCAATTTCTTTATCTAAAAATTCAGAATTTTGTGATATACTATTTTTCATAGTCTTGAGTTATAGATGATACTGCTAGCCTAAATATAACAACATCGGCATGCACATCTTAGAATTTAAGCTAGTGGCAGCTTATAACTTAAGGCTCTTTATTATTTGCATAAAGATGTATATACATAAATGGAAGGATGATATTATGACATCAATTAAAACAATTACACCCAAAGATTTTATATTTAGAGTTTTATCAGGTGTCGCCATAGGTATTGTTGCGGGTTTAGTTCCTAATGCGATACTTGGAGAAATTTTTAAATACTTTATGGATTATCATCCGATTTTTAAAACGTTATTAGGCGTTGTCGTTGCAATTCAATTTACAGTACCTGCTTTGATTGGTGCATTGGTTGCCATGAAATTTGACCTATCGCCATTAGCAATTGCTGTTGTGGCAAGTGCAGCATATGTAGGAAGCGGTGCAGCGCAGTTTAAAAATGGTGCTTGGATGATTACGGGTATTGGTGATTTAATTAATACAATGATTACAGCAGCGATTGCAGTGTTGTTCATTTTACTTATTCAACATCGCGTAGGTAGTATGGCATTGATTGTATTCCCAACAGTTGTTGGCGGTATTTCAGGTGCAATTGGTGTTTTAATATTGCCGTATACGAAAATGATTACAACAGCCATCGGTAATATGGTTAATGGTTTTACAGAATTACAACCAATTGTCATGAGTATTTTGATTTCAATGGTATTTAGTCTTATTATTATTTCTCCACTATCAACTGTGGCCATTGCCTTTGCGATAGGTATTACAGGTTTAGCAGCTGGGTCAGCGTCAATTGGTATTTCCGCGACTGAAGCAGTATTGATAATTGGTACAAGTAAAGTGAATCGTTTAGGGGTGCCGTTATCCGTCTTCTTTGGAGGTGTTAAAATGATGATACCTAACATGGTGAAATATCCAATTCTTATGTTACCAATATTGACGACAGCCATTGTATCAGGTTTGGTATCAGCATTAGTAGGTATTCATGGAACGAAAGAGTCAGCTGGATTTGGTTTTATAGGGATGGTAGGACCGATTAATGCATTTAAATTTATGGAGGTTGATTCTGCTTGGTTGAGTGTCTTACTAATTGTAGTAGCGTTCTTTGTTGTACCATTTGTAACAGCTTGGCTTGCAGATATCATTTATCGTAAAGTGTTTCGTTTATATACTAATGATATTTTTAAATTCATGGGATAAGGACAGTATGTTTTTTGAAAATATGAGACCAAAAATTATTTAATGTTATTGTGAATTGAGAGAATAAAGTTTAACAATATAATTGAGCTGTAGTTTATTTGTGCTTATAAAAGATAAGTCAATCCACAAAAGATGTGTGCATAGTAACTTTGAATATATAACAATAATAGCAATCAACACATTTGCAGAATCATATGTGTTGATTGCTTTTTAATTGCGTTTAATGTACGAAAATAAGAGAAGTTACATGTCAGATATATTACAGCTATGTAACAAAAATACAATCTGTAATATTACGAAAGTTGTAATAGTTGAGCTAAACATAGTAAAAATCTTATGTGTTAAAGACTATTTCAAGGGTTGATTGGATTCTAAAAGGTACATATTTCACATTGCAGTATAAAACAGCCATATTTCAACATTACAAATAAAACTTGATATTGTAATGTTTTGTAAAGAAAGTGTAATTTACTGGCTGGTTTTTTGTGATATAGTGATTACCGTTGAAAGAAATAAAAGACAATTTAAACTTGCACTACGACATTTCAAATTCAAAATATAATTACTAAAAACATAAACTTACAATTATTACTGGAGGATTTTTTACTATGAAAAAGACAATTATGGCATCATCATTAGCAGTGGCATTAGGTGTAACAGGTTACGCAGCAAGCACAGGACATGAAGCACACGCTGCTGAAATGAACGTTGATCAAGCACACTTAGTTGACTTAGCACACAATCACCAAGATCAATTAAATGCAGCTCCAATCAAAGATGGTGCATATGACATCCACTTTGTAAAAGATGGTTTCCAATATAACTTCACTTCAAATGGTACTACATGGTCATGGAGCTATGAAGCAGCTAATGGTCAAACTGCTGGTTTCTCAAACGTTGCAGGTGCAGACTACACTACTTCATACAACCAAGGTTCAAATGTACAATCAGTAAGCTACAATGCACAATCAAGTAACTCAAACGTTGAAGCTGTTTCAGCTCCAACTTACCATAACTACAGCACTTCAACTACTTCAAGTTCAGTGAGATTAAGCAATGGTAATACTGCAGGTGCTACTGGTTCATCAGCAGCTCAAATCATGGCTCAACGTACTGGTGTTTCAGCTTCTACATGGGCTGCAATCATCGCTCGTGAATCAAATGGTCAAGTAAATGCTTACAACCCATCAGGTGCTTCAGGTTTATTCCAAACTATGCCAGGTTGGGGTCCAACAAACACTGTTGACCAACAAATCAACGCAGCTGTTAAAGCATACAAAGCACAAGGTTTAAGCGCTTGGGGATTCTAATTCCTTCATAATTAATAAAAGTAATGTTTAGACATTAAATATATAGCTCTTCCCATAGAAATTGGGAAGAGTTTTTTTATTAATTAAAAATACATTTCTTAAAAAGTGGATATTGAAGTTAGGGAAATTTATTGGACTTTATTGTATTACTGCTAAAATACTTGTCTTTATTAAGTGCCAAGTGGAATGAAACTTCATTTGAGGATGTACTGAGTACACTAGATACAAACTAAACGCGCATTTTATGATTAAATTAAATGAAAAAGGAGATAAAAATGGCTATAAACATAATTGAATATAATAGGTCTTATAAGGAAGAGTTAATCAAATTTATTTTATCGATTCAAAAAAATGAATTTAATATAAATATTGATAGGAATGATCAACCTGATTTGGAAAACATCGAACATAATTATTTGAATAGCGGAGGTCAATTTTGGCTTGCAATAAACAATCATCAAAATATTGTTGGTACTATAGGTTTGATTAGACTAGATAATAATATGTCTGCACTTAAAAAAATGTTTGTTGATGAAGGTTATAGGAATTTAAAAATAGGTAAAAAACTTTTAGATAAAGTTATAATGACATGTAAAGAACAAAATATCGATGGTATTTATTTAGGAACAATTGATAAATTTATTAGTGCACAGTATTTTTATTCTAATAATGGCTTCCGTGAAATTAAGCGAGGAGATTTACCAAGTAGTTTTCCTAAATTAGATGTAGATAATAGGTTTTATTATAGAAATTTAAAAGATTAATTCGATGCAATGAATAATTGATATGACAATCTTAGTAATATTCATTTTAAAAGTGACACATAGCGTTTAAATATAAAGGCTGACGTGATATATCGTTTGGTTTAAATTAGAGGATAGGCTGCATTTCACTTTATTTTCAATACATATCAGTTTATTCAACTTTTTAAAAGTAAATTCGAACAGCATATCTTAATGATTCTGTTACAGTAAGATGCATAAAATATAAAACGAACTTTTTTTGTAAAAATATAATGAAAATAACAGTTATTTTGCTAAAAATTCAAGAATCTATGATAATCTATGTTATGTAGTAAAATCGACAAATTTATATGTGGTTTGCAGTAATGAAATTAACTGTAATAATTGTTTTCTACTTAATAAAAAATTTAAAACTATCTTAATTAAGGGTTAAATCAATTAATGAAAATCATTGCAATATTTTATTTTCAAAAATATTGTGATATGCTACAAAATAGAGAAAAATAAATGGGGCGTTTATTAACATGGATACAAAAGACTTTAAACGTTTAGAAAAAATGTATTCCCCGCGATACTTACCCGGATTAGATGGATTGAGGGCATTCGCAGTTATAGGAATCATTATTTATCACTTGAATGCACAATGGTTAAGTGGGGGCTTTTTAGGAGTAGATACATTCTTCGTTATTTCAGGTTATTTAATAACAAGTTTGTTGATAAGTGAGTATTATCGGACGCAAAAAATCGATTTGCTAGAGTTTTGGAAGCGACGATTGAAACGACTCATTCCGGCAGTGTTATTTTTAATCTGTGTCGTGCTTACGTTCACACTGATATTTAAACCGGAATTGATTATACAAATGAAACGAGATGCTATTGCAGCTATATTCTATGTTTCAAACTGGTGGTACATTTCACAGAATGTAGATTATTTTAACCAATTTGCTATTGAACCACTCAAACATTTATGGTCTTTAGCCATTGAAGAACAATTTTACTTGCTTTTCCCATTGGTTATCACGTTCTTATTACATAGATTTAAACCGAGAAATATTATTCAAACGCTATTTATTGTATCGTTGATTTCTTTAGGACTTATGATAGTGATTCATTTTATCACTGGAGATAATTCACGTGTGTATTTTGGGACAGATACACGACTGCAAACTTTATTGCTTGGTTGTATATTAGCATTTATTTGGCCACCGTTTGCTTTGAAAAAAGATATTTCTAAAAAGATTGTCGTATCATTAGATATTATAGGGATATCTGGTTTTGCGGTGCTAATGACTTTGTTCTTTATAGTTGGAGACCAAGATCAATGGATATATAATGGAGGATTTTACATTATATCATTTGCAACTTTATTCATTATTGCGATTGCGGTACATCCTTCTAGTTTATTTGCTAAATTTTTAAGTATGAAACCTTTGCTAATTATAGGTAAACGATCATATAGCTTATATTTATGGCATTATCCTATCATTGTTTTTGTGAACAGTTATTACGTACAAGGACAAATACCGGTATACGTTTATATTATAGAAATTTTGTTAACAGCGTTAATGGCTGAAATTTCGTATCGCTTTATTGAAACACCTATACGTAAAAAAGGATTTAAAGCTTTTGCATTTTTACCTAAAAAGAAGAGTCAATTTGCTAGAACTGCGTTAGTTATCTTATTATTGATTCCATCTATCATCGTGCTCAGTGGGCAATTTGATGCACTTGGTAAACAACATGAAGCTGAGAAGAAAGAGAAGAAGACTGAATTTAAAACAACGAAGAAAAAGGTCGTTAAAAAAGATAAGCAAGAGGATAAGCAGACAGCGAATAGTAAAGAGGATATTAAAAAGTCATCACCGTTATTAATTGGTGATTCGGTTATGGTGGATATTGGTAATGTCTTTACTAAGAAAATACCAAATGCACAAATTGATGGTAAAGTTGGACGGCAACTCGTTGATGCTACACCAATTGTGAAATCGCAATATAAAGACTATGCTAAAAAAGGTCAAAAAGTTGTAGTAGAGCTTGGTACAAATGGGGCATTTACGAAAGATCAATTAAATGAACTATTGGATAGTTTTGGAAAAGCAGACATATATTTAGTTTCTATTAGAGTACCTAGAGATTATGAAGGTAGAATAAATAAATTAATTTATGAGGCAGCTGAAAAGCGTCCTAATGTACACCTTGTAGATTGGTATAAAGCTTCTGAAGGTCATCCGGAGTACTTTGCATATGACGGCATACATTTAGAATATGCAGGTAGTAAAGCATTGACTGATTTGATTGTAAAAACAATGGAAACACATGCTACAAATAAGAAATAACTTGATGCACTAAACTTTTGAAATATTACATTACTTCTGATTTTTATTATCAAAAAGGATGTATTTCATTAAAAGTTTAGTGCTTTTTTATTTTCAAATCCCATGTTAACGGTGCAGAAAAAGTGTTGTAAACATTCTAATTGGTATATTACATTCAATGATGCTTTGTTAGGAACAGATTACATTATGATAACAAAGACCACAAGGTACCTAATCTCTGTTATAGTTTGTTTTGTCGCAAAACTATAAAAGTTATAATTATTTGCATACTAAAAAAATAAAAAATATAAAATTTAAAATAATTGAGTCGCTAATGACTATATGTATAGAGTGTTTTGATTATTGGGAGGATATTTAATTATGAAAAAAATCGTTACAGCTACAATCGCTACAGCAGGACTTGCCACTATCGCATTTGCAGGACATGATGCACAAGCCGCAGAACAAAATAACAATGGATATAATTCTAATGACGCTCAATCATACAGCTATACGTATACAATTGATGCACAAGGTAATTATCATTACACTTGGACAGGAAATTGGAATCCAAGTCAATTAACGCAAAACAACACATACTATTACAATAACTACAATACTTATAGTTATAACAATGCATCTTACAATAACTACTATAATCATTCATATCAATACAATAACTATACAAACAATAGCCAAACAGCAACAAATAACTATTACACTGGTGGTTTAGGTGCAAGTTATAGCACAACAAGCAATAATGTTCATGTGACTACAACTGCAGCGCCATCTTCAAATGGTCGTTCAATTTCTAATGGTTATGCATCAGGAAGTAACTTATATACTTCAGGACAATGTACTTATTATGTATTTGATCGTGTTGGTGGGAAAATTGGTTCAACATGGGGCAATGCTAGTAATTGGGCTAGCGCAGCTGCATCATCTGGCTATACAGTGAACAATACACCAAAAGCTGGTGCTATCATGCAAACAACACAAGGCTATTACGGTCATGTTGCTTACGTTGAAGGCGTTAACAGCAACGGTTCTGTTCGTGTTTCAGAAATGAACTATGGACATGGTGCTGGTGTGGTTACATCTCGTACAATTTCAGCAAACCAAGCAGGTTCATATAATTTCATTCATTAATCAAAGGTAAATCAAATGACGTCAATATTCTCTAACATGAGAGTATTGGCGTTTTTGTTTTATATAAATATAAATGAGAGCGGTTTATTCACTGATCTTTAGGGAACTAAGTAATAAAATGATAATTTATACTATGTCAGTATGATTGAGAGTGATTCAATTTAGATGAAAACCATGAAAAAATATATCAAAACAGCATTTTTCTGTAGTATGTATTGGTTAATTGTTCAACTAAATATAGCAAATTTAGGTACAAGAATTCCTGACAAGTATTTTCGTCAGAAGCATATAATATTTAAATCATTTAACTTTGAGAAGCATGGAAAATTTTGGAACAAATGGTTTTACGTAAGAAAATGGAAGCATAAGATTTTAGATGGTCATAAGCTTAATCGAAATATATATGATCAGCGTCATTTAATGACAATCAATTCTGATGAAATTGAAAAAATGATTATAGAGACAAAGAGGGCAGAGTTAATTCATTGGATATCAATACTTCCAGTCATCATATTCAATAAAGGCCCTCGTTTAGTAAAGTATATAAATATTTTCTATGCAATGATAGCTAATGTTCCTATCATTATTGTGCAACGTTATAATCGACCGAGATTAACGCAGTTACTACGCATATTAAAACGAAGAGGTGAACGTCATGACTAAACATATCATCGTTATTGGTGGTGGCTTAGGTGGGATTTCTGCAGCAATTCGAATGGCACAAAGTGGCTATTCGGTCTCATTATATGAACAAAATAATCATATAGGAGGCAAAGTTAATCGTCATGAATCAGATGGCTTTGGCTTTGATTTAGGTCCATCTATTTTAACGATGCCTTATATTTTTGAAAAATTATTCGAATATAGCAAGAAGCAAATGTCAGACTACGTTACAATCAAGAGATTGCCACATCAATGGCGTAGCTTTTTTCCAGATGGAACGACTATCGATTTGTATGAAGGTATTAAAGAAACAGGTCAGCATAATGCGATATTGTCGAAAAAGGATATAGAGGAACTGCAAAATTATTTGAATTATACAAGACGAATCGATCGTATTACTGAAAAAGGGTATTTTAACTATGGTTTAGATACACTATCTCAAATTATTAAATTTCATGGGCCATTAAATGCACTTATTAATTATGATTATGTACATACTATGCAACAGGCCATAGACAAGCGTATCTCGAATCCATATTTGCGACAAATGTTAGGCTATTTTATCAAATATGTAGGTTCTTCATCATACGATGCGCCAGCTGTATTATCTATGTTATTCCATATGCAACAAGAGCAAGGCCTTTGGTATGTAGAAGGTGGAATCCATCATTTAGCCAATGCCTTGGAAAAGCTAGCGCGTGAAGAAGGTGTCACAATTCATACAGGTACACGTGTGGACAATATTAAAACATATCAAAGACGTGTGACAGGTGTCAGATTAGATACAGGTGAGTTTGTAAAGGCAGATTATATTATTTCAAATATGGAAGTCATACCTACTTATAAATATTTACTTCACCTTGGTACTCAACGATTAAACAAATTAGAGCGGGAATTTGAGCCAGCAAGCTCAGGATATGTGATGCATTTAGGTATTGCTTGCCAATACCCGCAATTAGCACATCATAATTTCTTTTTTACGGAAAATGCTTATCTCAATTATCAACAAGTTTTTCATGAAAAGGTATTGCCAGATGATCCGACCATTTATCTAGTAAATACGAATAAAACTGATCACACACAAGCGCCAGTAGGTTATGAAAATATCAAAGTCTTACCACATATTCCATATATTCAAGATCAGCCTTTTACAACTGAAGATTATGCGAAGTTTAGGGATAAAATTTTGGATAAATTAGAAAAAATGGGACTCACTGATTTAAGAAAACACATTATTTATGAAGATGTTTGGACACCGGAAGATATTGAAAAAAATTATCGTTCTAATCGTGGTGCAATATATGGTGTTGTAGCAGATAAAAAGAAAAACAAAGGATTTAAATTTCCTAAAGAAAGTCAGTATTTTGAAAACTTGTACTTTGTAGGTGGATCAGTAAATCCTGGTGGTGGCATGCCAATGGTTACATTAAGTGGGCAACAAGTCGCAGACAAAATAAACGCGCGAGAAGCGAAGAATAGGAAGTGATATCTATGAAATGGTTATCACGAATATTAACAGTAATAGTGACCATGTCTATGGCGTGTGGTGCATTGATATTTAATCGTAGACATCAGCTAAAGGCGAAAACGCGGAACTTCAATCATAAATCATTAACAATTATTATTCCGGCTAGAAACGAAGAAAAAAGAATAGGTCATTTACTACATTCGATAATACAACAGCAAGTTCCAGTAGATGTCATTGTTATGAATGACGGATCGACAGATGACACAGCACGTGTAGCGCGTTCATATGGTGCGACTGTAGTAGATGTTGTTGATGATGCTGACGGCAAATGGTATGGGAAATCGCATGCTTGTTATCAAGGTATGACGCATGCATGTACGAACCGTATTGCTTTTGTAGATGCTGATGTAACTTTCTTAAGGAAAGATGCTGTTGAAACGTTGATTAATCAGTATCAATTACAAGGCGAAAAAGGATTGTTAAGCGTACAGCCTTATCATATAACAAAACGTTTCTACGAAGGGTTTTCAGCGATATTTAATTTAATGACAGTCGTTGGTATGAATGTATTTTCTACCTTAGACGACGGTCGGACTAACCAGCATGCATTTGGACCGGTGACATTAACAAATAAAGAAGATTATTATGCAACTGGAGGTCATAAAAGTGCGAACCGTCATATTATTGAAGGATTTGCTTTAGGAAGTGCATATACTTCACAATCATTGCCCGTAACAGTTTATGAAGGATTTCCATTTGTTGCATTTCGCATGTATCAAGAAGGATTTCAGTCATTACAAGAAGGATGGACAAAGCATTTGTCGACTGGGGCAGGTGGCACAAAGTCTAAGATCATGGCAGCAATTGTGTTGTGGTTGTTCGGTTCTATTGCGAGTATTTTAGGGCTATGTCTTAGTTTAAAATATCGCCAAATGTCTGTAGGAAAAATGTTAACAGTTTACTTGAGCTATACTACACAATTTATTTATCTGCATCGAAGGGTCGGCCAATTTTCTAATTTATTAATGGTATGTCATCCATTGTTATTTATGTTTTTTACTAAAATTTTCATCCAATCTTGGAAACAAACGCATCGTTATGGTGTAGTTGAATGGAAAGGTCGTCAATATTCTATATCTAAAGAACAATAAATCAAGGTAATGGCATTTCAATATAGGAGGACTAGTATGACAATGATGGCTATGAATTTTAAATATTGTCATAAAATCATGAAGAAACATTCAAAAAGCTTTTCTTACGCTTTTGACTTGTTACCAGAAGATCAAAGAAAAGCGGTTTGGGCAATTTATGCTGTGTGTCGTAAAATTGATGACAGTATAGATGTTTATGGCGATATTCAATTTTTAAATCAAATAAAAGAAGATATACAATCTATTGAAAAATACCCATATGAACATCATCACTTTCAAAGTGATCGTAGAATCATGATGGCTCTTCAGCATGTTGCACAACATAAAAATATCGCCTTTCAATCTTTCTATAATCTCATTGATACTGTATATAAAGATCAACATTTTACAATGTTTGAAACGGACGCTGAATTATTCGGATATTGTTATGGTGTTGCTGGTACAGTAGGTGAAGTATTGACTCCGATTTTAAGTGATCATGAAACACATCAGACATACGATGTCGCTAGAAGGCTTGGTGAATCGTTGCAATTGATTAATATATTAAGAGATGTCGGTGAAGATTTTGAAAATGAACGGATATATTTTAGTAAGCAACGATTAAAGCAATATGAAGTTGATATTGCTGAAGTGTACCAAAATGGTGTTAATAATCATTATATTGACTTATGGGAATATTATGCAGCTATCGCAGAAAAAGATTTTCGAGATGTTATGGATCAAATCAAAGTATTTAGTATTGAAGCACAACCAATCATAGAATTAGCAGCACGTATATATATTGAAATACTGGACGAAGTGAGACAGGCTAACTATACATTACATGAACGTGTTTTTGTGGATAAGAGGAAAAAAGCAAAGTTGTTTCATGAAATAAATAGTAAATATCATAGAATATAGGTGGTTGAATAATGAAGATTGCAGTAATTGGTGCAGGTGTCACAGGATTAGCAGCGGCAGCCCGTATTGCTTCTCAAGGTCATGAAGTGACAATATTTGAAAAAAATAATAATGTAGGCGGGCGTATGAATCAATTAAAGAAAGACGGCTTTACATTTGATATGGGCCCCACAATTGTCATGATGCCAGATGTTTATAAAGATGTATTTACAATGTGTGGTAAAAATTATGAAGATTATATTGAATTGAGACAATTACGTTATATTTACGATGTGTATTTTGACCGCGATGATCGTATAACGGTGCCTACAGATTTAGCTGAATTACAGCACATGCTAGAAAGTATAGAACCTGGTTCAACGCATGGTTTTATGTCCTTTTTAACAGATGTTTATAAAAAATATGAAATTGCACGTCGCTATTTCTTAGAAAGAACGTATCGCAAACCAAGTGACTTTTATAATATGACGTCACTTGTGCAAGGTGCTAAGTTAAAAACGTTAAATCATGCAGATCAGCTAATTGAACATTATATTGATAACGAAAAGATACAAAAGCTTTTAGCGTTTCAAACGTTATACATAGGAATTGATCCAAAACGAGGCCCGTCACTATATTCAATTATTCCTATGATTGAAATGATGTTTGGTGTGCATTTTATTAAAGGCGGTATGTATGGCATGGCTCAAGGGCTAGCGCAATTAAATAAAGATTTAGGCGTTAATCTTGAACTTAATGCTGAAATTGAGCAAATTATTATTGATCCTAAATTCAAACGAGCTGATGCGATAAAAGTGAATGGTGACATAAGAAAATTTGATAAAATTTTATGTACGGCTGATTTCCCTAGTGTTGCGGAATCATTAATGCCAGATTTTGCACCTATTAAAAAGTATCCACCACATAAAATTGCAGACTTAGATTACTCTTGTTCAGCATTTTTAATGTATATCGGTATAGATATTGATGTGACAGATCAAGTGAGACTTCATAATGTTATTTTTTCAGATGATTTTAGAGGCAATATTGAAGAAATATTTGAGGGACGTTTATCATATGATCCTTCGATTTATGTGTATATTCCAGCGGTCGCTGATAAATCACTTGCGCCAGAAGGCAAAACTGGTATTTATGTGTTAATGCCGACTCCGGAACTTAAAACAGGTAGCGGAATCGATTGGTCAGATGAAGCTTTGACACAACAAATAAAGGAAATTATTTATCGTAAATTAGCAACGATTGAAGTATTTGAAGATATAAAATCGCATATTGTTTCAGAAACAATCTTTACGCCAAATGATTTTGAGCAAACGTATCATGCGAAATTTGGTTCGGCATTCGGTTTAATGCCAACTTTAGCGCAAAGTAATTATTATCGTCCACAAAATGTATCGCGAGATTATAAAGATTTATATTTTGCAGGTGCAAGTACGCATCCAGGTGCAGGCGTTCCTATTGTCTTAACGAGTGCGAAAATAACTGTAGATGAAATGATTAAAGATATTGAGCAGGGCGTGTAAGGGAGTAGTCTAATAGAAAGATGTGAGAAAAGTATAAGGGGAACGTAAAAGGCATAGTGAAATAAGTATGTGCTTAAGAAGTTTTATTTAACAATGAATGACGCCTGTTAAGGTTCACGTTTGAATACGTACCTTGATGGGCGTTATACTTTATATAAGCATATCTAACTGGTTGCGCATGCGGATATACATGGCAGTTGAATCATAACGATTGAGTGTATATTAATCTGAAAATTCCTAATATTGACAATAATATTGTACCTACCTAAAATGAAAATAAATTCATTCAATACAACGTGTGTCATAAGTTCTGTTGAACATAACGGTGAATGGCGATGTCATTGTAACCATCTAAATGAGAGTGATACAAGTTGTTAGGACTATGATAGTCGCCAAGGCTATGTTTAATGATAGAGGAGGAATTTGATGATCTCTAACAAATTAGCAAATATCCCTGATAGTTATTTCGGGAAAACGATGGGACGTAAAATCGAACATGGACCATTGCCATTAATTAATATGGCAGTTGGAATCCCTGATGGGCCCACGCCACAAGGTATTATTGATCATTTTCAAAAAGCACTAACTATTCCTGAAAATCAAAAATATGGTGCTTTTCATGGTAAAGAGATGTTCAAGCAAGCCATTGTAGATTTTTATCAAAGACAATATGATGTGACGTTAGATAAAGAAGATGAAGTATGTATTTTATATGGTACAAAAAATGGATTAGTGGCAGTACCAACATGTGTTATCAATCCAGGAGACTATGTATTACTACCTGACCCAGGCTACACTGATTATTTAGCAGGTGTACTTTTAGCTGATGGCAAGCCTGTTCCGCTTAATTTAGAACCGCCGCATTATTTGCCAGATTGGTCCAAAGTTGATTCACAAATAATAGATAAAACAAAACTCATTTATTTAACGTATCCAAATAATCCAACTGGATCGACAGCTACGAAAGAAGTTTTTGATGAAGCGATAGCTAAATTTAAAGATACAGACACTAAAATCGTGCATGATTTTGCTTATGGTGCTTTCGGTTTCGACGCTAAAAATCCTAGTATACTTGCTTCGGAAAATGGGAAAGATGTTGCGATTGAAATTTATTCCTTGTCTAAAGGTTATAACATGTCAGGTTTTAGAGTTGGTTTTGCAGTTGGTAATAAAGATATGATTCAAGCTTTGAAAAAGTACCAAACGCACACAAATGCTGGGATGTTTGGTGCATTACAAGATGCCGCAATATATGCTTTGAATCATTATGATGATTTTTTAGAAGAACAAAGCAATGTATTTAAAGCACGACGTGACCGATTCGAAGCCATGCTTGCAAAAGCTGATTTGCCATTTGTTCATGCTAAAGGTGGTATATATGTATGGTTGGAAACACCGCCTGGTTATGACAGCGAGCAATTTGAGCAATTTTTAGTGAAAGAGAAGTCAATACTTGTTGCTCCAGGGAAACCATTTGGAGAGAATGGTAATCGTTATGTGAGAATCTCATTGGCGTTAGATGACCAGCAATTAGACGAAGCTGCAATAAGATTAACAGAATTAGCATATTTATATGAATAATAAAGTTAAGGGTGATGTTAAAATGACAAAAATTAAAATCATGAGTGTACGCGATGAGGATATGCCTTATATCAAGGCGTGGGCAGAGAAACATCATGTTGAGGTAGATATTACTAAAGAAGCATTAACTGATGACAATGTTGAAGATGTCGCTAGTTATGATGGCTTATCGCTATCACAACAAATACCATTATCAGAGCATGTTTATAAACGATTAAATGAACTAGGTATTAAACAAATCGCACAACGTAGTGCTGGATTTGATACATATGATTTGGAGTTAGCAAACAAGTATAACTTGATTGTGTCAAATGTGCCGTCATACTCTCCGAATTCAATTGCGGAGTTTGCTGTGACCCAGGCTATTAATGTGGTTCGTCATTTTAATCAAATTCAAACGAAAGTGCGAGAGCATGATTTTAGATGGGAACCTACTATTTTATCGAAATCCATTAAAGATTTAAAAGTAGCTGTTATTGGTACAGGTCGAATTGGCCGTGTAGTAGCCGATATATTTGCCAATGGTTATCAAAGTGATGTGGTCGCATATGACCCGTTTCCTAATGCTAAAATTGCAACGTATGTCGATTACAAAGATACGATTGAGGAAGCGGTTGAAGGTGCTGATATCGTGACATTACATGTACCTGCAACGAAATATAATCATTATCTATTTAATGCTGAATTATTTAAACATTTTAAAAAGGGCGCAGTATTTGTCAATTGTGCGAGAGGTTCTTTAGTAGATACTAAGGCGTTATTAGACGCATTAGACAATGGTGTGATTAAAGGTGCAGCACTTGATACGTATGAATTTGAACGCAAACTTTTCCCAAGTGATCAAAGGGGCAAAACACTGAACGATCCATTGTTAGAATCGTTGATTGACAGGGAAGATGTCATATTAACACCACATATTGCGTTTTATACTGAAGCTGCAGTTGAAAATCTAATTGTCGATGCATTAGATGCAACATTAGATGTATTGCAGACTGGAGATACTAGGTTACGAGTAAATTAAAAATCGAACTGATGAGATAATTTGGATTGTTGGGATTCTCATCAGTTCGATTTTTTAATTTGGTGTTGATGACGTTGAATATTGCCTAATTAAACGACATCGTAACCTTGATCTTCGATTGCGTCTTTCATTTGAGATACAGCAACTTTACTGTCATCATATTGAACACTTACTTGACCATTTTCAAGGTTAACTTCAGCTGAAGTGACACCGTCAATATTATTTAATGCAGATTCAACAGCACTTTTGCAGTGACCACAGCTCATACCTTCAACATTTAAAATTTCTTGTGACATAGCATTCACCTCCTTTTAGGGAGTGGGACAGAAATGATATTTTCGTAAAATTTATTTCGTCGTCCCACCCCAACTTGCATTGTCTGTAGAAATTGGGAATCCAATTTCTCTTTGTTGGGGCCCCGCCGGCAAGGTTGACTAGAATTGAAAAAAGCTTGTTACAAGCGCATTTTCGTTCAGTCAACTACTGCCATTATAACTTTGTAGAGCATAGAACATTGATTTATGTCTCAGGCTCTTATGCAGTTGGAGCGAAAATCCAACTGTAAACCATAGTGTACTTATTATTTATAATAATGTTGGAACCTAATAGGCGGAGCTATTAGGTAAGATACACTAATTCGCCAAGCGAAAAGTGTAACTATATATGCAGTAGGAGCGAAGATCCAACTGTAAACCGCGACATTATAGAGCCAATCACTAGCCTACCTCAGAATCACCAACGAATCCTTCATTATTAAGGAATCTAGGCATCTTTACGGCGTGGTTCTAATCGCATATTTTTCAATCTAAGTGCGTTTGTGACAACACTTACTGAACTTAGTGCCATTGCAGCACCAGCAACCCATGGCGCAAGTAAGCCCAATGCAGCTATAGGGATACCGGCAATATTATAGCCGAATGCCCAAAATAGATTTTGACGAATATTACGAATGGTTGCTTTACTTGCATAAATGGCTTTAGGAATAAGCATCAAGTCGCCACCAAGAATAGTAATATCAGCTGCTTCAATGGCAACTTCTGTACCTGTACCAATGGCGATACCGATATCAGCTTTAACTAATGCAGGTGCATCATTTACACCGTCACCAACCATCGCAACCTTCTTGCCTTGTTGCTGTAGTTTCGCAATTTGTGCAGCTTTTTCTTCTGGTAAAATATCTGCAATAACAGTATCTATGCCTACTTGTTTTGCAATGGCTTGAGCAGTGTTTTTATTATCGCCAGTTAACATAGCAACTTCAATGCCCATATCATGCAATTGTTTTATAGCATCTTTGGCATGATCTTTTACAGTATCTGCCACTGCGATGATACCAGTTAATGAATAATTAACAGCAATGAGCATAGCAGTTTTACCATCTCGTTCATAATGTGTTAAATCATCAGAAATATGGTTAGGCAAGCTAATATCATTGTCAGCCATTAATTTACGGTTACCAACCAATATATGGTGATGATCAATCGTTGCTTCAATTCCATGACCAGGTACTGCTTTAAATGTTGTCGTCTCAGTTAATGTTAATTGCTTTTCTTTTGCATAATTGACAATGGCTTCTGCCAATGGGTGTTCAGAATCTTTTTCAGCAGTAGCAAGCAGTTGTAGCGTTTGATCGTCACCATGATAATCTGTCACGACTGGACGACCATTTGTAATGGTACCCGTCTTATCTAAAACGATGGTATCAATTTGATGTGTGCGTTCAACAAACTCGCCACCTTTAAATAAAATACCATTTTCAGCAGCGCGACCGGTACCTACCATAATAGAAGTTGGTGTAGCAAGTCCTAATGCGCATGGACAAGCAATGACAAGAACGGAAATACTCGCAACAAGTGCAGGTTCAAATGTACCTGGTGTAACTAAAGTAATCCACACGATAAATGTTAATAGTGCGATACCAACAACGATAGGAACGAAATAACCAGAAATAATATCTGCCAATCGTTGAATCGGCGCTTTAGAACTTTGAGCTTCTTCGACAACCTTAATAATATTTGCTAACGCAGTGTCCCCGCCAACTTTTGTTGCTGTCATAGTAATAGTACCGTTTTTGTTCATCGTTGAACCAATTACAGTGTCATCAACATTCTTTTCAACAGGGATAGATTCACCTGTTAACATAGATTCGTCGATGGCAGTCATACCTTTAATAATTTTGCCATCAACAGGTATCTTTTCACCTGGTTTAACGATAAGTGTATCTCCAACATGTACTTCATTTAGAGGAATCATCAATTCATTACCGTCTTTTAAAATGCGTGCTTCTTTAGCTTGTAAACTTAATAATTCGCCAAGCGCATTGGTTGTTTGAGACTTCGCTCTAGCTTCTAAATACTTACCGAATAAGATTAAGGTAATTAGTACGGCGCTTGTTTCAAAGTATAAATGCGGTTGCGTTGTTGAGCCATTTAGCCAACGAACCATTTCATAAATACTGTAAAAATATGCTGCACTTGTACCAACAGCAACAAGTACATCCATATTGGCGCCACCATTTCTTAAGTTTTTATAAGCACCTACATAAAATTGCCATCCAATAATAAATTGTACAGGTGTAGCTAAAATAAATTGGAACCATGGATTCGTAAATAGTGCTGGTATATGCATATTGAAAAGATGCGCAAACATTAACATTAATAGCGGTAAAGATAATACTGCTGATATGATAAGCTTAATCAATTTATGTTGTAGCGCTTCAGCTTTGCGTGACGTTTGATCTTTATTGTTATCTTTAATAGACGCGTCATAACCTAATTTTTGAATGCGAGTGACAAGTTTATCAGCATCTGTTTCTTCAGGATAATAGTCAACTTTAGCTTGCTCTGTTGTTAAATTGACCGTTGCATTTTGAACGCCGTCCATTTTATTTAACACTTTTTCAATACGGCTTGAGCATGCAGCACAAGTCATGCCTGTAATGTCTAATTCGACAGTTTCTACAGCGACACCGTAACCTAAATGTTGAATCGTATTAATAAATTCTTGGACATCATGTTGATCAGGGTTATACTCAACAGTTGCTTTCTCTGTAGTTAAATTCACTTGGGCATTAACGTCATCAAGTTTATTCAGTTTCTTTTCGATACGATTTGAACATGCGGCACAAGTCATACCAGTGATATCTAATGTTGTTTTTTTCGTATTAGCCACATTATTGCCTCCCTGTGATTCATTGTTACACGTCTAATGTACCCCCTATAGGTATATAAGTCAATCGTTGCGTTTTACTTTTACCAATTTTAAAAAGAAAAAGAGAGATTGCCGTGCAAACATTGCACAACAATCTCTCTATTTAGCATCTATATAAAAGAAGTCGTAATTAATATTAAAGGATGTATGAATGAAAGGTAAAACTTAAATGACTTCTGGATTTGCAATTCTTGGGTGACTTAAAAGAAATCAGATGGGTTAAATTCTTTAGCATGTAAATTTTTAAAATTATTAAGATGGATGACTTTATCATCATCTTTGTTGTCTGACAACTGACGACTCGTGTCGTTTGTCATTTCGTAATCTTGTATCGTTTTGACCAAACCTAAAATGATTAAGATAGCAACTGTGCCTGTAATTAATATTCTCATCGCTATCATACTCCTTTATATTTCTCTTACTCACATTGTACGTTAATAGATTAAAAAATGAATGCGTCTGTAGTATTGAATTTATCTACTACTTTAGCAGTATTTGATGCGAGAATTGTTTAGATAAGGGTGATAAGGTCATGATTTCATAATGTTATAGCGTATTAGTTGCATAGGCGAATGTTTATTTGATTAACTTTTAAACAAGTAAATAAGTTATTAGGAGTTGAAAGGTGTAATGACTGAAAAAGAAAAAATGTTAGCAGAAAAATGGTACGATGCAAACTTTGATCAAGACTTAATAAATGAACGTGCACGAGCGAAAGATATTTGCTTTGAATTAAATCATACAAGACCGAGTGACACAAATAAAAGAAAGGAATTAATCGATCAATTATTTCAAACAACAACAGACAATGTAAGTATTTCGATTCCTTTTGATACAGATTATGGTTGGAACGTTAAACTAGGAAAAAATGTCTATGTAAACACCAATTGTTATTTTATGGATGGTGGACAGATTACAATTGGCGATAATGTTTTTATAGGACCTAATTGTGGATTCTATACAGCAACACATCCACTTAATTTTCATCATAGAAATGAAGGTTTTGAAAAAGCCGGACCCATTCATATTGGCAGTAATACTTGGTTTGGCGGTCATGTAGCCGTGTTACCAGGGGTGACGATTGGAGAAGGTAGTGTGATTGGTGCAGGTAGTGTTGTCACAAAAGATATTCCGCCACACAGTTTAGCGGTTGGAAATCCTTGTAAAGTCGTTCGTAAAATTGATAATGAGGTACCATCAGAAGCATTGAACGATGAAACACTATATTAGTTGTCATGACACTTCTAAATTTTAAAAAGTAACTAATCATTTTCAAAATGCTTGAGAAGAAAGGTATAAAGCAGAAAAATGAAAGCGATTGCAAAACCGACCTTACTCATAGTAAAATGAGTTTAAATGATGTTATATCATTAAATCAAAGGGTTAAACCACTTTCAAAATTTATAGGGGGTAAGTGTACATGGTAGTAGAATTTAAAAATGAACCTGGTTACGATTTTTCAGTCCAAGAAAATGTGGATATGTTTAAGAAAGCATTGAAAGACGTGGAAAAAGAATTAGGTCAAGACATACCATTAGTGATTAATGGAGAGAAGATTTTCAAAGATGACAAAATTAAATCAATCAATCCTGCAGACACATCACAAGTGATTGCAAATGCATCAAAGGCAACAAAACAAGATGTTGAAGATGCATTTAAAGCAGCAAACGAAGCTTATAAATCTTGGAAAACATGGTCAGCAAATGATCGTGCAGAGCTTATGTTACGTGTTTCGGCAATTATTCGTCGTCGAAAAGCGGAAATTGCGGCAATTATGGTTTATGAAGCAGGTAAACCATGGGATGAAGCAGTTGGTGATGCAGCTGAAGGTATTGATTTTATTGAATACTATGCGCGTTCAATGATGGATTTGGCTCAAGGTAAGCCAGTACTTGATCGTGAAGGTGAACACAATAAATATTTCTATAAATCAATTGGTACAGGTGTTACAATTCCACCGTGGAACTTCCCGTTTGCGATTATGGCTGGTACGACTTTAGCACCAGTTGTTGCAGGTAATACAGTGTTATTGAAACCTGCTGAGGATACACCTTATATCGCTTATAAATTAATGGAAATTTTAGAAGAAGCAGGATTACCAAAAGGAGTAGTTAACTTTGTTCCTGGCGATCCGAAAGAAATTGGTGATTACTTAGTTGATCATAAAGATACGCATTTCGTTACATTTACAGGTTCACGTGCGACAGGTACTAGAATTTATGAACGTAGTGCCGTTGTTCAAGAAGGTCAAAACTTCTTGAAACGTGTTATCGCTGAAATGGGTGGTAAAGATGCCATTGTAGTTGATGAAAATATTGATACAGATATGGCAGCAGAAGCTATTGTAACGTCAGCGTTTGGTTTCTCTGGTCAAAAATGTTCAGCATGTTCACGTGCAATTGTGCATAAAGACGTTTATGACGAAGTATTAGAAAAGTCAATCAAACTAACAAAAGAATTAACGTTGGGCAATACTGTAGACAATACGTATATGGGCCCGGTTATTAATAAAAAACAATTTGATAAGATTAAAAATTATATCGAGATTGGTAAAGAAGAAGGTAAATTAGAACAAGGTGGCGGCACTGATGATTCAAAAGGTTACTTTGTAGAACCAACAATCATTTCAGGACTTAAATCTAAAGATAGAATCATGCAAGAAGAAATTTTTGGACCAGTTGTTGGCTTTGTGAAAGTTAACGATTTTGATGAAGCAATTGAGGTTGCAAATGATACAGATTACGGTTTAACTGGTGCAGTGATTACAAATAATCGTGAGCATTGGATTAAAGCGGTAAACGAATTTGATGTAGGTAATTTATACCTTAACAGAGGCTGTACTTCAGCAGTTGTTGGATACCATCCATTTGGTGGTTTCAAAATGTCAGGTACGGACGCTAAAACAGGTAGCCCAGACTACTTATTACACTTCTTAGAACAAAAGGTTGTTTCAGAAATGTTCTAATGCTTCATAATGAACAAGGGCCATCCATTGCGGTTGGCTCTTTTTATTTATAACTTTTAAAATTAAGTAATAGCAACCATATTTTTAGAAAAGGATTATAGGTATAAGAATGTGAGATACGTTATTTCAATAATAATGGGAATTGTATTAGCAATTTGGTCATTTAAACAACTGAGTCAAAGTCATTTAGATAGCGGATTTATTTTTTTCTTCATAGTTTATGTGTTGTGTATCAGTTATTTTAATAGCGATAAGCACGATAAAAATAAAAAACGATAGTAGTACACGAATTCATTAACGTGTACACTATCGTTTTTATTATGAATGTTGGTAACGCTTATGAGCCTCTAATCTACTATTTAATCTTAATATTTATTACCTTATGGAAAATTTTATCAATTTCCTCGCTAGGCCAGTCAATTTTTTCATCTTTTATCCAATGCATAAAACCTTCAATCAACGAACCGTATATATAAAATAATAAATTATTAGGAATATCTCCATCGACATCAATTCTGTCGCTATTGTTTTTGATGTCGTCATTCATAATTTTAATGCAAACATTTTTTAAAACTTTATTAAACTCTGCATCTTCTTGTTGGAAGTCTGCTACTTTTTGTAAGTCTTCTTTATTATTAATTGTATCGTTAATCGTTTGGAATGGGTGGTTAAGGCGATCACTAATATCAGTCGCAAAATATGCTTTGGTCAATTGATTGAACAAATATTCAAGTAAGTCATATTTATCATAAAAATGTTTATAAAATGTTGTACGGTGTACGAGCGCGTTATGACATATTTGGTTGACGGTAATTGTTTGGAACAGATGTTGTTCTAACAATTGAAGCAAACTTGAAGACAATGCTTTCTTTGTCTTAATCACTCTTAAATCGGTCTCTTTCATCTACATTTCTCCTTAATATGTAGTTTAAAATACAGAATTCAAAAATTAGTTCTTTAAGATGCATGGTATAGATACTATAATCGAACAATAATCTACACTGTATAGTTAAACTATAACGTTGATTTTAAAGGGAGGCAATATATTTGGCGAAATTTTTATACAAGATGGGTACATTTATCGCAAAGCATAAGTGGTCCACATTAATCGCATGGGTAATAATTGTAGCTGCAATATTTATACCAATTGCTACAAATGCACCGAAATTTGACAATGATATTAAAATGACTGGATTAAAGTCATTAGACACGAATGAAAAGATTGAAAAGCATTTTAATCAAGATAGTGAAAAGGCACAAATTCGTGTGGTCTTTAAGACGACTAAAGATGATGGTATTGTGCAACCGAGTATCACTAAAGATATTAAGAAAACGTTAGATGATATTAAAAAAGATGACAAGCACATTGATAAAGTATCAGATCCATACGAAAATAAGCAAATTAGTAAAGATAAAACAACTGCATTTGCAGATATCACATACAATGTTAGTCAAACATCTTTAAAAGATGGCTCTAGAGATAATATTAAAAGTCATTTAAAAGATTTGCGTGACAATCATAATGTACAGACTGAATTAACAGGAACAGGTATGACATCTACAGAAGTAGGTGGTAATTCTGAACTAGTTGGTATCATAGTTGCATTTGTAGTGTTATTGATTACATTTGGTTCAGTCATTGCTGCAGGATTACCAATTATAAGTGCATTGATTGGTCTAGCATCTGGGGTTGGCATTATTAGCCTATTGACCTATGTCTTTGATATACCTAATGTTACATTAACTTTAGCGGTAATGATTGGGCTCGCTGTTGGTATCGATTATGCATTATTTATTTTGTTTAGATATCGACAAGTAATGAAAACTGAAACAGACTATGTTAAAGGTATCGGACTTGCAGTGGGAACAGCAGGTAGCGCAGTCATCTTCGCTGGTGTGACAGTTGTGATTGCCGTATGTGGTTTATCGCTAGTTGGCATAGATTTCTTAGCAGTGATGGGGTTTGCTTCGGCAATTAGTGTTATATTTGCTGTATTCAGTGCACTGACTTTATTACCTGCGTTAATTAGCATTTTCCATAAACGCATTAAAGTGAACAAATTGCAGTCTAATTTTAAAAAAGATATTGATACGCCGTGGTCTAAATTTATTACTGGTAATGCACTTGCAGCAGTATTATTAGGTTTAATTATATTAGTTGCAGCGGCTATTCCAGTTAGTCATATGCGTCTAGGCATTCCGGATGATGGCGTAAAGCCAGCAGATTCTACTCAGAAAAAGGCATACGATATTATTTCAGATAAGTTTGGCGAAGGATTTAATGGCCAAATACCGATGCTGATTAACGTTAAAGATAAAAAAGATGATCCACAAGGATTACAACAAGATTTACAATCTGTGTATAAAGATATTAAAGATAAGAAAAATGTAGATATTGTTACGCCGCCACAAATGAGTAAAGATAATGATTACGCTTTGATGGTCGTGATACCTAAGCAAGGGCCTAATGCAGAGAGTACAAACGATTTAGTGCATGATTTACGAGATTATCATAAAGATGCACAAGATAAATATGGGTTCAAAACGGAGATTTCAGGACAAAGTGTCATTAATATTGATATGTCTAAAAAGTTAAATGAGGCGATACCTTTATTTGCAACAGTAATTGTTGTATTGGCATTTTTCTTATTAATGATTGTCTTTCGTTCAATTCTAATACCGTTAAAAGCAGTTTTAGGATTCGTCTTGTCATTAATGGCAACACTAGGTTTTACAACCTTTGTAATGCAAGATGGCTTTATGAAAGGATTATTCGGCATAGAAACGACAGGACCAATGCTAGCCTTCTTGCCGGTTATTACAATTGGTATACTATTCGGCTTAGCAATGGATTACGAAGTCTTCCTTATGTCGCGAATTCATGAAGAATATAGTAAAACAGGGGATAATGATTATTCTATCAAAGTAGGATTGAAAGAAAGTGGTCCTGTTATTGTAGCAGCTGCATTAATCATGTTTAGTGTCTTCTTTGCGTTTGTATTCCAAGAAGATGTCATGATTAAATCAATGGGTATGGCATTAGCTTTTGGTGTACTCTTTGATGCCTTCGTAGTCAGAATGATGTTAATTCCTGCATTAACTAAATTGTTTGGAAAAGGTTCGTGGTATTTACCAGCATGGTTGAATCGCATTATTCCACGAGTTGATATTGAAGGACATGCACTTGAAAAATATAAAACGGTTGAATCACAGGAATCTGAATCTAAAGATAGTAAGGAAACATACGACACAACCTTTAAAGTATATCCACAAGGTGCAACAAATGTATCGAAACATCAAGATGTACATGGGCAAGATGATGCACGTTCAATAGTACTAGATGATAAAACGATGGCATTGTACCAAGAAGTGAAACAGCAATCAGCAAGTTCATTGTTTTTATATGATGCTTTAATGGATTATCAAAACAAGCATCAACTAAATTCAAAACAACAAACAACGAATATAGAACAGTTGAATAAAAATATTGAAAAGCTCAATCAATTGTTAGAAAAAAACTTAAGAAATAAATCATAAAATAACATGTACATGCCTCCGCTTTAAATGTCTATCAATGACATTTGAAGCGGAGGTTTTTTGCATGGAAGCGATTATACAAAATATTTTTGCAATGTCACAAATTTTACATGAAAAATGAAAATTATTTAAATAAAGTATTGCGAGCTATAATTTTAAAGGTTATGATTTTTAAGTGATAATGATTATTATTTCTAATAGGAGAGCGAAATAGTATGTTAAACATTAAAAATGGTGAAATGAATAAGGCTTATAAAATAAAGCGAATGGATATTGCTAATGAGAATATGTTGTATCGTCTAAGTGCCTTTGGGTTAACAGATGACGCTATCATAACGATTAAACAAAAATGTTTATTTAAAGGGCCATGTATTATTGAAGTAAACGGACAACAGTTAAGTATTAGACATTGCGATGCTTGTTCTATTGCATTAGAAGAATAGGAGCCGGACGAATGGAAAATTATTGTATTTTAGGAAATCCTAATGTTGGTAAAACATCTTTGTTTAACGCTTTAACTGGTTCGTATGAATATATAGGCAACTGGAGTGGCGTAACGGTAGAGAAAAAAGTAGGGAAGCTTAAAGAAAATGTAGGACAATTAATTGATTTACCAGGTACATATGATTTATCGCCGATTTCTAAAGATGAAACTGTAGTGACAGACTATTTATTAAACGATTCATTTTCAGGAATCATTAACATTGTTGATGCGAGTCAACTAAAAAGAAATATGCAATTAACAGTACAATTGTTAGAACTTAATAAACCAATATACATCGGATTAAATATGATTGATGTAGCTACAAAGCGCGGGATAAAAATCGATTATCATAAATTGATGAAAAAGTTAAAAACACCTATTTTTCCAGTTGTGGCACGTACAGGGAAAGGAACTAAACATTTACTTGGCGAAATAAAGCATCTAGGGGAAGGGTATCAACCGCATTTTAAAATCAATTATGGTGAGAAGATTGAAGAGACAATTAAAAATATGTGTCAAATAATAATGACAGAGACATCTCATGATAAGTATCAAGCTAGGTTTATTGCGATTCAATTCTTATTAAATAACATGCAAATTGCAAACGAACTTAATTCAGAGGTTGTAAATAAATTGTCGAGTTTTCGTGATCAAGTTGCCGAACAAGTAGAAGCTGTATCTGTTCGTCGAGAGATGGAGCGTATACGCAATCATTATATTGAGACGTTATTGCAAGACGTGGTAACGTATCCAGATGAAGATAAGCAATATTTCAGCTCTAGAATTGACAAGATATTAACACATAAATATATAGGGATGCCGATCTTTCTAGCGATTATGTGGTTAATCTTTCAAACTACATTTACATGGATTGGCACACCTTTGTCGGATCAACTCGATGCATTTATAGGTGGTACATTTACGGATAGTGTGAAGACGATTATGAATTATCTTGGCGTTATACCATTTTTACAAGATTTAATTACAGATGGCATTATTGCTGGTGTAGGATCAGTATTAGTCTTTGTACCACAAATTGTTGTGCTCTTTTTCTTTATATCTTTATTAGAAGATTCAGGTTATATGGCACGTATTGCGGTTTTAATGGATCGTATTATGGAATCGTTCGGTTTAAGCGGGAAGTCTTTTATACCGATGATTATCGGATTTGGTTGTAACGTACCGAGTATTATGGCTGCGCGCAGTATTGAAAATGAAAAAGAGCGTTTAACAACGATATTAATTGCACCATTCATGTCATGCTCTGCTAGACTGCCAGTGTATGCATTGTTCGTAGGTATCTTTTTCAAAGAGAATCAATCTTTAGTAGTATTAAGCCTGTATGTTTTAGGTATTATTATGGCATTTTTAGTCAGTACAGTACTTACTAAGACGGTTTTAAAAAATGATAATGCAATCTTTATTGTGGAATTGCCAACATACCGTGTGCCTTCCATTAAAACGTTGTGGCGTAGTACTTGGGAAAAGGCTAAGGGCTTTGTTCGTAAAGCAGGTACATTTATTTTTGGCGGCTCAGTAGTCATTTGGCTATTAAGTTATGTAGGGCCACATGGTATCAATGTGAATATCAATCAAAGTTTTTTACATATGGTTGGTAGCTTCTTTGGTATGTTAGTGCAACCGCTCGGATTTGGAACATGGCAAGCAGGTGCTACGTTAGTGCCAGGATTTTTAGCAAAAGAAGTTATCGTAAGTTCGATGGCGATTATCTATTCATCAAGTGATGCAGGCCTTGTCAATGTGATTCAAAATCAATTTACACCGCTATCTGCGTATGCATTTATGATATTTATACTATTGTATATTCCTTGTGTTTCTACAGTGGCAGCAATCCGTAAAGAGACTTATTCATGGAAATGGACGGCACTTGCAGTTGCCTATCCTCTAGTCACTGCATATGTCTTAACATTCATTTTTTATCAAGTCGGACATTTATTTGTTTAAGGAGTGGTTAAAGTGTCAGTTATTATTAACATTTTAATTTTTTTAGCAATTTTCGGATATGCCTTGTATACGTTAGTTAAATTTTTCAAACGTTCGAAACAAGGGAAATGTGGCACATGTGACATTGATCGTGATTGTTGTGGAACAGAACAACACACAGCGAATCATTTTCCTGGGAAATAATTTAAAAAATGAGCACAGGCGAGGGCGTCCTGATGCTCATTTTTTTGATACACTATATGTTAAAGTATCATGATTTACCTTTGACGACTAACTCATTGTCTTCGATATCTAAATCCACATGTTTAACGTCTGTATGATCTAAATAATAATCTGTTATTTTGTCACGCACTTGTTGTTCAACAATACGTCTTAATGGGCGTGCGCCTAAGTCTTCATCATAACCTTCTTCAATTAACCAATCTTTTGCATCTTGAGAGACATTCATCGTAATACCTTTTTTATCTAATGTTACTTGGACATCATCCAACAATAAATTAATGATTTCTTGTAGTGACTCTTTATCTAGGTGTAAGAATTCTACAATACCATTGAAGCGGTTAAGGAATTCAGGACGGAAGAATTTTTTCATTTCTTGCATAATGTCATCGTATTCTTGGTCTGTACCGTTACCAAAACCAGCGTTTGACGTACAAATAATGATTGTGTTTTTAAAGTTGATGACGTTACCTTGACCATCTGTTAAATTACCATCATCCATCACTTGGAGTAATAATGTTAATATTTGTGGATTAGCCTTTTCAATTTCATCAAATAGAATGACTGAATATGGATTGCGTCGTACTTTTTCAGTTAATGTATTTGAATTATCGTCATAACCGACATAGCCAGCAGTTGTACCAATCATTTTAGAAACAGCAGTAGTATCACTATATTCACTCATATCAAGTCGAATCAGTGCCTCTTTATTACCAAATAAATCAATGGCTAACTGTTTGGCAAGCTCTGTTTTACCAACACCAGTAGGACCGACAAATAGGAAGCTACCAATTGGACGATTGCCATCATCAAAACCAGCTCGATTACGACGAATGGCACGAGAAACCATTTCTACAGCTTTATCTTGACCAATGATTTTACTTCTTAAACGACTAGAAATATTTTTTAAACGTTCAATGTCATTGGCATCCATTTGAGATACAGGAATACCAGTTAATCGTTGAATGGTATCAGAAATATCATGCACCGTTGCTACTGCAGTATGTTCACCATTACTGTTTTCTAATATATCTTGTAGAGATTTGATTTCATTTTGAATGTCATCTGCTTTTTTATATTCTTCAGCACTTACAGCTTTACGCTTATCATGTTCCAATTCAGAAATACGTTTTTCAGTCGCGACTTTATCAATAGCAGGGCTTTGTGCAGATAAATGTGCAGCTGTAATATCTAATACATCGATTGCTTTGTCAGGTAATAAGCGTTGTGGAATATATTGAATGGATAAGTCTACACATGCCTTTAATACGTCATCAGGTAATTTGACTTGATGGTGTGTTTCAAATTTTTCGCGAATTCCTTTTAAAATTTCAACCGTATCTTTTGCGCTTGGTTCGTTAACCAGCACCTCGTTAAAACGACGTGTTAATGCAGCGTCTTTCATGATATTGTTTCGATATTCATCTTGAGTCGTTGCACCTATAATTGAAATTTCACCACGACTTAATGCTGGTTTTAAAATATCAGATAACCCTTTACTACCGGAATCACTTCCTGTTGCGCCGGAACCGATGATTTGGTGAATTTCGTCAAAGAAGAGCACAGCATTTTGTGATGACTTAACGCCTTCAACTAACTTTTGGATGTTTTCTTCAAAGGCGCCACGATATTGCGTTCCAGCTTCAAGCGATGAAATATCTATAGATATAATTTCTTTATCTTTGATTGCTGCAGGTACGTTCCCTTCAACGATTGCTTGCGCTAAACCTTCGACAATCGCAGTTTTACCAACTCCAGCTTCTCCGACTAGGATAGGATTGTTTTTAGTGCGTCTACTTAAGACTTCTGCAGTTTCTTGGATTTCTTTATCACGACCGATGACTGGATCTAATAATCCGTCACGAGCCTCTTGCGTTAAGTTACGACCAATTTGTTCTAAATAATTGCCATTGCCACTTTGTTGACCTTGTTGTCTTAGTGCTGCTTGTTGAAAAGCTTGCGCACTTTGTTCGGCAGAATGATTACCACCTTGTTGCGTAAATTGTGCTAATTCTTCCGGTGAAACTTCTTTACCATTAATATAGTATTTCTTGTTACTAGTCTGATTTGAGTTTTGCATGTCTTGCATCATTCTTCGTAAAATAGAATCGAAGTCACTATTGAAAAAATTGTTATTCATAAACATCACCTCTAAATTTTTAAACTAATAAGTAAAAGAAAATACATTGAAACTATATGCAAAATATAAACAATGGCAATTCTATTTTTCCACCATTGTAGTTTTGAAAACGGCGCATTGTAGGCACTTTATGAACTTTTTGTGTAATTTTTGAAGTAAGTAAGAATTTAAAAGTAAATATTAATCAATGGTTAAGAAACGTATGTGTTGATACATAGTTAATTAAGAAATGGTATATTGTGTTGGTAGTCTATGTGAATTTTGATTTGGAAGTGAATAGTTGATCTTGATAAAGCATAAAGTGTTAATCATTTTCATAAAGTTAAATGAATAGTATGATGATGCAAAAGGAGTGTGTGTTTATGGTATATAAGAGTTACTATGATTCGCCTGTAGGACGATTGGAACTTGTGAGTGATGGGATAAGTCTGACCGCTGTTTTGTTTGAAAATCAACAAGATGATAGTACTAGGGAAGAAAATACGTCTTTAGCGATATTTAAAGAGGCGACACAGTGGTTAGACGCGTATTTTAAAGGTGACAATCCTGAAATCACAATACCTGTAAAGCCAACAGGTAGTCATTTTCAACAGTGTGTTTGGAATGAATTAAGACAGATTCCTTATGGGACGTTAACAACGTATGGTGCTATTGCCAAAAAAGTAGGCAAGGTGCTTGATAAGCCAAAAATGTCAGCACAAGCGGTTGGAGGTGCAGTCGGAAGCAATCCATTATCAATTATCGTGCCATGTCATCGCGTTGTTGGTAAAACGGGTAGCTTAACAGGATTCGGTGGAACGATTAATAATAAAATTAAGCTGTTAGAGTTGGAGAATATCGATATGTCAAAGCTTTATGTACCAAAACATAGCACGAAGCCGTAACGTATAAATATGTTAGAAAAATAAATCTATGCATTGTTAAATACGTTAAATTATTTTAAAAACTAATCAAACTAAATTAATGATAATTTTAGAAAATTAACATCTAGAAATATTGATATATAGATCATTCGGTAATAACATTAAATTGCGCGCAAAGCATTTGATGCATTTAATCTTAAATGAGAAAGGATGATCTGAAAATGAAAGCGAAACTATGGTTTTTATTGACAACTTTGGCATTTTTGATTGCAGTAACGGGATCTATTGGAATAGCAGAAGTAAAAGCAAAAACAACTGGATTGATTACAGAAAATAGTAATGACAGTTTAAAAGAGCATTATGCACAAAAATTTGAAGTTTATACGAATAAAGAAGTAACAGGAGTTGGGGAAAATTATATAGACACGAAAGTTGACACCTACAATGTACGGACAGTGCTCTACAACACTGATTATTTGAAACAGTTTAAAAATCAAGACAAAGTTAATATATGGGGAACATTATATGAAAACCAACAATCTAAAGTATATCGTGGCACAGTAGTTAAGTATGATCCTATATCAAAAGTAACTAACTTATCTTATAGAATGAACTTGTTTGTTAACGGTCATCAAACTAAAGTGAATCCAGACAGTTTATTAGAAGTTAAGAATAAACAGATTTCTCTAAAAGAAACAGATTTTAGAATTAGAAAATATTTATTAGAAAAAGAACACCTATATAGTAATTACAATTCAGGGGAACTAATTATAGAAATGAAAAATGGAGCAAGACATAAAATAGATTTAGGCGACATATTGAGTGACTCACAAGAAAAAACGTTTGATTTTGATAATATTAGTCATATAGATATTTATATGAAATAGGTCGTTCCAACATAAAATGCGTCTAGGGTACTTTGACTTTGACAATTTAAAATAGAATAGCTTAGGAAATTAAGTTCTTAGAAAAACTTCAATAATGTGTCAAATAGACATAATGAATTCATTCAAGACGAAGCATTATGAATAGAAAACAGCAGTAAGACGATTTCAATGAGAAGCTGTCTTACTGCTGTTTTTAGGTTATATTTAAATGTCTTTCAAATACACAGATTACTCTGGTCTGTGATATTCGCGAACGTTATTTTCAATATTTGATAAGTAGAAAATATGACGATCTTCATGAACAGCATCTTGTTCTTCGTCAAAGTCTACGTCATCAAAACGTTTGAAGAATGTTTCATATGCATCAACAGATACTTCAGTACGGTTATTTAATAATGCTTTGTGCGCAGCCTGATCTAAATGATCTTTGTAGCCTTCAACTAATGTCGCACTATAAAATTCACCAACTGAACCTGAGCCATAACTGAATAAACCGATTGTTTCACCAGCTTGTAAATCACGATTTTCAAGTAATGATATTAGGCTTAAATATAATGATCCAGTATAAATATTACCGACATAACGGTTATAATCTACAGCATCTTCATATCCTGAACGTAAACGCTCTTGAGTTGTTTCGTCAGCGTTATCAATGATTGACTCTAATGCCTTTTTACCCATTTTTGTAAATGGAACATGGAAGCATAGTGATGCGAAGTCAGCGAGCGACTTACCTTGACGTTTTGCGTATTCATTCCAGCTTTGTTGGAATGAGCGGATATAAGCATCTTTAGATAATGCACCATCAACTAATGGATATTTATGTCCAGTTGGACGCCAGAAATCATAAACGTCTTCAGTGTAAGCAACAGCATCTTCATTTAATGCCAAAATGCTTGGATTATGTGCAATAACCATCGCAACTGCGCCAGCACCTTGTGTTGGCTCGCCGCCTGAATTCAATCCATAACGTGCTGTATCTGTAGCAATAACTAATACTTTTTCATTCGGTCTAGTTGCTAAATAATCTTTAGCTAATTGAATTGCTGGTGTTGCAGCATAACAAGCTTCTTTCATTTCAAAGCAACGTGCAAAAGGTTGAATACCTAATAAGTTGTGAATTTGAACAGCGGCTGCTTTAGCAGCATCAACTGCTGATTCAGTTGCCACAATTACCATACCAATTTTCTTTTTATCTTCGTCTGTTATAATGTCCTTAGCAGCGTTAGCGCCCATTGAAACGATGTCTTGATTTACAGGACTAACAGCCATTTCAGTTTGACCAATTCCAATTAAAAATTTGTTTGGGTCTACTTGGCGTGCTTCTGCTAATTTAGCCATGTCTACATAGTACTTTGGAACGTAAAAGTTTATTTTGTCGATACCTATTGTCATAAGGTTTTACATCCTTTCAAATTTATAAAAGCAACACTTGTATCATATCAGAATATGCTAATTTTATACAAAGAAATATACTAAATTTAAAAATGATTTGTCGTTTCTTGTAAGCGTTTTAATTTACCTTGTTTTATTTTAAAGTCAAAACGACAATTATTCAATTGAATTTTAAGACGAATAACGTTATTTTATGGTAAAAATAGTAGTGATTGAAATGTTAAAAAATTATGTGAAGTAAAAGGAGTATGTCCATGCAAAGTTTAGATAAGAATTTCCGACATTTATCTCGTCAACAAAAGTTACAACAATTGGTAGATAAGCAATGGTTATCAGAAGAGCAATTCAACATTTTATTGAATCATCCATTAATTGATGAGGAAGTAGCAAATAGTTTAATTGAAAATGTCATCGCGCAAGGTGCATTACCCGTTGGATTATTACCGAATATCATTGTGGACGATAAGGCATATGTTGTACCTATGATGGTGGAAGAGCCTTCAGTTGTCGCTGCAGCTAGTTATGGTGCAAAGCTAGTGAATCAGACTGGCGGATTTAAAACGGTATCTTCTGAACGTATTATGATAGGTCAAATCGTCTTTGATGGCGTTGACGATACTGAAAAATTATCAGCAGACATTAAAGCTTTAGAAAAGCAAATTCATAAAATTGCTGATGAGGCATATCCTTCTATTAAAGCGCGTGGTGGTGGTTACCAACGTATAGCTATTGATACATTTCCTGAGCAACAGTTACTATCTTTAAAAGTATTTGTTGATACGAAAGATGCCATGGGCGCTAATATGCTTAATACGATTTTAGAGGCCATAACTGCATTTTTAAAAAATGAATTTCCGCAAAGCGACATTTTAATGAGTATTTTATCCAATCATGCAACAGCGTCCGTTGTTAAAGTTCAAGGCGAAATTGACGTTAAAGATTTAGCAAGGGGCGAGAGAACTGGAGAAGAGGTTGCCAAACGAATGGAACGTGCTTCTGTATTGGCACAAGTTGATATTCATCGTGCTGCAACACATAATAAAGGTGTTATGAATGGCATACATGCCGTTGTTTTAGCAACAGGAAATGATACGCGTGGTGCAGAAGCAAGTGCGCATGCATACGCAAGTAGAGATGGACAATATCGTGGTATTGCAACATGGAGATACGATCAAAAACGTCAACGTTTAATTGGTACAATAGAGGTGCCTATGACATTGGCAATCGTTGGCGGTGGTACAAAAGTATTACCAATTGCTAAAGCTTCTTTAGAATTGCTAAATGTAGATTCAGCACAAGAATTAGGTCATGTAGTTGCTGCCGTTGGTTTAGCGCAAAACTTTGCAGCATGTCGCGCGCTCGTTTCCGAAGGTATCCAGCAAGGCCATATGAGCTTGCAATATAAATCTTTAGCTATTGTTGTAGGTGCAAAAGGTGATGAAATTGCGCAAGTAGCTGAAGCATTGAAGCAAGAACCCCGTGCGAATACACAAGTAGCTGAACGCATTTTACAAGATTTAAGAAGCCAACAATAATCAAATGCGAATAGCGATTTTTAAAGAAAAGTTTAAGTCAGTCCATCGTAGCGCTTAGATAAATTAATATGAACAAAAAATAAAAACTTCTATCACACGCATACAGGAATTTGAAGCGTTCGTGATAGAAGTTTTTTGATTAGTAAATATAGTTAAAGTTACGTGCTGCCTTTTTGCTTAGTACACGTGTATTGTATTTTAATGGGCGATAAAAGTTGTATTCTGAAACTTTAATACTACCGTTTTTATATACTTGTTCAACAACTGCGACATGTCCATAATATCCTGCAGTTGATTGCATGACAGCAAATTTTCTTGGTGTACGACCAGTCGCATATTTTGATTTACGTGCATTGTAATACCAATTTTTAGCATTGCCCCATCTATTAGAAACAGGTTTACCGACTTGTGCGCGACGTTTAAATGCCCACCATGTACATTGGTTTTTACTATAATAATTAACTGCGGCATGCGATTGATGCGTTTGTTCGACGGATTGATAAGTGAAATCTGCTGAGAAAAGTACTGCAAAAGCAATTAATAAACGAATTAGTATCTTTTTATATTCCATTTTTATCTCCCAAGTTAATTTTTTTCTTTATTCAACGTTATTTATGATAACAAAATTTTTTTAGAAAACAATGCAAGCAATCAACAATAAAAGTAACTGTAATGAAGCTGTCATATAAAGTGTTAAATTGTAATAAAAATGGATTTTTTCATAAAATGTAGAAATTCATGTATCTAACAATTAAGTGTCATAGTGATACAAGGATGTCAGGATTGATTAACAGCGGATATTAGTGGGAAAATATAAAATGATTTAAAAGAAAAGATACGTGGTTCTATAACTGAAAGAAAATAGCAATCACAACATAATAAATGAAGCGATAACATTAAAAATAGCGCCCCTGCAATCAGAGCGCTAACATGAGATGATGTGACTCCATGTATTCATGTATCATTGTACATTTGTGAATTGGTTGAAAACTGATAGTGCCCGTTTAATTACAGGTACTGAGATGCTTTCAGGACATGGATTTGTTCGAAAATATGACAATATTTCACTATGGCTCTTCACTTCTCTAGGGAAATTGCTATCTTGATTAATCCAATCAACCAATTCACCTAATGGTGTGTCATCACCAAGAAAATTTTGCATAAATTCGTAAAAGCTCAATACCTCACCTCGATTAATATACTTGAGCCATTATTATAATAACATAAAAGAATGTGTATTTTACATGAAACTTTTTATAAAGTAATTTTATAAATCTAAATTTATTGAATGTTTAAGAAGTTGTGTATAATGAAATAAACGTGTTGAAATAGTTAGGATGATGTTAGTGGATATCAAACATATGAAATATTTTATTGAAGTCGTTAAGCAAGGAGGCATGACTAATGCTTCCAAATCATTATATATTGCACAACCTACAATTAGTAAAGCAATTAAAGATATTGAAAATGAAATGGGCACGCCCTTATTTGATAGAAGTAAAAGACATTTAATACTTACCGATGCAGGTCAAATTTTTTATGAGAAAAGTAAAGAAATTGTTGCACTGTATGATTATTTACCATCTGAAATGGAACGCTTGAATGGACTGGAAACAGGGCATATAAACATGGGTATGTCGGCAGTCATGAATATGAAGATTCTTATCAATATTCTTGGTGCATTCCATCAACAATATCCAAATGTTACATATAATTTAATAGAAAATGGCGGAAAAACGATTGAGCAGCAAATTATCAATGATGAAGTAGATATAGGCGTGACCACTTTGCCAGTCGATCATCATATTTTCGATTATACTACCCTAGATAAGGAAGATTTGCGACTTATCGTGAGCAGAGAGCATCGACTCGCAAAATATGAAACTGTTAAACTCGAAGATTTAGCAGGTGAAGACTTCATTTTATTTAATAAAGACTTTTACTTGAATGATAAAATTATTGAAAATGCTAAAAACGTTGGCTTTGTTCCGAATACTGTAGCGCAAATTTCACAATGGCATGTTATAGAAGATTTAGTTACGAATGAATTAGGTATTAGTATTTTACCAACATCAATTTCAGAGCAACTAAATGGAAATGTGAAGCTACTACGCATTGAAGATGCGCATGTACATTGGGAATTAGGTGTTGTTTGGAAGAAGGATAAACAATTAAGTCATGCCACAACGAAATGGATAGAATTTTTGAAAGATCGTTTAGGCTAACATATTAATAAAGCACTCATTATTTAAGGCGCATCATTGCGTGGGTCATTGAAATAATGAGTGTTTTTTTGTGAAAATGAAGTGAAATTTAGAGAGCGTTTCCATAGAAAATAGTAATACAAACTATAAAAAAAGAGTATTTTTATATTGTGTACGCCATCTTTATAATAGTTATTGTAACAATTTAGACATATTTAGAAAGGGATGGCGCCATGCACAAAGTCCAATTAATAATCAAACTACTACTACAACTAGGAATCATCATTGTGATTACTTATATTGGCACAGAAATTCAAAAGATTTTTCATCTTCCCTTAGCCGGCAGTATTGTTGGTCTATTTTTATTTTATTTACTATTACAATTTAAGATTGTACCGCTAACTTGGGTAGAAGACGGTGCAAACTTTTTATTAAAGACCATGGTCTTTTTCTTCATACCGTCAGTTGTAGGTATTATGGATGTTGCTTCCGAAATTACGCTAAATTATATACTCTTTTTCGCAGTCATTATTATAGGAACATGCATCGTTGCATTATCTTCAGGTTATATTGCTGAAAAAATGTCTGTTAAACATAAACATCGTAAAGGTGTAGACGCTTATGAATGATTACGTGCAAGCCTTATTAATGATTTTGTTGACTGTCGTTTTATATTATTTCGCTAAAAGGTTACAACAAAAATATCCGAACCCATTTTTGAATCCAGCATTAATTGCATCTTTAGGAATTATTTTTGTCTTACTTATCTTTGGAATTAGTTATAACGGGTATATGAAAGGTGGCAGTTGGATCAACCATATTTTAAACGCAACGGTTGTATGTTTAGCGTACCCACTTTATAAAAATAGAGAGAAAATTAAAGACAATGTCTCTATCATTTTTGCAAGTGTATTAACTGGCGTCATGCTGAATTTCATGTTAGTGTTCTTAACACTTAAAGCATTTGGCTATTCTAAAGACGTCATTGTAACGTTATTGCCCCGATCTATAACAGCCGCAGTAGGTATCGAAGTGTCACATGAACTAGGTGGTACAGATACGATGACCGTACTTTTTATTATCACAACGGGTTTAATCGGTAGTATTTTAGGTTCGATGTTATTAAGATTTGGAAGATTTGAATCTTCTATCGCCAAAGGTTTAACGTATGGGAATGCGTCACATGCATTTGGCACAGCTAAAGCACTAGAAATGGATATTGAATCCGGTGCATTTAGTTCAATTGGGATGATTTTAACTGCAGTTATTAGTTCAGTGTTAATACCTGTTCTAATCTTACTATTTTACTAATTAGAAAAAGACACTAAGAAAGGGAGGCTATTAGTAATAATGGCAAAAATAAAAGCAAATGAAGCATTAGTTAAAGCATTACAAGCATGGGATATAGATCACTTGTATGGTATTCCAGGAGACTCAATCGACGCAGTAGTCGATAGTTTACGTACAGTGAGAGATCAATTTAAATTTTATCATGTACGTCATGAAGAAGTAGCAAGCTTAGCGGCTGCTGGTTACACAAAATTAACTGGTAAAATCGGTGTGGCATTAAGTATCGGTGGCCCTGGTTTAATTCATTTATTAAATGGTATGTACGATGCCAAAATGGATAATGTACCGCAATTAATATTATCTGGACAAACGAATAGTACAGCACTTGGAACGAAAGCATTTCAAGAAACAAATTTACAAAAATTATGTGAAGATGTAGCCGTTTATAATCACCAAATTGAAAAAGGTGACAATGTGTTTGAAATCGTTAACGAAGCAATTCGTACGGCATATGAACAAAAAGGTGTAGCTGTTGTTATTTGTCCTAACGACTTATTAACTGAAAAAATTAAAGATACAACGAATAAACCAGTAGATACATCAAGACCAAAAGTAGTATCACCAAAATATAAAGACATCAAAAAAGCGGTTAAACTAATTAATAAAAGTAAAAAGCCTGTCATGTTAATTGGTGTAGGCGCGAAACATGCGAAAGATGAGCTACGTGAATTTATTGAAATGGCTAAAATTCCTGTCATTCATTCATTACCAGCTAAAACAATCTTGCCGGATGATCATCCATATAGTATCGGTAACTTAGGTAAAATCGGTACCAAAACATCTTATCAAACAATGCAGGAAGCGGATTTATTAATTATGGTTGGTACAAACTATCCATATGTGGATTACTTACCTAAGAAAAATATTAAAGCCATTCAAATTGACACAAATCCTAAAAATATCGGACATCGTTTCAATATTAATGTGGGAATTGTTGGAGATAGTAAAATTGCGTTGCATCAGTTAACTGAAAATATTAAACATGTTGCTGAAAGACCATTCTTAAACAAAACGTTAGAACGTAAAGCGGTTTGGGATAAATGGATGGAACAAGATAAAAATAATAATAGTAAACCATTACGTCCAGAACGATTAATGGCATCAATCAATAAATTTATTAAAGATGATGCAGTGATTTCAGCAGATGTAGGTACAGCAACAGTTTGGTCAACACGATACTTAAACCTTGGTGTAAATAACAAGTTCATCATTTCAAGTTGGTTAGGTACAATGGGTTGCGGTCTTCCAGGTGCAATGGCATCAAAAATTGCATATCCAAATAGACAAGCCATCGCAATTGCTGGTGACGGTGCATTCCAAATGGTGATGCAGGACTTTGCAACAGCTGTACAATATGATTTACCTTTAACAGTGTTTGTTCTAAATAATAAGCAATTAGCGTTTATTAAATATGAACAACAAGCTGCTGGTGAATTAGAATATGCGGTTGATTTCTCTGATATGGATCATGCCAAATTTGCTGAAGCAGCAGGTGGTAAAGGTTATACAATTAAAAGTGCTAGCGAAGTAGATGCTATTGTAGAAGAGGCACTAGCACAAGATGTACCAACAATTGTAGATGTTTATGTTGATCCTAATGCTGCGCCATTACCAGGTAAAATTGTAAATGAAGAAGCGCTTGGTTATGGTAAATGGGCATTTAGATCTATTACTGAAGATAAATATTTAGATTTAGATCAAATTCCACCTATTTCAGTTGCAGCAAAACGTTTCTTATAACTGATTGAAAGGTTATCACAATTGAATTGAACTATAAAAACGGTAATTTCTATTTCAACAAAATGGGAATTGCCGTTTTGTTTATTTATCACAAATGATTGTACTGAATTGATGATAAAATTGTGAAAAAGTTGTTGAAAACGCTTTTACAAATATGTATAATAGCTATGAATTACATATCACTTGCGTGTTACTGGTAATGCAGGCATGAGCAAACAACCGTACTATGAGAATAGTCTTGTTTGTTCATGTCTGCTTTTTTGTACATGGAAGCGGAAATTGAGATAGGGGATGTTTATATGTTTAAGAAATTGTTTGGACAATTGCAACGTATCGGTAAAGCATTAATGTTACCTGTTGCGATTTTACCAGCAGCTGGTATTTTATTAGCGTTTGGTAACGCAATGCACAACGAACAATTAGTAGAAATTGCACCATGGTTAAAAAACGATATCATTGTAATGATTTCGTCGGTCATGGAAGCAGCAGGACAAGTTGTATTTGATAACTTGCCATTATTATTTGCAGTTGGTACAGCACTTGGATTAGCAGGAGGAGACGGTGTTGCAGCATTAGCAGCGCTAGTAGGTTACTTAATTATGAATGCAACAATGGGGAAAGTGTTGCACTTTACAATTGATGACATTTTCTCATATGCCAAAGGGGCAAAAGAATTAAGTCAAGCAGCGAAAGAACCAGCACATGCCTTAGTATTAGGTATTCCAACATTACAAACGGGTGTGTTTGGTGGTATTATCATGGGTGCTTTAGCAGCATGGTGCTACAACAAATTTTATAACATTACACTACCACCATTTTTAGGATTCTTTGCAGGTAAACGATTTGTACCGATTGTGACATCGGTCGTAGCGATTGCAACAGGTGTGGTTTTAAGCTTTGCGTGGCCACCAATTCAAGACGGATTAAATAGTTTATCGAATTTCTTATTAAATAAAAATTTAACATTAACAACGTTTATATTCGGTATTATTGAACGCTCATTAATTCCATTTGGTTTACATCATATTTTCTATTCACCGTTCTGGTTTGAATTCGGAAGTTATACAAATCACGCAGGTGAATTAGTTCGTGGTGACCAACGTATTTGGATGGCACAATTGAAAGATGGCGTACCATTTACTGCTGGTGCATTTACTACTGGTAAATATCCATTTATGATGTTTGGTTTACCAGCGGCGGCATTTGCTATTTATAAAAATGCACGACCAGAACGTAAAAAAGTCGTGGGTGGTTTAATGTTATCAGCAGGATTAACTGCATTTTTGACTGGTATCACTGAGCCATTAGAATTTTCATTCTTATTTGTAGCACCAGTACTTTATGGAATTCACGTATTATTAGCTGGTACATCATTCTTAGTAATGCATTTATTAGGCGTTAAAATTGGTATGACATTCTCAGGTGGTTTCATAGATTATATTTTATATGGTTTATTAAACTGGGATCGTTCACACGCATTATTAGTTATTCCAGTCGGTATTGTATACGCTATCGTGTATTACTTCTTATTCGACTTTGCAATTCGTAAGTTTAAATTGAAAACACCAGGTCGTGAAGATGAAGAAACTGAAATTCGTAACTCTAGTGTCGCAAAATTACCATTTGATGTCTTAGATGCAATGGGTGGAAAAGAAAATATTAAACATTTAGATGCATGTATTACACGTCTGCGCGTAGAAGTGGTTGATAAATCAAAAGTAGATGTCGCAGGTATTAAAGCTTTAGGCGCATCAGGTGTATTAGAAGTTGGAAACAATATGCAAGCTATCTTTGGTCCAAAATCAGATCAAATTAAACATGATATGGCCAAGATTATGAGTGGTGAAATTACGAAACCAAGTGAAACGACAGTGACTGAAGAAATGTCAGATGAACCAGTTCACGTAGAAGCACTTGGAACAACAGACATCTATGCACCAGGTGTCGGTCAAATCATTCCATTATCAGAAGTACCTGATCAAGTATTCGCTGGTAAAATGATGGGTGATGGTGTTGGCTTTATCCCTGAAAAAGGTGAAATTGTAGCACCGTTTGATGGTACAGTGAAAACAATCTTCCCTACGAAACATGCGATAGGATTAGAATCTGAAAGTGGTGTCGAAGTACTTATTCATATTGGTATCGATACAGTGAAACTGAATGGTGAAGGATTCGAAAGTCTGATTAACGTTGATGAAAAAGTAACACAAGGTCAACCATTAATGAAAGTGAATTTAGCATACTTGAAAGCGCACGCACCAAGCATCGTTACACCAATGATTATTACAAATCTTGAAAATAAAGAACTTGTCATTGAAGATGTACAAGATGCTGATCCAGGTAAGCTAATTATGACAGTCAAATAATGATTGAAAATGAAATAGCATATCAAATGAATGAACTTTTAGTCATTCGTAGTGCGTATGCGAAGTAGCGAGTTGAAAGAGAATACGGTACAAAAGGCAGTAGCTTAAAATGAAGCTACTGCCTTTTTAGTGCGTGTTGATGAGAATAAGGTAAACATTAGTGTTAGATATAGAAAACATTGCTTATGTTTATGTCACTTTTTAGAAAAATGCATCTTCGCGACTAGCCAAATTAATAGCGTCATTGAAAAGTTTGATTTTCCGTAATAAAGTTCAATTGCTTGTATTTTTATCATGAAAGTAATAAAAATAAATTAACATGATTTTAAATCTATTTGTAAGATAAGGAGATTTGTCATTATGACAACAGAAGGTCTATTAGTTGCAGAGAAAGAAATCGAAGTGAATGGTTACGACATTGATGCGATGGGTGTCGTTAGTAATATCGTTTATATTAGATGGTTCGAAGATTTGAGAACAGCGTTTATTAATCAGCACATGAATTACTCAACAATGATCAATCAAGGCATTTCACCTATACTTATGAAAACGGAAGCAGAATATAAAGTACCTGTCACAATACATGACAAACCAGTAGGCCGTATTTACTTAGTTAAAGCAAGCAAGATGAAATGGATGTTTCAGTTTGAAATTGTGTCCGCACATGGCGTGCATTGTATTGGTACACAGACAGGCGGTTTTTACAGATTGAGCGATAAGAAGATTACCTCTGTGCCACAAGTATTTCAAGACATTTTAGCAACAAAATAGTGACTTCATTTTAAAATATAAAAAGTAAGAAGGTGTTCGAAATGGTTAAGCAATTAAATAGTGTCGAAGCATTCCGTGAATTTATTCATCAATATCCGTTAGCAGTTGTACATGTCATGCGTGATCAGTGTAGCGTGTGTCATGCCGTTTTACCACAAATTGAAGACTTGATGCAATCATATCCCAATGTGCCATTAGCTGTGATTAATCAAAGTCAGGTGGAAGCTATTGCTGGAGAATTAAATATTTTCACTGTACCTGTGGATTTAATCTTTATGAATGGAAAAGAAATGCATCGTCAAGGGCGTTTTATCGATATGCAACGTTTTGAACATCATCTTAAGCAAATGAATGATAGTGTGAATAACGATGTCGATGAGCATTAATATCGCAAATGATTAGCATTGCTAAGATTATGTAGACATCATAACTTATTTCCCAGTAAATATTGGTAGTAATAAGAATCAGCATGGTACAGTAGAGCTATAGTAGAAATCATCAAAGAGGAGTGACGACAAATGCGTAAAAAATGGTCTACACTTGCGTTTGGATTTTTAGTAGCGGCATACGCACATATTAGAATTAAAGAAAAACGCAGTGTGAAAAGTTATATGTTAGAACAAGGTATACGATTATCTAGAGCTAAGCGTCGTTTTATGTATAAAGAAGAAGCGATGAAAGCATTAGAAAAAATGGCGCCACAGACAGCAGGTGAATATGAGGGCACCAATTATCAGTTTAAGATGCCAGTAACAGTGGATAAGCACTTCGGTTCAACCGTTTATACCGTTAATGATAAACAAGATAAGCATCAACGCGTTGTATTATACGCACATGGAGGCGCATGGTTCCAAGACCCACTCAAAATTCATTTCGAATTTATTGATGAACTTGCAGAAACACTCAATGCTAAAGTCATCATGCCAGTATATCCGAAGATTCCGCATCAAGATTATCAAGCGACGTATGTGCTTTTTGAAAAGTTGTACCATGATTTATTGAATCAAGTAGCAGATTCTAAACAAATCGTTGTAATGGGTGACTCTGCGGGCGGTCAAATTGCTTTATCATTTGCTCAATTGTTAAAAGAAAAACATATTGTGCAACCAGGACATATTGTATTAATTTCACCAGTTTTAGATGCAACGATGCAGCATCCTGAAATTCCTGACTACTTAAAGAAAGACCCAATGGTAGGTGTGGATGGCAGTGTGTTCTTAGCTGAACAATGGGCAGGGGACACACCTTTAGATAACTACAAAGTATCACCAATTAATGGTGACTTAGATGGTTTAGCTCGTATTACATTAACTGTTGGTACAAAAGAAGTACTGTACCCAGATGCTTTGAACTTATCGCAATTGTTGAGTGCGAAAGGTATCGAACATGACTTTATACCTGGATATTACCAATTCCATATTTATCCAGTATTTCCGATACCAGAGCGCCGACGCTTTTTATACCAAGTGAAAAATATTATTAACTAAAATAAAAAACTCTGATATCACCTATAAGGTAGCTACGTTGTTAAAAATAGTTACTTGCTAAAGTGATTATCAGAGTTTTCTTATTCATCTAATGCTTCAGGTTGTCTTTTAAGTGATAGTAATAAAATTAAAATCATAATAAGTATGATGCCTACGATTTGAAATGGTTTGAATGCCACATGTAACCATAGACTGCTTGCGATAACGGCTACGACAGGTTCAACAGTTCCGAATAATGTTGTTTCTTTCGCTGATATGTATTGTAAACTGTCGATAAAGAAATAAAATGCGAGTGCGGTACCACCGATAATACCAAAGATTAAAAATAATATAATTGATATGTCCCATTTAGTGATATCAATGTGCCAAATTGGATGGCGTAAATTCATCGCAACACCAGAAATAAGCATTGCCCACCCGACAATTAGAATCGAACCGAAGCGGTTAAGTAGGTCTGAAGGATAAATTGTGTAAAAAGCGAGTGCTACACCAGCTAAAATACCCCAGAATAAACTTGCAGGATTGACGACTAAATTAGAAAATGAACCATTCGTTAATAATAAAAATGTTCCTAATAGTGTCATGATAATAGCAAGCACATCAAATAATGTTAGTTTTGCAACGCCTCTTATGACAAACCAAATAATAATATAAACTGGCGCAATGTATTGTAGTAATGTTGCAATCGCAGCATTACCTGTATTAATAGATGCCATATAAGCATATTGTACAACTAACATGCCCAGTATACTGAAGGTAAGTAATTTGCCTAACATACGTCGATCTTGGAATACGCTAAATATAGAACGTTTGGGTTGTATCATTTTGTACATAATAAGTAAGAAAACACCACTGACTACAAGTCGAGCAGTGACGTACCAATCGACATTAATATTCTTATATTTGAACAAGAAATCAGAAACAGTACCACCTAATCCCCATAAACAAGCACCGACAATGGCAAGTATAATTCCTTTTAAACGCAAAGCTGAATGATTATTCGCCAAGTATCTCACCCCTATAAAACTTAACACCAACAACATAAAATATGTCAGTGTATGATAATGATTTAATTCATTATATCGACTTTTAAGAAAGAGTGAAATGAGAAAATAAAAAAATCATCTAAGATGTAGTGGTCTAGATGATAGATAAATGAATCGATATGGGAAATGAATGTTGAAACACAGAGGATAAACTATTTAAATGAGATTTCAGGAAGACTCAAATGTTTTTGCGTAAGAGATCCATGATGAGAATGCTGACTATCTAACACGAAATGTGATACATCATGTCCAGTCATACTCGTATATAAAATAATGACTAAATAAGAAGTGAACGTTATAAAGATAAGTGCTAAATAGATAGAAATTGCAACTTTAACGGAATGACTCAATTGCATCTTTACCGCCTCCACTAAGTTATACTAAATATTTTCATCTTCAGTATAACCAGCCATTGTTAAGTTGATGTAAATTTAGCTTTAAAAAAAGTAAAGATTCAACCTATAGACTATCATCATTCCTATCAGAAAACTAAAAATAATATCCTACTTTAATTATCTTATTGCAAATATATGTGTAATAAGTTATTTTTGAATATAGTGTGCGGTTTTATAAATACAGCACAAAAACAAAAATAAATAGCTCGAAAGATAAAATGTATAAATATTAAAAATCTTTAGAAATATTACTTACTTTCAGATGTAAAAAAGTTATCAAAAAACTGTCACACAACTGTTTGAAATATAGAGTAAAAAGTTAATTAGTAAATATTAATGACAACATAAGTAGTTTTTGAAACAATCCATTTTAAAAATCTTTCACAAATATGAAATATTTAACTTAAATATTTGATTTGATAACAGATAAAAGTTGAAAACGTTTTCTTGAGGGTGTACGATGTTTATGGTCTGAAAATAAAATAAACATAGAGAGAGGTTTTTGGGAAATGGATATTCTGTTAGGTGTAGGCACATTAGTCTTGGTTTTAGTGATCATGACGCTATTTTTAAAGTATGCACCGTACGGTAAACAAGGACTACAAGCATTATCCGGTGCAGCTTGTGCGACATTTCTACCACAAGCATTCTTAAGTTACGCCATTGGTGGCGTATTTGATATTAAATTTCTACAAGATATTGGGGATTTAGCAGGAAGTTTAAGCGGTATCGCAGTAGGTATTCTAACGTGCTTAAACTTAGGCGTTGCACCAGTATTTGCGGTTATTGTTGGTTTAGTATTACATGACTTTAAATTATTACCAGCATTCATTGCAGCTTATGGCGTAGCTTTTTTAATTAAATGGATTGAAAAGAAAGTTCCAGAAGGCTTGGACTTAATTGTGGTGATCTTAATTGCACCAGCAATTGCTTTCGGACTTGCATCAATCATTACACCTGGTGTGCTAGCAACATTAAAACAAATAGGTAGTGCTGTCACTGCGGTAGGTGATAACAATCCATATGCATTAGCGGTCATTTTAGGACTAGTGATTCCTGTTACAGGTATGACACCGCTAAGTTCAATGGTATTAACAAGTTTATTAGGACTGACAGGTGTTCCTATGGCTATTGGAGCACTAACATGTACAGGTAGCTCATTTGTTAACCTTATTTTATTCCGAAAATTAAACATTGGTGGACCGTCAAAAGCATTTGCAGTTTGTATTGAGCCATTGACGCAAATTGATCTAATAGCGCAATATCCAGTACAACTATATGGTACAAATGCACTGATTGGGGTCGTCAACGCATGTATCGTGACATTTAGCGGACTAGTAATAGGTGTCAAAGGTATGGCAACACCAATTGCAGGTGCCATCGTATTGTTTGGCTTTAATAATGCAGTGACATCAATTGTAACAATCGCAACAGTGATTATTGTCAGCATTGTCTTAGCCTATATTATTGGAACACTAATTAATAAGTTTAATTTAATGAATATCAACTTTAAAATGCCGAGCAAAAAGAATCATATTAAGGAGAGTGTTTAATTATGGCAAAGAGCTATGATTATCAAAGTGCTTTCGATATTATCGGACCAGTTATGATGGGACCTTCAAGTTCTCATACGGCTGGTGCAGTAAAGATTGGGAATTCAGCACGCGCAATATTGGGAGATATTCCTAAAAATATTGAAATACATTATTATGAATCATTTGCTCAAACACACCAAGGACATGGTACAGATGTCGCTATTGTGGGTGGAGCAATGGGATATTCAACATTTGATAACCGAATTAAATCTTCATTAGAAATTGCAGCTGATGATGGTATTAAAATAGATATCATCGAAGAAGAAGGCGATAGTATTGGTCAACATCCAAACTGTGCTTATATTAAATCATCTCGTAATGATGGTCGCTACATTGAAATTATCGGTATTTCAATCGGTGGTGGTACAATTAAAATTAAAGGTATTCATATAAATGGACTAGAAGTAGATTTAAATCATGGATTACCAATTTTAGTTGTTGACGGAAATATGAGTAAAGCACAAGTAAATCATTTCATTAATGATATCAACGATATGAAATTAGACTGTAAAGATGAATTTATTAAGATAGATGAAGATAAATGCTTGGTTGTAATACCATTAAATAAAGCAATCTCAGAATCGACATTAAATACAATTAAAGAGAAATACAGTGACGTAAACGTTTCCTATATAAATTAGAGGGGGAATAAACATGTTTGATTCAATTAGAGAGACTATAGATTATGCCGTAGAAAATAATATGTCATTTGCGGATATCATGGTTAAAGAAGAAATGGAATTAAGCGGTAAATCACGTGATGAAGTGCGAGCGCAAATGAAACAAAATTTAGATGTCATGCGAGACGCAGTAATCAAAGGGACAACAGGTGATGGCGTTGAAAGTGTAACGGGCTACACTGGTCATGACGCTGCTAAACTACGTGATTATAATGAAACACATCATGCTTTGTCTGGATATGAAATGATTGATGCAGTCAAAGGTGCCATTGCAACAAATGAAGTCAATGCTGCGATGGGTATTATTTGTGCAACGCCAACAGCTGGTTCCTCGGGTACCATTCCCGGTGCACTTTTTAAATTAGAAAAAACACATGATTTAACAGAAGAGCAAATGATTGACTTCTTATTCACTTCAGCATTGTTTGGGCGTGTCGTAGCAAACAATGCAAGTGTAGCTGGTGCAACAGGTGGCTGCCAAGCTGAAGTTGGTTCAGCATCTGCAATGGCGGCAGCTGCAGCAGTAGCTATATTCGGAGGATCACCAGAAGCATCCGGGCACGCTATGGCATTAGCGATAAGTAATTTATTAGGTTTAGTTTGTGACCCAGTAGCCGGACTTGTTGAAATTCCTTGTGTTATGAGAAATGCAATTGGTTCAGGTAACGCTTTAATTTCAGCAGATTTAGCATTAGCAGGTATTGAAAGTAGAATCCCTGTTGATGAAGTTATTGAAGCAATGGATAAGGTTGGTCGTAACCTTCCTGCATCATTACGTGAAACTGGATTGGGTGGACTAGCAGGCACACCAACTGGCGAAGCAATTAAACGTAAAATCTTTGGCACAGCTGAAGATATGGTTAAAAATAATTAATGAGATAATAATAAGATATTGATAAAAAAGAAGCATCTGTCTGGATCATTCGTACCAGATAGATGCTTCTTAATTATCTTTCATAAAGTTGAAAAATTTATGGGAAATGCATGCTAATCAAAATAGTGATTGCAAAAGCGCCCCCGTATATCTAAAATAACTTAAAAGGAGTGATGATATGCTAAGACTATCAATCATCTTTATAGCATTCATCATTAACACAACGATTACATATGGATATACGACTGAGGGAACGTGGGTCAATCTATTATTTAAATCTTTATCGCTCAGCATGATTATCGTTTTCATGTTCTACTATATTCGTTTTGTTATTGAGAAAAAGCGTTAAATCAAAGCTATGGGGATAGAATTTGAAAAGAAAAAATAAAAGGGACGATGTAAATTGTCCCTGAGAAGTTTAAAATTTTATATGTTGGCTTGTTATGTTAAGTGAATTGACATGGTTGTCTTGTTTATATTATGTGATTCAAACATTACTAGTCTTGTAAATCTAATTCGTAAAATGCTAAATCTAACCATCTATTAAATTTAAAACCTACATTGGTCAGTGTGCCGGCATGCTTAAAAGCAAACTTTTGATGCAACTGAATACTCGCTTTATTGGAAGCATCAATGCCTGCAACTAGCGCACGATAACCTTTAGCTTTTGCTTCAACAATTAAATGGTGTAGTAATTGACTAGCAATACCTTTTCCTCTAGCTGAAGCATCGACATAAATAGAATGTTCGATTGTATATAGGTATGCTGGCCAAGGTCTAAACGAACCGAACGTCGCAAACCCTAAGACACTTCCATTTTCCTCAAATACAAAGACAGGCTCATGCTTACGTTGTTTCGTTTCAAACCATGCGACACGTTCGTCTATGGTTTGTGGTTCATAAGTATAAACAGCTGTAGTATTGATAATGGCATCATTGTATATCGCTAATATAGCGTTTAAATCCTCTTTTTTAGCGCATCTAATCATAACAATTCCCCCTTAGTAATTATTAAAAGCGTTTCGTTATTTGAATGCAAATATGTGTAATGAAATCTAACGTAAAAGTATACATGTAAATTTTATAGTATAAAATGAATTGCTATGAGTCATTTTGAAATTAATGGTATACTATATGAAATGTTAATAGGCATTGTGAAATGTATAAAAGGAGCCTTAACGTATGAAAAAATGGACAAATCGATTAATGACAATCGCTGGTGTGGTACTTATCCTAGTGGCAGCATATTTGTTTGCTAAACCACATATCGATAATTATCTTCACGATAAAGATAAAGATGAAAAGATTGAACAATATGATGAAAATGTAAAAGAACAGGCGAGTAAGGATAAAAAGCAGCAAGCTAAACCTCAAATTCCGAAAGATAAATCGAAAGTGGCAGGCTATATTGAAATTCCAGATGCTGATATTAAAGAACCAGTATATCCAGGACCAGCAACACCTGAACAATTAAATAGAGGTGTAAGCTTTGCAGAAGAAAATGAATCACTAGATGATCAAAATATTTCAATTGCAGGACACACTTTCATTGACCGTCCGAACTATCAATTTACAAATCTTAAAGCAGCCAAAAAAGGTAGTATGGTGTACTTTAAAGTTGGTAATGAAACACGTAAGTATAAAATGACAAGTATAAGAGATGTTAAGCCTACAGATGTAGAAGTTCTAGATGAACAAAAAGGTAAAGATAAACAATTAACATTAATTACTTGTGATGATTACAATGAAAAGACAGGCGTTTGGGAAACACGTAAAATCTTTGTAGCTACTGAAGTTAAATAATCCATTACGCTAATGGATGAATATATTGAGTGGAAAACAGTCTTGATTGCGAGACTGTTTTTTGTTTGGTCTGAGGCACCAATGACGACGTGTCATTGGTGGAGATTGTAAAAATACATAATAAAAAGAAGCGACAATGGATGCCGCTCCTTTTTATGTACTACATACCGATTTTCAACCATCTCTTTCTACTTAGCAATAAGACAATAGTATTAACTATAAGTAGAAGAACGAAGAATGATACTGTATTTATAATTTCAGTAGGACACATAAATGTTGACTCGTTATTCAATATTTTTTCTACGGCACGATACATCGTGTTGCTCGCCTCAAATGGAGCAACGATACCAAATATATTTTTATTAATGGCAACTAAGATGACTGAACCAATCCAATATACAATGCTGATACCTAAGCTGATTAAAATGTTAGGTGAAACCATACTAATCGTTCCAACAACTAAGATATATTGTAAGATAACGAGTGAAAATAAGATTATTAATAGTAAGTAATGTGAGAAATTCGAATATATAATTGAAATAATTGTGATACTTAGAATTATGAACACTAAACATTCAAAAAATAACACTGCCACCTTTTTATAGAAGAAGGTAAATATATTATCGCCAATCAATTTATAAAACAGGATATTTTTATTCGAATACTCTTTATTAATAAAATATGCAAAAACAAATGAAAATAGTAAGAACCCTAATTGCGTTGCAACAGTATATGAACTGAAGAAAAACTGACCATAGCTTAAATTTTTAACTTTATCAATACCTATTGGTAAAAAATACCCAAGTAAGAAAAGGAATATGAATAGCACACCAAGCGTGTAAATAATTTTATTGGAAATACTTTTTTTAAATTCTAATTTCAAAGTGGACACCTCAATTATAAATTAATGTAATCATTTATGACTTCTTCTTTTGATTGGTACTCTTCTATTTGAAGGTCTTTAAAAATAAAGTATTTACCCGGCAAAGCACTTAAATCGGATAAATTATGTGTAATATTGATAATAGTTTTAGTTTGATGGCTTTGAATAAAATCATTTAAAAATTCATAAATTTCATTAACTGTTTTCTTGTCTAAAGCGTTTGTAATTTCATCTAATATGATTAAATCATGATCTTCCAATAAGAAACTTAATAATTTAAGCTTTTGTTTTTGACCATCACTCAAGTTTTTTAGTAGTACGTTAGACGGTATTGCTTCGATGTTTAGTATGTTATAAATCTTATCGAATGTTTGTCGATTGTTTTCAAATTTTGATTTTAACAATGATAATAAAAAATCTTTTGTTATATCATTAGGAATATTTGATGAACTTGATATTAAGGTTACATTTTGAGAAATGGACTTAGGGATATTTCCACTATTATTTAGTAAGAAATCTTTAGCTAACAAAGATTTTCCTACACCATTTTTACCAACAATGTGATTGATCTGACCAAGATAGAAATTTAAATCACAATTGTCAACTAGTTGTTTGTTTTTAACTTTTAAAGAATAGTTATTTAGTTTCATGTATACAACTCCTATGTATAAAGGGATTTATTACACCGATATTTAATTGTATTTTTAAAAATTCTTTCACATTATGTATAGATGTTATAAATTAGTATATCACACTATATTTTGTCCAAATGATAAATGCTTCATTATATTTTTACAATATTCTGAAATTTATGCTCGCCTCTGAATGCTATATCCGGTGTAATGTGTTTTGCATATATGAAAGCAATTTCAAAATGTGAATATAGGTTCATTGTGGTATGACAAACTTCATTGCTTGTCATGAGATGGATATAATGAAGACGACTAAAAGAGCAATGAGGAGGATAATCATGGTTAAGGCTATTGCGGTAGATATGGACGGGACGTTTTTAGATTCGAAAAAGACATACGATAAATCAAGATTTGAAACGATTTTTACTGAACTTAGAAATAGAGATATTACATTTATTGCTGCGAGTGGCAATCAATATGCGAAGTTGAAGTCTATTTTCGGGGATAGAGATATGTATTTTATTTCTGAAAATGGTGCAGTTATTTATAAAGGCAATGAGTTATATAATTATAAAAGCTTTAATCGTCAGGTGTTTCAACAGGTTGTCGATTACTTAAATATGAACCAAGGTATTGATCAACTCGTCATCTGTGGTTTGAAAAGCGCGTATATTTTAAAACATACTTCTGAAGCGTTTAAAGAAGATACGAGATTTTATTATCATCAGTTAAAAGAAATTGACAGTCTACAGCAATTACCTGAGGATGATTATGTCAAAATAGCATTTAATATTAATCGTGAGACGCATCCGAATGTTGACGAAGAAGTAGCAACGCAATTCAGCAATGATATTAAACTTGTCTCAAGTGGGCACGATAGTATTGATATTATTATGCCAAACATGACTAAAGGGCAGGCATTAAAACGATTGTTAGATAAATGGGAAATGTCTCCTTCAGAGCTCATGGCCTTCGGAGATGCGAATAATGATAAAGATATGCTTGCGTTCGCTAAGCATAGTTATGTGATGGAAAATAGTCATGATGAAGAATTGTTCAATATTGCCTCTGCTGTCGCTCCAAGCAATGATAAGCAGGGTGTTTTAACGATTATCGAACAAGAAGTGTTGAAAAAGTAGGTAGTATATCATCAATGAAGCAGCTATCATGATACTAAATACATGTTAAATGAAAACTTTGAATACGAATCATCAAATATTAATATATCTCAAACAGATTAGGCAATAATGCCATAGTAAAATAAGCGCACTACAGTCATTTGATATAGATGATAAAATAAAGCGGATTTTAATCAAATCGATTTTGATACAGATATACAAAATAAAAAGCAAAGGCACATGGCGCGCCTTTGCTTTTAAATATATATTAATTTAAACGTGTTTCACATGTACCAGTGTTAATGACAGATAATGCTGCGTTTAAACCACCTTCAACAAGGTTTTGTACTGCTTCATCAGAGAAGAAAGCAATATGTGGTGTTACTAAAATTCTTTCATGTTCGATTAACTCTAATAATGTTTTATCGTCAATGTCTTTATTAGTCCAGTCATTTGTGAAGTATGCTGCTTCATTTTCATAAGTATCAATCGCAGCACCTAACAAAGTACCATCGTTCACTGCAGCGATTAAATCAGGTGTATTGATGACTGCACCACGTGCTGCGTTAACTAAGATTGCACCTTTTTTCACATGATCAAACATTGCTTTATCGAATAAATGATAGCTTTCTTTGTTCGCTGGAACATGTAAAGAAATAATATCGGCATCTTTAATAGCTTCTTTAACACTATCTTTATAAGTTAAAAAGTCTAAATCTTTATTAGGATAAGCGTCATAAGCTGTAATTGTAGCACCAAATCCTGCATATATTTTAGCTGTAGCAGCACCGATACGACCCGTACCGATAATTGCAACAGTCATATTTTTAACTGGTTTAGACATGATTTCTGCTTGCCAAGTAAAATCATGTGCTTGTACACGGCGTTCAATATCTGGGAAGCGACGCACTAATTGTAGGGCGATAGAAACAGAATACTCTGCAATTGTTTCAGGTGAATAACTAGGAACGTTAGATATCACAATGTTGTGTTTTTTAGCTAAATCTAAATCATACATATCAAATCCAGCAGTACGTTGTGCAATTTGTTTAATACCGTAAGATTCTAATTTAGGATAAACGTCATTTTCTAACTTACCAAATTGCATTGTAGTTACGCCATCGTAATCTTTTAATTGATCGACTGTAGCACTTGATAATAGCTCTTTAGAAGTAGTTACTTCGACATTATTCTTTTTCCCCCAATTTAATGCCATCTCTTTCTCATAATCACGCGTACCAAAGAACATAATTTTTGTCATTATTAAAAACCTCGCTTTTAAAAGATTGAAAAGTAAATGAGTGAAATTAAAGATTATGTACATTAAAATCACGCCACAATTTAATTGTGAAAAATATCACAAATATATTATAACACTAAATTTTCCAAAATTCAAAAGTGTGTTTTATTGCAGAAAACTTATAACATGTGCACAAGTTATAGTGAATTGCAAACGGATTACTTTAGTCTTTTTAAAACATGAAGTATAATTTGTATAGCAATAAATATAAAAATTGGAGGCTATGTTCAATGAGCAATATGAATCAAACAATTATGGATGCATTTCATTTCAGACATGCGACTAAGCAATTCGATCCACAAAAGAAAGTTTCGAAAGAAGATTTTGAAACAATATTAGAGTCAGGTAGATTGTCTCCAAGTTCTCTTGGGTTAGAACCTTGGAAGTTTGTCGTGATTCAAGATCAAGCGTTACGTGATGAATTAAAAGCGCACAGTTGGGGCGCAGCGAAACAATTAGATACAGCGAGCCATTTTGTGCTAATTTTTGCGCGTAAAAATGTAACGTCAAGATCACCGTATGTACAACATATGTTAAGAGATATTAAAAAATATGAGGCACAAACGATTCCAGCTGTTGAACAAAAATTCGATGCATTCCAAGCAGATTTCCATATTTCTGATAATGATCAAGCCTTGTATGACTGGTCAAGTAAACAAACGTATATCGCATTAGGCAATATGATGACGACAGCCGCATTGTTAGGTATTGATTCATGTCCGATGGAAGGTTTTAGTCTGGATACAGTGACAGACATTTTAGCAAATAAAGGCATCTTAGATACTGAGCAATTTGGTTTATCAGTGATGGTCGCATTTGGCTACAGACAACAAGATCCACCGAAAAATAAAACACGCCAAGCATATGAAGATGTTATTGAATGGGTTGGACCAAAAGAATAAATAGAATACAGTATGTCTAAATATATAAAATTAAAAAGTTAGCAATAAAAAAGCCTGCGATTACATAAATGAATCGCAGGCTTTTGCGTGAAAAAATTGTATTAATAAAGTATGGATGATTATTTTTCTGGAACAAGGTCAGTATTTGAATGAACTGTGATGTCAAAACCTTCTGGTGCCGTAAATGTATGTGTTGAGGCGTCGGGTTGATAAATATCAACATGTGTTAATCCATAACTTTGTGCATTGTTTTGTCTTGCTTGATTGGATTGCCAAGTATTAGCAGCAATATGATGGTGATAATGATTCGTTGACATAAATAGCGCACGTGGAAAATCAGACACATGTTGGAATCCTAATTGTTCAATGTAACAATGATATGCTGCGTCTAAGTCATGTGTTTTTAAATGTAAGTGTCCAATCATGCCTTTTGCTGGCATTCCTTGCCAACCTTCATCAGTACGATGTGTTAATAAGGTTTGGCTATCAACTTCTAAAGTATCCATTTTAACTTTGCCATTTTGCCATTCCCATGAAGATGAAGGTCTATCGCTATAGACTTCAATACCATTACCTTCGGGGTCGTTGAAATATAAAGCTTCACTTACTAAATGATCACCAGCGCCGATGCCCATATTTTTTTGTGCCACGAAATATAAGAAGTTAGCTAGATCCTCAGTAGTTGGTAATAAAAATGCTATATGAAAAAGCCCTGCTTCACGTGGGGAAGTCTGACGGCCGTCTTCTAATAAATGTAACGTTAGAGTATGGCCACCAGTCCCAACAGATAATACGGTTGTGTTATCGTCAGAACTTTTAACGGATAGTCCTAAAATGTTTTTGTAAAATGTTGTCATTAAGTCTAAGTCTCTTACGTTCAGTTCAATGTTTGTCACTTGTGTTGCTGTTTTATCGTGAAATGCCATTATGCATCGCCTCGTTTTCTATTTTTCTATAAGTTAGTATAAAAAGTATACCAGAAAAGGAAATGAATTGATAGCAAAAAGTTTGAAATGCAAAATAACATGATGTTTCGCAATTTTATATTGATACGAACAAATAAATCAAAACCACCCGTGTGAACGGGTGGTTTGTTCTGCGGCTATAAGCCTTCCTTACTGGCCAGCCCTAAAAGGGCA
>NZ_JBSZQY010000011.1:46854-85256 GCF_054165785.1 Staphylococcus sp. SA22 | reverse complement strand
TAAAATTATCTATAGGTTTTTAAAAATTGTACATGTTTAAACAATCAAAAGTGTACATTATTAAATTATCATTTCCAGTTATAGGAATAGCAGTTAAGTTACTATTAATAATCTTTTCGTCTGTGATAAGGCTAATATCCGATTTAAAATTAGCAATTTCTTCTTTAATATAGAAATTAGAATGTGCGGATTTAAACTTTAAGTTTACATATGGGTGTTCAGCTAACCATTCACTAATCTTATTATAGTAGCGATACAAATACTGACTTTCTTGCATGTTAATACTTATATTTACCTTCTTATTGTAAAGTCCTTTTATTTCTCTCTCGTATTCGCTATTACTATCTAAAATCACTTTAGCGTATTTAACGTATGCTAAGCCTTCTTCCGTTAGTTCCATACCATATTTTTTTCTATAAAATAATTTAACATCTAATTGCTTTTCTAATTTTTCAATATGTGTAGATACAGTTGACTGTGAATAGTTAAGTAATTCTGATGCTTTAGTAAGGTTCTTTGTTTCACTAGTTACTAAAAATGATTTTAAAATGTTTAAGTTCAAAGTAGTACCTCCTTTAGGATTCACTTTTATCGAATTCTGCATTCTAAGAATTCTGATTTAATAATAATATATTAAATATTATTATAAAGGTAAATCGAAAGGAGTTATGACTATGATTACTTGTTTATTTGGAAGTAGTAGAAAAGATGGCAATTCAGCTATCGCAGTAGAGAATCTATTGAAGAATTTAAATGTCAACTTTGTGAATTTATATCAAAGTAACATTGAAAAGGTTACAGATAATCGTCATAGCAAAGATGCCAACTTTCATAATGATGATTACGAACAAATTTTAATCAAAGTTTTAGAATCAGATATTATTATTTTTTCAACACCACTCTATTGGTACTCCATGAGTGCGTCTTTAAAACTCTTCATTGATAGATGGACCGAGTCATTGCGAGATACGCAAATAGATAACTTCAAAGAAATCATGTCACAAAAAAAGTATTTGATTTTAATCATAGGTGGCGACAATCCGCATACCAAAGCACAACCTTTAGTCAACCAATTCAAATTAATATTTGAGTTTATGAATATTACTAACTATAGATTTTTGATCGGCGAAGGCAATAAACCATTCGATATTTTAAACGACTCTCAATTTATAGAAGAGCTCGCAAATATAAATCTTGCATTGAAAAAAGGTGATATTTATGACTGATTTGTTGAAAATTAAAAACTTCAGATTGTTCTTTTTAGCAGAAATAATTTCAGCATTCGGAGTTGGAATTAGTACAGTTGGGGCTAATTGGTATTTAATCGACAAAACTAACGACTCCCAACTATTAGGTATTATGTTAGCTTTAAATGTATTATCCGGTTTCTTAGCTTCTCCTATAATAGGTGGACTAGCAGATAAATATAATAGACGAAATATTATTTTAATCACCTATCTTCTTCAGGTAATATTATATTTACTCATTGTCATAGCACTCTTAATGATAGGCTTTGAGACCTATTTAGTGATTGGATTTGCGATTGTTAATGGGATAGGTTGGACTACGTATATGGCAACATCTAGAAGTTTAGTTAAACAGATTTTAAAACCAGATCAATATACAGATGCAAATTCTCTATTAGAGATTAGTTTGCAAACAGGTATGTTTATTGCAGGTGGATTATCAGGAATATTATATGAAATAAATGGATTCACTCTAATTATAGCGATGACTATAATGATGTTTTTAATCAGCATTTTTATGTTATTTAGATTGCATGTAGATAAACCAACTCATTCAGAGGAAGAATCAACAAATAGCTTATTGCAAGAATATTTATTAGGATGGAAATTTTTAAAAGACAACATGATGATATTTATTTTTGGAGTTATTTCAATCATACCAATGGTGTTTACAATGATCTTTAACATATCATTACCAGGATATGTATATAATGTTTTAAAACTTTCGTCTGTACAATTTGGTTTTTCAGATATGTTATATGGCATTGGAGGATTATGTGCAGGTTTAATTTCAGCTATTCTTTCGAAAAAAATCTCAACTAAAGCATTGATATTTTTGTTATATTTCATATTAGTCATAAATTCAGCACTATTTATTTGGATAAACTCAGCATTTTACTTATTCATAGGATCATTTATACTAGGCTACTCAATTTCATCAATCAGAATTTATATGAATACAGCTATAATGAACACTGTTTCAGATAAATATGTCGGTCGCTCATTTACGATATGGACGTCAATTTCATTGTTACTGCAAAGTTTCATTGCTCCATTTTTAGGAAGATGGATTAATGAAATTAATGATAAATTCGGTTTCTATATTATACTCATTTTATCCTTACTCATATTTGTTACACTGCTGCTCGTTAACAAAACAGACAAAATAAAATATGCACATAAAGAAGAGTGACCGTCACTCTTCTTTAACAAGCGACCATTTATCGATGTGCTTAGTTTACTCCATCCGAACTTCACTTTTGCAAATCATTTTTTATGAGCTCAAATAAATCAGTGAGATTTGTTACTTCGGTAATGTCTGGAATTAATATCATTTCTTTAGCACCAGGATACGGCGATACTAATGTATTATCTTGAAATTGATGACGTGCACTTTTAGTCGCCTTGACCAATAGTCTATTATCATACAAACCACCTATAACCACACCATCATAATAAACAATATATTCTCCCATCATCTTTCTAGTTTTAACGGCATTTGAATTCACATGATTTAAAAATAAATCATTTACATCTTTCTCAGTCGCCATTGTAATCGCTCCTTCAGTTTTATGTTTAATCACATTCGTATTAATGATTCATTTCGTGTTGCTCTTAATTTTATCTATAATTATATGCGTAGTTAAAATCAAACCTATGGAAAAGAAAATAATGATAACAATGTTAAGAAATATCGTTATAAAATTATAGTTTGGAAGGTATGCGAATAGCAGAAACATAGGTATCGCAAAAAATAAATCCCACCAACCTAAACTTTTTAAAGATTCCTTTAAATCTTCCATAATATCACCTTTATAAATTTGTCTTTGTTATAAGATAACGTATAAATCACATTACTGTATATGTAGCTAAAGAAAATTCTGAATCATAATAATAAGCAGTGTATCATTAATAATGAACAATTTAACGCGATAATCCTTGATTTGTATATTAATCAACTTACACAACATTCATTTTAGACTACTCGTAGACTTCCCTTTCGAATGGTTGTATCTACTAAAATTCCTTTTGTATAAGTTCGTCTTTTGTGGTAATATCATCATGCATAAAAAATCGAGATACTAATTATAAAGAGGGTATAAATATATTATGAAGGAAAATTTTTGGAGTGAATTACCACGTCCATTTTTTATTTTGGCGCCAATGGAAGACGTTACAGATATCGTCTTTCGACACGTTGTAAGTGAAGCAGCTAGACCGGATGTGTTTTTCACTGAATTTACAAATACCGAGAGCTTTTGTCACCCTGAAGGCATACATAGTGTGCGCGGACGCTTAACTTTTAGTGAAGATGAACAGCCGATGGTCGCTCACATATGGGGAGATAAGCCAGAACAGTTCCGTGAAACGAGTATTCAATTAGCTAAAATGGGCTTTAAAGGCATTGACTTAAATATGGGATGTCCTGTAGCAAATGTTGCTAAAAAGGGTAAGGGTTCCGGCTTAATCTTAAGACCTGACGTCGCTGCCGAAATTATTCAAGCAACTAAAGCAGGCGGGCTTCCAGTAAGTGTTAAAACACGCCTTGGCTACTATGAAATCGATGAATGGAAAGATTGGTTGAAGCATGTCTTCGAACAAGACATTGCAAATTTATCTATTCATCTTCGTACACGTAAAGAAATGAGTAAAGTAGATGCACATTGGGAATTAATCGAAGCTATTAAAAATTTACGTGACGAAATTGCACCAAACACATTGTTAACAATTAACGGTGATATTCCCGATAGAAAAACAGGACTTGAACTTGCAGAAAAATATGGCATTGATGGCGTCATGATTGGTAGAGGCATTTTCCACAATCCATTCGCTTTTGAAAAAGAACCACGCGAACACACAAGCAAAGAACTATTAGATCTGTTGAGATTGCATTTATCATTGTTTAACAAATATGAAAAAGATGAAATACGACAATTCAAGAGCTTGCGTAGATTCTTTAAAATCTATGTGCGTGGCATAAGAGGCGCTAGTGAACTTCGACATCAATTGATGAACACACAATCAATTGCAGAAGCACGAGCACTACTAGATGAATTTGAAGCCCAAATGGACGAAGACGTTAAAATTGAATTATAGTATGAGTAATAAAGTTTGAGGAGGAATTTAATGTTCCTCCTTTTTTGTTTGTGTGAAAGTCTTTTAGGTATGAACTAGGGTGATTTAAAGCTGAGTATATTTATACATTACAAACATTTCCTCAAAACAATTTCATCTCTAATTTCAATGCCATTTTTATCAATTGCAGGAATCGACGGCTTTATTTTCCTAGCTTCTGTTACAGCATCAAAAATAACGTCTGTGATTCTATATTTATTTTTTTGATAGAAATAGAGTGCCTTAATATTTTCATTTGTAGTAATAACACGGATACTTCTTTTACTCATATCTGAGGCAATTATTTCAGCATAATTAAGTAAATGACTACCAATACCCTTGTTCTCTACAAAACTATCTAAAGAAATGATTTCAATATACTCATCATAAACTTTATACGTTAGTAGCCCCACGATATCATTATTTTTATAGGCAACAATACATGGCAACTCAGACAAAATGTAACTACCTGTTGAGACTACCATTTTATTATCGAAATTTTTTTCACTCAACAAGATAGATAAAATATTATTACTCATTTTGTTGTAAGATTTATATTCCAAAGTAAGTCACTTCTCTCTGTTAAAAATCTTTCCTATGCTTATTAAACTTTTTCCATGTAGTTTAGACAACTGATGAAAAGATAAACTGACATTTTGTCTGCCCATATGGTTGTATGGTATCAACAAATGTTTCCACTTCATCCATATTTTCCAACCGAACCTTAAATACAAAACATGCCTCTCCTGATACACGATAACAAAACTCAACATTATCTTGTTTTGAAATAAATTCTTTAAAATCTTTGTATCTATTATTCTTTATAGTTAACTCAATTAATATTTCTACATCGTAACCTAATTCCTTATAATCTATGTTAATTGTATAACCTTTTATAATACCTTGATCTTCAAGTTTATTTACCCTTTCTCTTACAGCTGGAGCAGATAAGTTCACTTGTTTACTTAATTCATTAATAGTAATTCTACTATTATTTAACAAAACATTGATTATTTTTTCATTTATTAAGTCATTCATAGAAAATCCTCTCTTTTCAAAGTATTAAATGATATAAACTTTCAAAATCTTATTTCCATACAATTTTATCATGTATATCATTAAGATAGGAGATGAGGATATGACATTATTAGAATACAGTAATATTGGAAACACACCATTTGAAAAGCTATTAGGTCATAATAAAAACTTATTAAAATACTGGAATAATTTATCCGATTTTTTAAGTAGCGATGGGGCAATAAGTAAAGAATTAAAAGAGGAGTTAAGAAGGTTACTGGCCCAGCAAAACGGATGTCAATATTGCAAAGCAAAAGGTAGTCCTACAAATAAATTTCTAAACGAAAAATCTCTACTTTGTGTTGGCTTTGTTGAAGTTTATTTAAAATCTAAACAAAACATACCCGAATCAAGTATAAGTTTATTAAAAGAAACGATGACAGATGAAGAAATCATTGAATTAATTACATTCGTATTATTTACTACTGCACAGCAACATTTAGGAGCAATATTAAGGCTATCTGAATAAAAAATGGATTTTTGGGTAATCACACTTTTTAATTACTTTGAAATATTTTAGTTACGAATATTTTTTTGGTAAGAGCATTTATATGTTTTTTTATTTGAGCAATTATTATTTAATAAGCAACTTTTCAAGATACTTTAATGCCTCTTGAAAAGTTGCTCTATATTTCATTATTTAACTCAGGAAATGTAAATCAAGTAAGATCATCTTTTTTATTCACATAACTTTGTGTGTTAGGTTTAGTACATTCCCAATTTAATGTTGACCAATATGGTTAATACAATACTTGCCACAATCTATGCATTTAGCTCGCCTAAATATTTTAATTAATAAAAATGCTTTTATAATTCTACCTCGTAATAACTTGTGTAATCTTTCACAATGTATAATGTGAAAGTTGCTTCAGGATTTTTGTCAAAATAATCCATTAAATAACTAATCCCATCAGATAATAAAACAACATGCTCAAGGGGTATCAATTCACTTTGCTCTTCATTAATATTAGGAATTAAATCGTTATCTAATATATGAAAGGCTGGTTCATAATGAAGCTTTTCATATCCATATAATTGGGATTTTAATTCTTGTGTACATAAACCATTGTTACTATTTTTTAAAGCTAATGATTTACTTATTATGATTGATTGATGTAACAAGTACTTTTGATAATTTAATAATGCGTCTTTCGTTAGTGTTATTTCAATTAAATCATTAACAATATTAAATGTATATGTTTCAAATTTATTAAGAATGAAGTCTAGCGATTTTTTAAACTCTGGTATTTTTTTTGCTTCGGCTAATAAACAAATCTCACTAATATCAACAATTGATGGTAAGTAACGCATAACATCCAAATGGTCAAAGTCACTAACTGTATTTGGTGGTGTCTGAAATATTGTATTTTCAATATTATTGCCTTTATTTACAATCGTATAATAAATAGGTGTTTTCATTATTCGAGACTTCCTTTCTTAGTTCTCATACGCTTTTTGGGATATATTTCTATTTCGTAACTTTCACACAACTATTTCTCATCAAAGTATATACAAATATTTCAATGTCAAAAAACAACGTTTTCTGTATTATATAATTAATGATACATTTATATTAATTGCTTTTTTATTATAACTTACTTTAGATTTTATCCAACTCTTCATTTGCTATTTCAAGACTAGCGGCATGCTTTTCTATATCAATTACTTGCTCCAAATGTGATTATTTTTTCAAATTTGTAATAGCACTATATAAAGATTTCCCACCATTATGACAGGTGTCTGAAATTTGTTTCACAGTAAATTTCTTATCTGAACTAAGTCTATATAAAATTGAAAGTAAATGTATTAATTTGGCCATAAATTCCTGCTCATTAAGAGAGTAAAAAAATTTTAACCTCTAGTCTTTATAAAATATGTCAAGTAGTAATTTTAAAGTCATTTATTTTTGTTATCAACGCGTAGTTATGTTTATTAATTTCGTATAACACATAATCATCCAAAATGAGCGTAGTTATTATTCAAGATCTATATACTATTTCAGGTGTAATCGTGCTGTTTTTCGAAAACTCTTCAAATATTTCTATTTCTACAGGGATTGGAAATAATTCTCCTACTATATAAGCTGTTCCAGTAGGTAAATAAGAAAAACGATTTAATTGAAATTTATTTATGTAGGGAATGGAATTTAGTAAATATTCTAAATCTACATTATTTTTTACCCTATGGACTATATAATTATTGCATTGTGATAAGACAGTAGAAGACAGCTCACTTGGCCTTTGACTAGATAACATTAAAAAACAACCGAATTTCCTTCCTTCTCTAGCTATCTTTTTGAATGCTTCTACTTCATTAAATTGGCTACTTTCTTTAAATTTCGATATATATCTATGAGCTTCTTCAAATATAAAAACGTTCACTGAACGATCTTCTAATTTCATTTTTTTGTTTTTTTCAAATTCTTTTTTTAAAATAAATGTTGTGAAAAATAATAACAAATCATCATCTAATTCTGAAACTGAATAAACAATTGATTTATCTTCCAGTTCAGTATCATTATTTCCAAATAAATTTGAAAATCGTGTTTGAACATTTTTTATACGCGTTTCAAGTGTTGCTGAATATGATCTTGCTTGATTATTTCCTTTACTTTCTTCAAGTAAAAATACATAGTTTAATCCTTCTAATAATTTATTAAAACTCGATACATTATATTTTGCTTTTTCAATTACTTCGCTTAAAGTAAATATATTACCACCATTATCTACTACATTTTTCAAACTCTCGATAAATTTTTTTTCAGTATTGCTGTCCATATTTCCATATTTAGAATCATATTTTTCTGTGTCAATATTTGTTCCATCTAATATGCTTAAAATCTTAGTTCGCTTTGTAACAGCATCTGTTTGCTGATTTCTATATAATGATAGCGCTATATAACACTTCAACCATTCTTCCTCTATAATTTTATTTTCAATAGCATTGGCATATTTTAATCCCATTTGTAAAATAGGTAATTGAACTAGTTCCGATGGTTTAATCAAATTTATCCAGTCTTGCATCTCTAAATTTTTAATATTAATTTTAAAGTCATTTATTACATCTACTATTTTCACTCCATTTATATCTTTATATTCATCATGGACATCGAATATGTGAAAGTGTAAATTTTGGGTGTTTAGATTGTTGATTTTTGAAATAATCTGACGTACTGTTGTAGATTTGCCAGATCCAGTATTTCCAATTATAGCTGTATGATTCGTTAATAATTTAGCAGTATTAAAATAAGCTGGATATTGGTCATCAATGAGTCCAATAGTTATATCATTTCCATTATGAAAATGTGAAAATACCATTTCCATTTCTTCTTGACTTGTTAAATAAACTTTATCTTGTAAAAAAGGATATTTCTTTAAATTAAACTCAATTTTTCCATGTTTAATCATTCCTACTGGTACACACTCAAACCTACCATGATATTTAAATTTAGAGTGCTCTTCAGAAGATAATGGAATTTCTTTATCTTCTACTTTTACAACTTGATATATAAATTTTTCACTATATTCATTTTTTATTGTTACATAGTCTATTACACCTTTAGCTATGTAAATTTGACCTAACAAATTATAATTTAGTTTTTCAAAATCACTAACTTCGAATATTAACTTTTCAAATGTAACACTTGTGACTTTTCCAATACTATGCATTTATTTTATCTTCTCCTTTGATTTTTCAGAAAATTTTCTACGATAAACTGGAAATAATGTGCTTTTTGCTCTGCTTTACTTGAATTACCTCCGATAAGATGTAAATTAAAATTCTTAAAATTATCATAGAAATTCTTCACGTTTTCTTCTTTAACATCACCAAATATTATTAAATTAAAATCTTGATTCTTTAAATTCTGAGCTATTATATTATTAATATGTTCATCTGGGAATCCATACCCTATAATAATTAAAGTAGTATCTTTTATCTGTAAACAATTAGAGAATTCTCTGAACAATTCTGAATACGGTGCTTGTGCTGTTTCCTTGTGTTTCAACATGGTTGGATAAATGACCACCTGATCATCTTCATCATTAAAATCGATTTGTTGCAATTCCCCTTCTTCATTGGACTTCCAATTTATCGAACCATGTATTTTATATAAATTTGCCTCTTTAGATACTGGTTGCCATTTTTCTTTATACCTGTTTGTATCATCTACAACTCTGTATTTAAATTGATTAATGTCAAATTTTTTAAGTATTGTATTTTGAATCCCCGTACTATAGATAATATTATTATTCTCAAGTGCATATTCATTAAACAAATCATAATTTGTAGTGAAAATTGATACTTTAGATTTTTGTTCAGTTCTTTTATCAAATACATAACGATAAAAGTCCTTATATATTTCATAAGTTTCTGTACTGTATTCTTTATCACCCACTTTAGGAATAGTTTTTATAAACTCACTTTTTAAAGTAGTAAACACGTCTTTCAAATCTCCATTATTATTGTCATAATGAAGTCCATTTTGTATCCAATTTAGTAATTCCTCAATATTACTATAATTTAGATAATAACAATCTAAAAAATTCAATATTTCTTCTTTATATTCACTATCTTGCATATCTAACCAACCACTATATTCTTCTAAATTTTTAAAATTTTCAGCCTCTAATTGATCCATTATTGTATGTAACGCTTTTCTTTCTTTCTCTTGTATTTTTTCTTGTTCTTGTTCTTCTACATACTTTATAAATTCTTTAATCCCTTTAGAATTCAGAAATTTTTTTACATAATTTAAGACACTCTCATTTTCTTCTAATATGTTTTTCATTGTAGTAGACATTAAAGGAACAGCACCTGTCGAGCATCCTGAACCGATAAATATCGTTAAATTATTTGCTGAAAGATGTTTATTTATAAATGTAGCAACCTGCTCTTGTTTTTCATTTGACTTTAAATCTGTCAATACATCTTTATCTTTATTTAAATGATAAATTCCCATTTCTTAATTCCCCTATCTTATTTTAGTTTATTAAATCGTACTTAAAACCCCATCATTTATGATACGCTTCTGCTTATCAGTTAATGATGCGGTTTTTGAAAAATAACTACAGAAATTTATAGAAGAACAACAAAACTCAAACGCTATATCATATAATAAGTTCTTAGAAGCTTACAAAGTAGACACGTCTTCTGATTAAACTAATACAGTTGATGAATTAACAGAAAATCCAGTATGTACTGAGTACATAAGAGATCGAACAGAAGCTAGAGAAAAAGGTCAAGGTAGAACTTATTAAGCATATTAAATTAATTAACTTGATACTTTTCAATAAAAAACAGAGCACCTCCATAACGTGGAGGATGCTCTATTTTTTTATAACGCATTTACTAATATTTCAAATTCATCTTTATTAATATTAATACCTTCAAGATTAACATTTACTAAATTAGGGTGTTGACCGCTTGTTAGGACATATACTTCAATATGTGGACATGTTTCATTAACGATAGGCATGATTTCTTCATCAAACCGCTTCGGTCCATTGTTTTCACTGTAAATCACAACATGAAATTTAATATCATCAGCTATATTCATAGGAATTTTGTCTTCTCTCTTTCTAGACAATACACACTGTTTTCCTACGATATTTGAAATCCATTCTTCTTTCTTTCGGCAATAATCTATAAAATCTTTTCTTTGATATCCTAAGTCCATTTTAACTTCTAGTATATTTTTAATTTCATTATCTTCACAAATTAATAAATCCGGATATCTTGTACTTAAAGATTTATCAATCATAGATAAAGGCTGATCAATAAATATTTGGACACCTTCCAATCTACTAATCAAATAAGCACCCAGCAAGTCTTCTCCAATACCTGAAATACTATGATTACGTCCTCGATATAAATTTTCATGAGGATAAGTAGGCTTTCCTGCTTCTTTATATGCCTTTACAAGATGTTCGATAACTTCCACTTCAGTGAATTTCATACTCAATCACCCTATCTATAGATACTCTATATTTCAACAAACAAAGTATATCACACATTTGAAAGCATAAATACAAAAAACCTCCTAATAAATTAAGAGGGTTGAATGATAGTTTATAAAATATTAAATTATTTGCTATTATAATTAACTATTTTGGTTAATTCTTTAATCGTTAAAGGTTTTTTAGTATTTCTATGAATCATTTTATGGCAATTAGAACATAGTGGGACTAAATCTTTTTGTGGATTTACTTTTATTTCTCTTTTTATTGAAAACATTGGTTTTAAATGATGAATTTCAATAAAACCCTCACCTAAATCGCCATACTTAGCTTTAAAATCAAATCCACATACTTTACATGTAGTTCCATGAATTTTAATAGCTTCATTTCTTAATGCCTGATTTCTTTCATATTTAATACCGTACTGTACATATGGTTTACCTTCGACATATTCAGTGTTTTCTAACTCATTATCTAAATTTAAAATATTCGTTTTCAAGACTTTTGTATATAACTTTTTAAAGGTTCCTTTAAAGTCATAGGACCTTGAACATTACCTTTTAACCCATTATCTTGTAAAAATTCTAAATCTAATTGGTCATCATCAAGTTTGTTTAATAACTTTAATTCCATGTAATTACCATAGTTAATATAATTATCACCCTTGATAACAAATTGACTATCATCAATTTATGATAAACATTTATCTCAAGCATCTTATTTAATCGGTTGTCAAAAAACTGGAGAAGCCATGATCATTGATCCTATTTGTGACTTATCTTCATATATTCGAGTTGCCGATGAAGAGAGTTTAACCATTACTCATGCAGCTGAAACACATATACATGCAAATTTTGTTTCAGGAATTAGAGATGTTGCTATAAAGTTAAATGCTAGTATTTATGTATCGGGCGAAAGTGATGACATGTTAGGTTATAAAAATATGCCTAACCACACTCATTTTGTTCAACATAATGATGATATTTATGTAGGAAATATAAAATTAAAAGTGCTTCATACACCTGGTCACACGCCAGAAAGTATAAGTTTTTTACTTACTGACGAAGGTGCTGGAGCACAAGTTCCAATGGGACTATTCAGTGGTGATTTTATTTTTGTAGGAGATATCGGTAGACCTGATTTACTAGAAAAAGCTGTTAAAGTAGAAGGATTATCTGAAATAGGCGCAAAACAAATGTTTAAATCTATTGAAAGTATTAAAGACTTGCCAGACTACATTCAAATTTGGCCTGGTCATGGCGCTGGTAGTCCTTGTGGTAAATCTTTAGGTGCTATTCCAACATCTACGCTTGGCTATGAAAAACAAACGAACTGGGCTTTTTCTGAAAATAATGAAGCTACCTTTATCGATAAACTCATTTCTGACCAACCTGCACCACCACATCATTTTGCACAAATGAAAAAAATTAATCAATTCGGTATGAATTTATATCAACCTTATACGGTTTATCCAGCTACAAGTACAAACAGATTAACTTTTGATCTCCGCAGTAAGGAGGCTTATCATGGTGGACATATTGAAGGTACAATCAATATTCCATATGATAAAAATTTCATCAATCAAATTGGCTGGTATCTAAACTATAATCAAGAAATTAACTTGATTGGAGACTATCACCTTGTTTCAAAAGCAACACATAACATACTTTACAACTTATTGGATATGATAATGTGTCTGGATATCAGTTACCACAAGCTCAAATTCAAACACAATCTGTTCATAGTAAAGACATAACTGGTAATGAAGCACATGTCTTAGATGTACGTAATGATAATGAATGGAATAATGGCCACTTATCCCAAGCGGTTCATGTGCCACACGGCAAACTTTTAGAAACAGATTTACCTTTCAATAGAAACGATGTTATTTATGTAGACTGTCAGTCTGGCATTAGAAGTTCTATAGCTATTGGTATTTTAGAACACAAAGGTTATCACAACATTATTAATGTAAACGAAGGTTACAAAGATATATACCTTTCTTAATAATTATATTTATACTAATGAAGAAGGACTATAAGTAGTTAGATATAGCTTTTAGATATAGCTTATAGTTCCTTTTTATATTATTGGATAAATATCTATTTAAAAATCATTTATATACCCTCGCTTTATATCATTTAATAAATATTTTACATAGTACATACCTTTTTTGTTTATTGATGTGATCAAAAAACATAACAGCAATTCCTATAAACCTCATATGTTCTGATACGTTCAAAATCCCTTTATGAAGTGTCTAAAAAACCGCATCTCTGCGTATCGGTTAATGATACGGTTTTCTATGATATTTATTAATAAATATAAGATGCGAAGCATTTGTATAATCCAAACACTTCGCACCTATCTCTTGTTTTTTTATTTATTCCTAAAGAAAGACTCTAAACTTTTAATTACTTTTTTAGTTCGCAATATATCAGCTTCTTTTGATTCTATTAACACATATTTAGTAGCCGGACCTTCACCTTCTTTTTTTATCAAGTTATCATCTTTTAGTTTTTTTAAAATATTTCTAAACTGATATTCTGTCATATTTTCCATTTTTAAGGCTTCACCCTTACTTATTGATCCATAGTCAATAATATACTTTATTACTTTTTTGTCTAACTCAGGATATTTTTCAAACTCCTTCATTAAATCTTGTTTCCAAAGTACTACATTAGTGTCCATGTCCGTTAATTCTATTTCAGGCGTTTTAAGCTTATGTCTATTAACTACATCGAATATCCTTGGTCCTCCAGATCCAGCTTTTTCTGAATATCCTACTCTTCTGAAAAGCGTCGATAATATACTATTTCTGTCCTTTGAATGCCCTCCATGAATAAAATCTTCTTTATTTATTCTCATATTACCCGGATTATAAAACTCTATAAAATCTTCACAATTAACTATTTTAATACTTTGCTTAGTATCATAATACGCATGCATTAATGTATTAACCAGTGCTTCGCGAATTGCTACTTTTAAATCTCTTGCATAATTTTGTCTAGTCAAACCATCATTTAGGCTAAATGATTCCTCAATGTTATCAGTTAATTTTATCAATACTTTTTCAAAAAAACTATACACGTTTAAATCTTCATTACCTAAATCTCCACTTGATATTCTATCTTTCCAATCAGTATCTAGGTAATTTGTTTTCTTAAAATAATCTAATTGAAATCCTGGGAATCTATCACTAATCGCATTATACTTACCAAAGAATAATAAACATGCTGTAGTCATTTTATACTGTTTGTCTTTCGAACTTCTATCTTTTCTATATGCTCCTAAATCTATCATTAAATCCAGTTGGCTCATATTCGCATATCTCTCATCATTAGTATTTTTTAATAGAAGTTTCCTATAATTTTCGATAGATTCGTGATTTAAATCAGACATGTCATAGTTATCTAATAATTCTGTATCTATATCGTCTTGAGAATTTACAATCATGAATTTATACTCTTCTTCAGTCGCAATTCTATCAGCATCATCAACTCTTTTATATACTAAATCTTTTTTATTATCTACATATATCGGTTTCTTCGAATAAGGCGCTTCTGGTACATGAATTTCAATGCACGCTTTATTTTCAATATTAACAATTTTAACATCTTTATTTGATAAAATATTTTGACTAACTTTACTTCTTCCATATAGTGCATTCCAAAAATCTTCAATCATTTTCTCTGGATCTTCAACACCAACTGAAACAAAGACTTTTTTGTCCTCGATCTTTTTTTCTTCAATTCCTAAATATATAGTACCACCTTCAGTATTTGCAAAAGCACTATACGTAGACCAAATATCATTAGATAATCCTTTTCGTGATTTCTTATACTCTATATATTTACTTTCTCTATGCAACGCAATTCCTCCAAACCATAAATATTAAAATACTCCATTAATTTACTCAAACCGTCTACCATAGTATTTCACGCGATTTTCGCGCGATTACTACGATGATTTCAAACGATTCCTCTGATTATTTCACGCGATTTTCGCGCGATTACTACGATGATTTCAAACGATTCCTCTGATTATTTCACGCGATTTTCGCGCGATTACTACGATGATTTCAAACGATTCCTCTGATTATTTCACGTGATTTTCGCGCGATTACTACGATGATTTCAAACGATTCCTCTGATTATTTCACGTGATTTTCGCGCGATTACTACGATGATTTCAAACGATTCCTCTGATTATTTCACGTGATTTTCGCGCGATTACTACGATGATTTCAAACGATTCCTCTGATTATTTCACGTGATTTTCGCGCGATTACTACGATGATTTCAAACGATTCCTCTGATTATTTCACGTGATTTTCGCGCGATTACTACGATGATTTCAAACGATTCCTCTGATTATTTCACGCGATTTCCACAACATTTTTCGTATTTCAGAACGATTAAGACTACATTATCCTGGCTTAATATTAATTAATTTTAATTATATCTATAAATATTTTCAGTGAAAAACTATTTCTTTAAGGCATCTAATGCTTTAAAAAACAACGATACATTGTACTCAATATTGTTATGCTTTGTTTTTTCTCTAGGAAAGCAGTAGGCTTTATAATAATCAATTTTAACTTTCAACATATTTTGTTCAATAGATAAAGTTGCATTTAATAACGATTCTTCTAATCCATTTTTAAATCTTTTAATCTGATCTTTTACGTATCTATACTTTTTAATAGATTCTTCTATCAGTGTAATTCTTTTGTAATTATCTTTTTCTCCTTCACATGTATCTACAATGTCTCTAATAATATATAATCTAACAACAGGTAATCGTATATCTATAAGTAAAATAATGACATATGATTGAATAAATTCGTTTAATTTTTTCCCAAACTCATAATCTGTTTTCTTTTGTCCTTTAAATGCCTTCAAATACAATTCTATCAAATAAAATAGTTCATTTAAAAAAGCCCAAGCATATTCCTGTTCTAATGCAACATAACTAATCAATTGATTATTAAGATTATAAAACTGAATCTCATTATATAAATATTTCCAATGATTCTCCAATTTTGTATACGATATTTTTTCTCCTAACCGTACATATTCATTTTCTTTTTTTGACTGATTATAGAGTGTGTCTATCTTTGTAACTAATCTTTTTTGCGTTTTGTTTATTTCTGCCAATGCTTTTGAAGTAATATTTGAATCATAACTCATATGTGCATCTACTTTCTTTATCGCGAGTAGTGATTTCAATTGTTCTTCATTTATAAATGGATTACGTTTAAAATTATTATTTTGACTATTGATATGCGTCATGATATTTAAATTACTGTAAATCTTATTGATACTTCTAAACTCAGTATCATCTAATAAATAATCGAAATTTGAGTTTAAATGTTTTTTTATAAATGAAACTCTATCCATCTTTTGATGTTCATTTAAATCGCTTAAACTTCTTAATAACAACAAATCTTCATAAACCTCAACTGTTACATCAAATTTCAAATAATCAACTAAGTTTCCATACTTATCAATAATTTCTTCTAGCGTAGGTATCAATATATACCCCCCCTCCCCATTTTTTGTTCCGCGTCTAATCATAATGCTTCATTTATGCTTATTATAGCAATCAATTGAAGATAGTTTAACCTATATGATATTGATTGACTCCTTAAAAATTATTGGAGGAATTTTAAAATGAATAAGAAATCTAAGCAGCAAGAAAAGCTTTATAATTTTATAATTGCTAAATCTTTTCAACAACCAGTTGGAAGTACGTTCACTTATGGTGAATTAAGAAAGAAATATAATGTGGTTTGTAGCACGAATGATCAACGTGAAGTAGGACGTCGTTTTGCTTACTGGATTAAGTACACGCCAGGATTACCATTTAAAATTGTAGGAACAAAAAATGGCAGTTTATTATATCAGAAAATAGGGATAAACCCATGCAATAATAGCACGCCTTCGAAAGGAGGTGATTGCTAATGAGTTACACATTGTTTGAAATTGGCCCATTTGCTTTAGATTCCTTCGGTTGGAAAGAAACGATACCACCTAAAAAAGATGGTGACAGTGAAAAAGTGGTTAGAATGGCTAGCCCTATTATTGTTAATGCAAGATTTTCTGATCCAATTACTGGTGTTGAAAAGTTGATTATTACTAACAACAATGGTAAAAAAGACATTTTTGAGTCTGATATCTTAACAACACGAAACTTACCTTCTTTAATTAAATATGGCTACAGTATTAACGAGAAGTATATTAGATCATTGAGTTATGCCTTGCAATTGATGCGAGATAGATTACCACTTTCTGAATTATATGAGGGTGTAGGTATACTAGAGACACCTTTTGGCTACTTGATATCGCTAGATAAAGTTCTCAAATCTATTCAATTTAATCAGTCCTCACCTTCATACCCTATTGTAGATAGTGCTTATGACTTAACTCCTAAAGGTACATTTGATAATTGGTTTAACATGTATATTGACGAGGTTAAAGGTCATCTTCTTTTAGAATTGGCAGTCATATTTGGGATTTCTGCCTTAGTGACAAGTTTTCTGAAGCATAAACATGAAATCGAATTTGCAGGAATTCTCTTTAGTTTTACAGGTCAATCCTCAACCGGTAAGTCAACCGCAGCTGCTTTAGCTGTATCAGTCGCTGGTAACCCTACCAAAGGTAATGAAACTCTTTTTAGAAGTTGGAATGCCACACGAAACGCACTTGAAGGTTATTTGAGTAACAATTATGGCATTCCTATAGTATTTGATGAGCTTTCATCTACGACACTTAGAGATACCACGGGTTTGTTATATTCCATCGCTGAAGGTCAAGGTCGTCAACGTTCAAACGTTCATGGAGAAGTTAAAACGCCTAAGAATTGGGGTACTTCTGTCATTTCAACGTCAGAATACAGTATTTTTAATGATTCAGCTCAAAACGATGGATTACGTGTAAGAACCATCGAGATTAATGAACAATTCACTACAAATGCGACCAATGCTGACAATATTAAAAAAGCTGTAGCACTAAACTATGGTCATGTTTTACCGTTAGTAGCTAAATATCTTATAAATCGTGAAGATGAAGTTATTCAATGGTTTTACAAGGAAGTAGATTGGTTTGAAGCTAAATTGAAAGATGAAACAAACAATACAGGTATTCGTATGTTTAAGCGTTATGCAGTCATTACAACATCTGCGAAAATATTAGGTCGTGTTTTATCTACAGATATTGATATCGCTAATATAAGAGACTACTTTATTGATTATCATACTCATACAGTCTCTGAACGCTCATTAGCTGATAAAGCTATTGATGTCATCATTCAATTTGTGGCACAAAACAGAGGTAAGTTTTCAGATGAAGGTGCTTTGAAAAATATGTTTGAGAACTATGGATTAATCTCATTAAAAGATGACCATATCGAAGTAAAAATAATTGCGAACGTTTTTAAACAGATGCTAAACAATCATCAATTTCAAGATGTTAATAATGTTGTCAACGCCTTAAGAGATAAAGGTTTCATATTAGCTGACCGTGGACGCCAAACAACTAAAAGAAGTGTCAAAGATAATAGCGGTAAAAAACAATCACTTGTATTTTACCATCTAAAATTAGATGTAGAGTTTGCATCTATCCTCGGATTAACTAAAGATAAGTCGTTACTTCAAAATTGGACACCGTCAAATGATAACAAAGCTGCGAAAGAACTTTTTAAATCCGCTAATGAAGGGATAGGCCCTTCAGGAGTTCACGAAGATTTCTAATTGTCTTTATCATACAACTGTGAAGCATCAAACTGAATAATCGACGTATTGAAGATAGAACAAATAACGGAGTGAAAAACATGGATGAACTTATCGAGATATTAGCCGATTTGGTAATTGAAGAAATCAATCAAACAAATGACTAATATGGACGCCCAACATCTCATTGATGTTGGGCTTATATATCAATTCATCCATAAATATATATTATCACTGTGAAAGGAGGAGCCGATATGAAACAAGTCATAGGCTATTTACGTCAAAGTACGATGAAACAACAATCTCTTGCAGCACAGAAACAAGCTATCGAAGCAATAGCCGAAAAACATCATATTCAACATATCAACTTTTATAGCGACAAACAATCAGGTCGCAAAGATAATCGTAGTGGGTATCGACAAATAACACAATTAATTCAACAAGGACAGTGTGACATATTATGCTGTTATCGTCTTAATAGGTTGCATCGTAATCTGAAAAATGCATTAAAACTCATCAAATTATGTCAAACGTACCATGTTCATATCTTAAGCGTACATGATGGTTACTTTGATATGGATCAAGCTTTCGACCGACTCAAGCTTAATATCTTCATCAGTTTAGCCGAACTTGAATCGGATAACATTGGAGAACAAGTCAGAAATGGGCTTCAAGAAAAAGCAAAGCAAGGTCGATTGATTACAACACATGCACCTTTTGGTTACGAATATCACAACGGAACATTCATCATCAATCAAAATGAGTCACCAACGGTAAAGGCTGTATTCAATTATTACATTAAAGGTCATGGTTATAAGAAAATTGCACAGTTATTAGAAGAAGATAACACGTATATCAATCGACAACCCTATCAAGTTCGTAACATTATCATCAATCCTAATTATTGTGGTCGTGTCAACAATCAATATGGCCAATTCGACAATATGTTTCCTTCTATTGTTTCCACAAGTATATATGAGCAAGCGCAGAGACTTCGATTGCAAAAACAAACCAAACAGACACCTTCGGATAATCAACTCAAACAAAAAATCAAATGCCCATGTTGTAATGCAACACTTACAAATATGACCATTAGAAAAAAGAATCATACATTACGTTACTACGTCTGTCCTAAAAACATGAATGCTTCACGCTTTGTCTGTGATTTTAAAGGCATCAATGCACAAACACTTGAAGATAAAGTATTAGAAGTGTGCCGAGACTTTTATCAAAATCAACGCATCTACACAAAAATTAAAAGTGCGATTGACAAACGCATCAAAAGACAAAGAAACATAGAAAAACATCACACATTGACTCAAGAACAACTGATAGAAAAGTTGGCACAAGGCATCATTGATGCAGAAACGTTCAGAGAGCAAACACAATCATTACGTCAACAACCGCAACGCACTACATCTATCAATGGGCATCAAATACAACACATCATTCAAAATATTATTCAAAAACGTTTCACGTTAAACATATTGTACCCCTATATTGAAACCATTCACATTACGAAAGATAAAAATCTTATAGGAATCTATTTCAAAAATGAACCACTCAATATTGTCAATCAAACCATGCAATCATCGATTGCATAAATGAAGAAAGGATGTAACATAATGCAACAACTTAAAACAAAACGTGTCGGTATCTATGTACGTGTATCAACAGAAATGCAAAGCACAGAAGGTTATAGTATCGACGGACAAATCAATCAAATCAAAGAATACTGTGACTTCCATCATTTTGAAGTTAAAGATATATACGCTGACCGTGGTATTTCAGGTAAATCTATGAACAGACCTGAGCTCCAACGTATGTTGAAAGATGCAAAAGAAGGCAATATCGACTGTGTTATGGTATACAAAACAAACCGATTAGCTCGTAATACATCTGATCTTCTCAAAATTGTCGAAGATTTACACAAACAAAATGTCGAATTTTTCAGTTTGTCAGAGCGTATGGAAGTCAATACTTCTTCTGGTAAACTCATGTTACAGATACTTGCGAGTTTCTCAGAATTCGAACGTAATAACATTGTCGAGAACGTATTTATGGGTCAAACGAGACGTGCCCAAGAAGGCTATTATCAAGGCAATTTACCACTAGGTTATGACAAAATACCAGATAGTAAACACGAGCTAATGATTAACCAACATGAAGCTAATATTGTAAAATATATATTCGAGTGCTATGCCAAAGGACATGGCTATCGTAAAATTGCCAATGCATTGAATCACAAAGGATATGTCACTAAAAAGGGGAAACCTTTCAGTATTAGTTCAATCACATACATCTTAGCTAACCCTTTCTATATCGGCAAAATTCAATTTGCGAAATACAAAGATTGGAGTGAAAAACGTCGTAAAGGGCTGAATGATAAACCAGTGATAGCTGAAGGTAAGCATTCCCCCATTATTAATCAAGATTTATGGGATAAAGTACAAATGCGTAAGAAACAAGTCAGTCAAAAACCCCAAGTCCATGGCAAAGGAACGAATCTGCTTACAGGCATTATTCACTGTCCCCAATGTGGCGCACCTATGGCAGCAAGCAATACCACGAATACTCTTAAAGACGGGACTAAGAAACGTATTCGTTACTATTCATGTAGTAATTTTCGGAACAAGGGTTCCAAAGTATGTTCGGCAAACAGTGTAAGAGCTGATGTGATTGAAGATTATGTGATGAAGCAAATACTTGAAATAGTCAAAAGTGATAAAGTCATTCAACGCGTAGTAACACACGTCAATCAAGAAAATCAAGTTGATGGCGCTGCACTTCATCACGATATTGCTTATAAGCAACAACAATATGATGAAGTACAAATCAAAATAAATAACTTGATTAAAACCATCGAGGATAATCCGGACTTAACATCAGTAATCAGACCAAGTATTCAAAAATATGAAAAGCAACTCAATGACATTACGAATCAAATCAACCAACTCAAAAATCAACAAAATGAAGATAAGACTTTATTTGATGCCAAAGAAATCAGTAAACTATTACAACACATCTTTCATGATATTAAGCACATAGAAAAATCTCGACTCAAAGCATTGTATCTATCAGTGATTGATCGCATTGATATTAAAAAAGATGGTAATCATAAAAAACAATTCTATGTCACACTCAAACTTAATAACGAAATCATTAAACAACTTTTCAATAATAAACAACTCGACGAAGTGCATCTCAGCACTTCGTCTTTATTTTTGCCCCAAACACTATATCTTACTATTTAGCTAATAGAATCATTGTTATAACAATAATTTTCACTATATTCTTTCGCTTATTTTATCTAACTATTTTCAAGAATTGCTCTTTATCAATTTCAATAACACTTATCTAATGAAACAGTTATTGTCGTAATTTTTTCATAACTATACAATGCTTATATTGAAATTGCTAAAGAACATCCCACAATGATTTTTTATCGGGAAATGATTGGGATTTGCAGATTCGAAGAAACAGAAGGATTGTGCAAGCACAATCCCAAAATCCCGTTACTTTTTATAAATAAATAATATATATAAGGAAGCAGAGACACAACCCTATCATCAATACTTATAAATAATGAGTTGATTGTTTGTCAAAATAGGCGGAATTTCAGGATTTCCTTGGCATACCAACGTTTGTAGCGGGTTTTTATATGGAATTTTCTCTTATTCCCACCGGGATTCGTAATAAATGACAAATCAAATATATATTATCTCAATGATGTATATGAACTACATCACTATTACACTATCTAGGAGGCAATAATATGAAAACCATCACTCAAGAACTCAAACAATATATAACCCACCTATTCCAACTATCTAATAACGAAGCTTGGGAATGTGAAGCGCTGGAGGAAGCAGCAGAAAATATTCTACCGGAACGTTTTATTAATGATTCTCCACTGGTACATCTCACACTCGAGACTTATACCTACTATAATGATGAACTACATGAGCTAAGTATCTATCCATTTCTAATGTATGCCAATAACCAACTCATCAGTGTCGGATACTTAGACCATTTTGACATGGACTTTCTGTACCTTACAGATACTCAAAATATCATTATTGATGAACGTCATTTACTAAAACAAGGAGGTCAGGACCATGAATAATTGGATCATAGTTGCTCAATTATCCGTCACAGTTATCAACGAAATCATCGACATCATGAAAGAAAAGCAGAAGGGAGGGAAATAGCATGAAAATCAATCGATACATCACAAGAGGAATTAATGAAAGTATTCCACTAGACCTTCAAATCTTACTTTGGCACATGGTAGAAAAAAAAGATAACCAGCCTCATACAGATTACCTACACATTTTTAAATTACAAGAAGATGAGAATATACTCTCAATCACACATGAACAAGAACAACCCACATACAAATTGGAATATCACTATACAAACTATGAAAAAAATCAAAATGCATTACCTAAGAAAGTCTACGTCATTCGTGAAGATGACGTGGACGCTTTTTATTATGTGATGCTTTTACCAGAAGAATACTAAAGGAAGTGACGATGATGAATACAATCAAAAGTACGATACACACAGAAGCCATATTTAGCGATGATGAACAGCACCGCTATTTACTCAAGAAAACATGGGATGAAAAGAAAGCTGCATGCACAGTGATAACGATGTATCCTCATTTAGACGGTGTATTATCACTCGATCTCACAACTGTTCTTATCCTCAACCAATTAGCCAATTCAGAACGATACGGTGCTGTATATCTTGTAAATCTATTCTCTAATATTAGAACACCCGAAAACCTCAAACATATCAAAAATCCATACGATGAGCACACTGATATTCATTTGATGAAAGCGATTAGTGAAAGTGACACAGTGATTCTTGCTTATGGTGCCTATGCGAAGCGACCAGTTGTTATCGACCGTGTCGAACAAGTGATGGAAATGTTAAAACCTCATAAAAAGAAAGTAAAAAAGCTCATCAATCCAGTAACAAATGAAATTATGCATCCACTCAACCCTAAGGCACGTCAAAAATGGATTTTGAAATCATAGCAAATACATGGAGGTCAATATGGAAACAAAACAAATCAACATCGTTTTACTGTAAATGATATTGTTGAAACAATTCCTGACAATGAATTCGACGAATTCAGACATCACCGTGGTGCAACTTCGTACCATCCTAAAATGATGTTAAAAGTGATTCTATATGCCTACACACAATCTGTATTCTCAGGTCGTAAAATAGAAAAAATGCTTAATGATAGCATCCGAATGATGTGGCTATCACAAAATCAAAAACCTTCTTATAAAACAATTAATCAATTTAGAGTAAATCCAAAAGTAGATGCTTTATTAGAATCTTTATTTATTCAATTTTACAGTCAGTGTGTAAAACAAAATCTTATAGATGATAAAGCTATTTTTATTGATGGTACAAAAATTGAAGCAAATGCCAATCGATATACATTTGTATGGAAAAAGAGTATTCAAAACCATGAATCAAAGATGAATGAGGATTCTAAAGCCCTCTACCATGAATTGGTAACCAATAAAATCATACCGGAAATTAAAGAAGATCATGATAATGAATTAACAAAAGAAGAAATAGATTTGATTGGTAGTCACTTAGATAAAGAAATCGAAGATTTAAACCAACATATCAACAATGAAAAATGTACTAAAACAAGAAAACAAATACGTCTCAAAAGAACTAAAATCAAAAAATACAAAAAGCAAATCAATGATTATTTTGAGCGAAAGTATCGATACGAATTTCAAAAATCTATTTTAAAGGATAGAAATAGTTATTCTAAGACAGATTATGATGCGACATTTATGAGAATGAAAGAAGATCACATGAAAAATGGACAACTTAAGCCAGGGTATAATTTACAAATAGCAACAAATTCCCAATTTGTTTTATCTTATAATGTGTATCAAAATCCAACGGATACTAGAACGATGATTCCATTTTTAAATTCAATTCAAGAGACCTACGGTCATTTACCTGAATATATTGTAGCTGATGCAGGTTATGGTAGTGAATCAAATTATAAGGCAATTATAGATGACTTTAATCGAACGCCACTCATAACATATGGAATGTTTATAAAAGATAAAACTAAAAAATATAAAAGTGACATCTTTAATACTCAAAATTGGAACTATGACGAAATTAATGACGAATTCATTTGTCCGAATAATAAACGGCTAGGTTTTAAAAGATATGCCTATCGTCATGATAAGTATGGTTATAAGCGAGACTTCAAATTATATGAATGTGATGATTGTTCAGAATGTCCTCTGAAAAATCAATGTATGAACTTCAATTCAAAAACAAACAAAAAAATAATGAAGAATTATAACTGGGAATATTTTAAATCCCAAATTAACAAAAAGCTTTCAGAACCAGAAACAAAAAATATCTACAGTCAAAGAAAAATTGATGTGGAACCTGTTTTTGGATTTATGAAGGCTATTTTGGGTTTCACTCGGATGTCTGTCCGAGGACTCAATAAAGTCAAAAGAGAACTTGGTTTTGTATTAATGGCACTTAATATAAGAAAAGTAGTAGCTCAACGAGCTGAAAATAATCAAAAAATTTATAAAAAAGACAATTTCTATATTATTTCAATAGAAATTGTCTTTTTTCACTTATCCAAGAACTTTATGTCCCGGACTCATTATGATTTATTTTTTTATTGCTGACTTGCCATTAATTCTGCTTGCTCTACAACTTGTTCCACAGCCATTTTTTGAAGATCTGGTGGATAGCCATATTTCTTTAATAGGCGTCTAACTTGAACTCTCATTTTAGCTTTAGCACTGTCTCGTTTAGACCAATCAACACTCATGTTATCCTTAACTGTTTTAGTTAACTCATGTGCAATGGCTCTTAACTCTTTATCGCCCAAAGCTTCTTTAGCTGTTTCATGTGAAGCTCGATATACTACATACAATATACGCAACAATACGCTTGTTTCGATTAGGTTTAGGCATTGAATCATAAAGTGCAATATACTTAACACGTTCTTTAATATTTGAATTAAAACCTAGTAAATATTGTGCTGCCACATTATTTATGTGCTGAGATTTTAAAATAGAGCATTTTAATATCGATTCACCATAACGTATATGTTCATGGCGATTCAAAATTTTTAAAACGTTTCTATCACATACTTTTTCACAGTCATTGTCCATCATTGTTTTACTTATATATAGTGCAGGATTAAACCAGAATATCATTTTAAAAACAACATAAAGCTGGTTGAATATTAAGTCATGACTTTTCACATGTGATAGTTCATGTAGAATAATATATTCAATTTCTTTGTCATTCATGGTTTCGACTACGACAGTTGGTAGTACAATTTGGGATTTCACTAAACCAAATACCATCGGATTATCAATGTTTGAACTATAACTAATTGTTATATGCTTTTTGTAGAACTGCATCTTACTTTGACATACTTTAAGTCGTTCATTAAGATATGACGATTCCAATGACGAACTTTTAATAACATCAATTTGTCGGAATGCCTTAATCATATAAAATAAGCACAACAAACTACCAAATACCCATATCAAAAGAATCATATACGTTATATTTGAGGTCTCAAACTGATTAACATTAATTGCTAAGTCTTTCGTAACAGATGATTGTTGACCATCTAACATATGACTAACCGAAGAAGTCGTGTCAGATACATTTCGATTCATCATATCTTTTGAAAATGTAAAATTCGATATTTTGTAAAATGGTATTAATGGAATTAACGTGGAGACGAGCACTAATAACCAAATCTTATGTGACATAATATTTTGAGTATATTTTATATAGAGCATTCTCACTAAAAAAATTACACATATCGTGAGCAATGAACTGATTATACTTAACATTAAAAAAGATGATAACACCTTCTACACCTCCATATCACAAAAATTATAACATTATTTTGACATAAATACTACATTTGTAATATACTACAAATGTAGTCTTATATAAGGAGTATATTGATGAAAAAGATAAAAATTGTTCCACTTATTTTAATAGTTGTAGTTGTCGGGTTTGGTATATATTTTTATGCTTCAAAAGATAAAGAAATTAATAATACTATTGATGCAATTGAAGATAAAAATTTCAAACAAGTTTATAAAGATAGCAGTTATATTTCTAAAAGCGATAATGGTGAAGTAGAAATGACTGAACGTCCGATAAAAATATATAATAGTTTAGGCGTTAAAGATATAAACATTCAGGATCGTAAAATAAAAAAAGTATCTAAAAATAAAAAACGAGTAGATGCTCAATATAAAATTAAAACAAACTACGGTAACATTGATCGCAACGTTCAATTTAATTTTGTTAAAGAAGATGGTATGTGGAAGTTAGATTGGGATCATAGCGTCATTATTCCAGGAATGCAGAAAGACCAAAGCATACATATTGAAAATTTAAAATCAGAACGTGGTAAAATTTTAGACCGAAACAATGTGGAATTGGCCAATACAGGAACAGCATATGAGATAGGCATCGTTCCAAAGAATGTATCTAAAAAAGATTATAAAGCAATCGCTAAAGAACTAAGTATTTCTGAAGACTATATCAAACAACAAATGGATCAAAATTGGGTACAAGATGATACCTTCGTTCCACTTAAAACCGTTAAAAAAATGGATGAATATTTAAGTGATTTCGCAAAAAAATTTCATCTTACAACTAATGAAACAGAAAGTCGTAACTATCCTCTAGGAAAAGCGACTTCACATCTATTAGGTTATGTTGGTCCCATTAACTCTGAAGAATTAAAACAAAAAGAATATAAAGGCTATAAAGATGATGCAGTTATTGGTAAAAAGGGACTCGAAAAACTTTACGATAAAAAGCTCCAACATGAAGATGGCTATCGTGTCACAATCGTTGACGATAATAGCAATACAATCGCACATACATTAATAGAGAAAAAGAAAAAAGATGGCAAAGATATTCAACTAACTATTGATGCTAAAGTTCAAAAGAGTATTTATAACAACATGAAAAATGATTATGGCTCAGGTACTGCTATCCACCCTCAAACAGGTGAATTATTAGCACTTGTAAGCACACCTTCATATGACGTCTATCCATTTATGTATGGCATGAGTAACGAAGAATATAATAAATTAACCGAAGATAAAAAAGAACCTCTGCTCAACAAGTTCCAGATTACAACTTCACCAGGTTCAACTCAAAAAATATTAACAGCAATGATTGGGTTAAATAACAAAACATTAGACGATAAAACAAGTTATAAAATCGATGGTAAAGGTTGGCAAAAAGATAAATCTTGGGGTGGTTACAACGTTACAAGATATGAAGTGGTAAATGGTAATATCGACTTAAAACAAGCAATAGAATCATCAGATAACATTTTCTTTGCTAGAGTAGCACTCGAATTAGGCAGTAAGAAATTTGAAAAAGGCATGAAAAAACTAGGTGTTGGTGAAGATATACCAAGTGATTATCCATTTTATAATGCTCAAATTTCAAACAAAAATTTAGATAATGAAATATTATTAGCTGATTCAGGTTACGGACAAGGTGAAATACTGATTAACCCAGTACAGATCCTTTCAATCTATAGCGCATTAGAAAATAATGGCAATATTAACGCACCTCACTTATTAAAAGACACGAAAAACAAAGTTTGGAAGAAAAATATTATTTCCAAAGAAAATATCAATCTATTAACTGATGGTATGCAACAAGTCGTAAATAAAACACATAAAGAAGATATTTATAGATCTTATGCAAACTTAATTGGCAAATCCGGTACTGCAGAACTCAAAATGAAACAAGGAGAAACTGGCAGACAAATTGGGTGGTTTATATCATATGATAAAGATAATCCAAACATGATGATGGCTATTAATGTTAAAGATGTACAAGATAAAGGAATGGCTAGCTACAATGCCAAAATCTCAGGTAAAGTGTATGATGAGCTATATGAGAACGGTAATAAAAAATACGATATAGATGAATAACAAAACAGTGAAGCAATCCGTAACGATGGTTGCTTCACTGTTTTATTATGAATTATTAATAAGTGCTGTTACTTCTCCCTTAAATACAATTTCTTCATTTTCATTGTATGTTGAAAGTGACACTGTAACGAGTCCATTTTCTTTTTTTATGGATTTCTTATTTGTAATTTCAGCGATAACGTACAATGTATTACCTGGGTATACAGGTTTAATAAATTTAACGTTATTCATTTGTGTTCCTGCTACAACTTCTTCTCCGTATTTACCTTCTTCTACCCATAATTTAAATGATATTGAAAGTGTATGCATGCCAGATGCAATGATACCTTTAAATCTACTTTGTTCTGCTTTTTCTTTATCTATATGCATATATTGAGGATCAAAAGTTGTTGCAAATTGGATAATTTCTTCTTCTGTAATATGAAGGCTTTTTGTTTTGAATGTTTCTCCTACTATAAAATCATCGTATTTCATATATGTCTCTCTTTCTTATTCAAATTAATTTTTTAGTATGTAACATGTTAAAGGTAAGTCTACCGTCACTGAAACGTAAGACTCACCTCTAACTTTCTATTGAGACAAATGCACCATTTTATCTGCATTGTCTGTAAAGATACCATCAACTCCCCAATTAGCAAGTTGGTTTGCACGTGCTGGTTTGTTTACAGTCCATACGTTCAATTCATAACCCGCTTCTTTTACCATTTTTACTTTTGCTTTAGTAAGTTTGGCATCTTCAGTGTTTACTATTTTAGCATTACAGTAATCTAAAAGTGTTCTCCAGTCTTCACGAAACGAAGTTGTATGGAATATAACTGCTCTGTTATATTGTGGCATGATTTCTTCTGCAAGTTTAACAAGCACAACATTAAAGCTTGAAATGAGCACTTCTTGATTCTGATTTAAGTTTGTTAATTGTTCTTCCACTTGCTTAACCATACTTTTAGAAAGTGCTAGTCCATTCGGTCCAGTAATACCTTTTAATTCTACATTTAAATTCATATTATATTCATTTGCTATTTTTACTACATCATCGAAAGTTGGCAAATGTTCATCTTTGAATTTTTCACCAAACCAAGATCCTGCAGAAGCATCTTTAATTTCATCATAATTCAATTCAGTTATTTCCCCGGACATATTTGTAGTCCGTTCTAAATAATCATCATGAATGATAATCAGTTGTTCATCTTTTGTAATTGCAACATCTAACTCCAACCAGTTTATACCTTCTACTTCTGAAGCAGCTTTAAATGATGCAATTGTATTTTCCGGAGCTTTACTAGGTAATCCTCTATGTCCATATACAGTTAGCATATTACCTCTCCTTGCATTTTTATTTTTTTAATTAACGTAACTGTATTATCACATTAATCGCACTTTTATTTCCATTAAAAAGAGATGAATATCATAAATAAAGAAGTCGATAGATTCGTATTGATTATGGAGTTAATCTACGTCTCATCTCATTTTTAAAAAATCATTTATGTCCCAAGCTCCATTTTGTAATCAAGTCTAGTTTTTCTGTACCCCTTATCTGCAATTTTACTTAGGATTGCTTTTAACTTACCCCTTATCAGCAATTTTACTGAGAACTGCTTTTAACGCACCTCTTATCTGCAATTTTGCCTAGAACTGCTTTTAACGTACCTCTTATCTGCAATTTTACTGAGAACTGCTTTTAACTTACCCCTTATCAGCAATTTTGCATGGAATTGCTTTTAACGTACCTCTTATCTGCAATTTTACTGAGAACTGCTTTTAACAAACCTCTTATCTGCAATTTTACTTAGAACTGCTTTTAACGTACCTCTTATCTGTAATTTTACTGAGAACTGCTTTTAACAAACCTCTTATCTGCAATTTTACTTAGAACTGCTTTTAACAAACCTCTTATCTGCAATTTTACTTAGAATTGCTTTTACTATTCCTCTTATTAGTATAATCTCAGTAAGAATGCGTATAAAAATGAAAATTACAACCGATTTTGTAAGTGCTGACGCCTGAGGGAATAGTATGTGCGAGAGACTAATGGCTCGAGCCATACCCCTAGGCAAGCATGCACGTACAAAATCGTAAGATAAAAAAATAAGCATATCACTGTAAACTTTAAAAAATCAGTTTAGTGATATGCTTATTTATTTCGAGTTAGGATTTATGTCCCAAGCTCATCAAGCACAATCGGCCACTAGTTTATTTCTCTATCTTATATGTTCTGATATGGTCTTCTATACTGTATAAGTATACTTTTGAATATGGATCTTGTGTCAATTCACGTTCGAAATCAAATTCTTGATTATCAAATCTGTTAAAGAATGTTTCGTATTCTTCGACTGATAATTGCTCTCTAGATTCTAGCATATTTAAGTGTTTCTCTTTATCTAATGCTTTGTCATATCCTTTAACGATTGAACCACTAAAGATTTCTCCTACTGCTCCTGAACCATAACTAAATAGACATACTTTCTCTTCTGGTTGGAATGTGTGGTTCTGTAATAACGAAATTAAACTTAAGTATAATGATCCTGTATAAATGTTACCAACATCTCTATTCCATAATACGGTTCTGTTGCAAAGTTGAATTTATAGTATAATTTTAACAAAAAGGAGTCTTCTGTATGAACTATTTCAGATATAAACAATTTAACAAGGATGTTATCACTGTAGCCGTTGGCTACTATCTAAGATATGCATTGAGTTATCGTGATATATCTGAAATATTAAGGGAACGTGGTGTAAACGTTCATCATTCAACGGTCTACCGTTGGGTTCAAGAATATGCCCCAATTTTGTATCAAATTTGGAAGAAAAAGCATAAAAAAGCTTATTACAAATGGCGTATTGATGAGACGTACATCAAAATAAAAGGAAAATGGAGCTATTTATATCGTGCCATTGATGCAGAGGGACATACATTAGATATTTGGTTGCGTAAGCAACGAGATAATCATTCAGCATATGCGTTTATCAAACGTCTCATTAAACAATTTGGTAAACCTCAAAAGGTAATTACAGATCAGGCACCTTCAACGAAGGTAGCAATGGCTAAAGTAATTAAAGCTTTTAAACTTAAACCTGACTGTCATTGTACATCGAAATATCTGAATAACCTCATTGAGCAAGATCACCGTCATATTAAAGTAAGAAAGACAAGATATCAAAGTATCAATACGGCAAAGAATACTTTAAAAGGTATTGAATGTATTTACGCTCTATATAAAAAGAACCGCAGGTCTCTTCAGATCTACGGATTTTCCCCATGCCACGAAATTAGCATCATGCTAGCAAGTTAAGCGAACACTGACATGATAAATTAGTGGTTAGCTATATTTTTTACTTTGCAACAGAACCACCTCTTATTTATCTAGATGACGATACAAAGTTGCCCTACTTATGTTTGTCTGTTCTTTTATCTCATCTAAAGTGTATTTTTTGCTCATATACATTTCAATAGCATCTCTAAGATTTTTATCATCTCGCTTTGGTCTTCCTAAAGTTTTTCCATCTTTTGAATAATTCTCTAATCCTACACGAGTTCTAAATTTAACAATATCACTTTGAAAGTCTGTGATATCATGTAATATCTCTATAAATTCACCTTTGATGTCTTTATAAATATAACGATTTAAATTAATAACATATAAAGATATATCCTCCTGAGAAAGATAATCTAATATATCTACTAAATGTTTCGTAGAATCTGCAAGAATACATAAATCCGTAACGTATAACATATCTCCAGGAACTAATTTTTCATTTAAAAGAACATCTAATATATTCCTCTTCTTATTATTAGCATGAATTTCTTCAACAATTTCATTTGTATGAGTTTCTATTTTCTTTTTTTGTTCATTTAAATCGTCGTTTATTGTAACGGGTCTAATATAACCGTATTTCATTTAATTGCACCACCCTGTAGCTAAAGTTTAACACAAAGTTTCATTAAGGGGTATACATATGAAACTTTTCTGTTATACTTTACCATATAATTAAATAAAAAGGAGAGTAAGTTATGGTTGAAAAATTAAAATATGAATGGCTTAACCAGCCTGGTAAAAACATACTTGCAGGTATTGTAGTTGCCTTAGCTTTAATCCCTGAAGCTATCGCATTCTCAATTATTGCTGGTGTAGATCCAATGGTTGGCTTATATGCTTCTTTCATTATTGCTGTTGTTACAGCTGTTGTAGGTGGTAGAGCAGCAATGATATCAGGTGCAACAGGGGCTGTAGCCTTACTAGTTGTGCCACTTGTTAAAGACCATGGTGTAGAGTACTTACTAGCTGCTACTATACTAATGGGAATCATTCAATTGATTTTAGGTCTTCTTAAAGTAGGTCGTTTAATGAAGTTTATACCTCATTCAGTCATGATTGGTTTTGTGAATGCTCTAGGAATCATGATTTTTATGTCTCAAATAGAACATATCTTTGGGATATCAATTTCAACTTATATATATGTAATTGTAACGTTACTCATCGTATATATAATTCCAAGATTTTTTAAAGCTATACCTGCACCATTAATAGCTATTATCGTATTGACTGCCCTTTATATGTATACAGGTTCTGACGTTAGAACTGTGGGAGATTTAGGTAATATCAAACAAGCTTTCCCTCACTTTTTAATCCCTAATGTTCCCTTTAATTTAGAAACTCTTCAAATTATTTTCCCTTACTCTTTATCTATGGCTATTGTAGGTTTAGTTGAGAGCTTACTTACAGCTAAAATTGTAGACGATGCTACAGACACTTATAGTAGTAAAAATAGAGAGTCCTGTGGTCAAGGTATCGCTAACATGATTACCGGATTATTCGGTGGCATGGGAGGTTGTGCCATGATTGGTCAATCCGTCATCAATGTTAAATCAGGTGCAAACAGTAGATTGTCTACATTTACAGCGGGTATTGTACTTATATTTATGATTATTGTACTTGGAGGACTTGTAGTTCAAGTTCCAATGCCAATTTTAGCAGGTATTATGGTTATGGTTTCTGTTGGTACATTTGATTGGAATTCCTTTAAATATATTAAGAAAGCACCAAAAACGGATGCAGTCGTTATGCTTATTACAGTGATTATTGTTTTAATGACGCATAATTTAGCTTTAGGTGTTGTTGCAGGCGTTGTTTTCAGTGCTTTATTCTTTGCTACTAAAATTTCAAAAGTAGAAGTTATTTCTGAAGAGTTCGGTAAAATAAACCGATTATCTTTTAAAGGACAAATCTTTTTTGTTTCTATTGATTCTATGATGGAACAAATAAACTTTGAGATTGAAAATAGTACCATAGAATTAAACTTCAATAATGCACACTTATGGGATGATTCTGCAGTAGATGCAATTGACACGATAGTACGAAAATTCGAAGAAAAAAATAATATTGTTCGTGTAGAAAAATTAAATTCAGATAGTCGTAAAGTTGTTTCAGAGTTAAGCCAACTAAATGAAAATCATTTAAACTAAAGGAGTGTTATTTATGTATAAATCAATTTTATTAGCAGCAGATGGATCAGAGAATAGTTTGCGTTCAGCAAAAGAGGTTTTAAATTTTATAGATGATAATACGATTGTTACTATTCTTACAGTTGTAGATGTTGAGGAATCGAAAACAGATGTTTTACATGGTAAACAAAGTTCCAGTTTGACGAATGAAAGAGAAGACAAACTCTCTCATATCACTGAGTTATTTGTAGAGCATAATGTAAAATATGAAATGAAAATTGCACATGGCGTTCCTGCGGACACAGTTGTTTCAGTTGCCAATAGTGGAGAATTTCAAGCTATTGTTTTAGGAACACGTGGATTAAATAGTTTGCAAGAAATGGTGTTAGGTAGCGTCAGTCACAAAGTAGCAAAACGTTCAGAAATTCCCGTTGTTATTGTAAAATAGTCTGTCTAACTTAATCCTTTCACGGATTGAGTTTTATTTTAGGGGTGAATAATAGATGAAAACCAAAAATTTCTATTATGGTTGGGTTATTGTATTTAACGAGTCCATATTGTGAAACTTTGGAAGACTTACAACACGATATAACCACAAATCAACACTCTACGATTTTTTCAGAAGAAAATATAGTTGGCGCATTTGAAATTAAAGAAAACATAATAGTCAACATTTATATAAAATTTTCATTTCTCAAAATGAACAGAATAATGGAATTGGTAAATTAACTATGAAAATGATTTTCTGAAAATTTACTAATAAAAATAAATAGACCGTTTATACTCCTCATAAAAATTGTAGAAATTACCACTTCTATGAATCTTTAGGGTTTGAAAAGTATGGTGAGGCTATTTTATCAGATAAATTAACATTATTTAAATATGCTAAATATAACTAAAAATAATATCTCCATTATATATAGTTATGTATATCTCCTGAAGTTTATTCAACTAATATCTGACAGTAATTAACATAATCGATGATTACCAGAAGTTCTCACTATATAAAAGGCACTAAAATTTTATAACTTTTAGTGCCTAATCAATTATTTTAGCTACCAAACAAACGACTCCAAAACCCCTTTTTAGGTTCCGTTTCTTCACTCTTTTCTTCTATATCACTATCATTGTCATTTAGATTAGCTGGAACGTCTTCTCTTTTTGCTTCTTCACCTTGTGTACTTTCGTCGCTTTGACTTCCAGATATATCCTTATATTGAATCTCTGTTTCTTTAGTTTCTTCCTGATCTCGGTTAATATTTACAGGATTAGTAGTATATGTTTTTTCTTGTGCATCAACGTTTTGTCTAGTGTTAGTAGATGTATCAAAGGGATAATTAAGGTGTTTTTCTTTTTCTAATTGATTTTCTAATTTTTGAATCTTTTTATTACTCTCTAATGCCAGAACTTGCTGATTTTCAAGCAATTTTGATCTTTCTTGCAACTCTTTTCTGTAAAATTCAATTGTTGTTTCATGACGACTTTCTTGTTTTTCAATTTGATTATTTAAAGTATCAATCTGATTTTTAAGGATTTCTACTATTTGAGCATCGCTTTTCGATTCAAAATTAATATTATCCGACTCTTTTTTTTGTTTGTCTTCAGTAGTACTTTCAAAACCATATTTCTTTTTATTTTCATTTACTCTTTGAATGATTTTTTCTATATCGGTATCTTCTTTAATAAACGAAGTGTTTTCCTGTTTTATTGTCTCTATATTCAATCGCTTAATATTATTAAAAATCGTTTGCTTACTAACCCCTAATTCTTCACTCAACTTTTTCACACTTTTCATATCATCAACCCTTTATAAAATGTTTATAAACCCTTGATAAAATATTATAAGCTTATAATGCTTAATAATAAAGTGATTAATAAATAAAAATAAACATCCATCAACCTTTTTATCAAGAATTTGTGAAAGGTTGATGATATTTATCAAGGGTTTATAAACCCTTGATAAAACTATATTTTCCCTTTTATAAGTTTATTTAAAGTGCTATAATAACCTTAATATAACAAAAACCCCAACTACTGGTAATAGTCGGGGTTTGGTAATAAAACGTTTAGAAACTGTTTATTTATATAATTTTCGATACTTGTATTATATAATGAATAATATCTTAGTGCAAGCACCTAAATCATTAAATAAATGTAAAGCTAAATAAAAACGTTTTATTACCTCTTACCAAACTAAAATATGGAAAGAGGTTTTTTGTCATGCAAAATCAATATTTTACAGTGCAAGAAAATTACAAAGAAAGATTTTATCAAATCCCTAAAGTATTCTTTACCAGTGAAAATTATAAAAATCTAACTAATGATATGAAAATAGCCTATGCTATCTTACGTGATCGCTTAAATTTATCTATTAAAAATAGCTGGGTTGATGAAGATGGTAACATTTACTTTGTTTATTCAAATGAAAAGCTAATGGAAATCTTAAATTGTAAAAAAGAAAAATTAACAAAAATAAAAAAAGGGTTAGAAAACGATGGTCTACTCATTCAAAAACGACGTGGTTTAAATAAACCAAATATTCTATATTTAATGAAACCTATTGTCACAGAACGTGATATTTACAAAATAGAAAAAGAAGAAAACGATGTTGAACCTTACGGCGAGAAGGAAGTTCGAAAATCGAACGTCCAGAAGTTCGAAAATCGAACGTCCAGAAGTTCGAAAATCGAACGTCCAGAAGTTCGAAAATCGAACACTAATGATACTGACTTTAATGACATTGACTTTAATGATACTGAGAATAATGATATGAATGACTTGAATGATATAAAGTTCAAAAATGAAATTAGTAATCATTCAAATCATTCATATCAATTTACACATGATTTTGATGATAAAGAAATGCTATTGCAAGAATTCCCAGAACAACTAACTAATTATTTATTAAAATATAATTATAGAGATTTAGAAATCATAAAGGCTGTTATTCTTAAAGCAAAAAAATCATTTAATTCAAGGCATGAAGATATGCATTACATGTTAGAGGACATTGAAGATGAAATATTAACTTCTTTAAAAAGACTTAAAAAAGCTATACATGATAGGGGAGTTAAAGGCCAAAAGGAAACAATCAAGTCAATGCAAGCTTATTTAATGCAAACAATTCTAACTGAACTTGAAGAAACACATGCCCTTTATATGCGCCGTAAAAACATGAAAAAATATAATATCTTTAATCAATAATTCAAATGATTTTATAACACTCAAATAGACATCAAAATATTCCGTTAAATCATCTGACTTTTTAACTGATGACGACGAAAAAAATCAAGAAATTTTAAGTGATTTAGAAAAAGGTTTGTATCGAAAACGTATGTTGAGTTATGGTGGATTGCTTAAACAAAAGCATAAAATTTTAAACTTAGACGATGCCGAAGATGGTAATTTGATTAATACAAGTGATGAAGATAAAACGACAGACGAAGAAAAAAAGCACATTCAATTACCGCAATTTGGAATTTCGAAAAGCAAAATTATTATTTAAGACATTAGTGATAACTGATGTCTTTTTTTATTGATTTTTTGTAAAAAAGTACTGTCTTAGTTTTGTGACAAATACTGTATATAGTGTCACAAAAGTGTGACACTACAGCTTTTTATGATATCACTTTAAAATTACTTAAAACCCTTGGAATGTCTGGCTTTGCCAGACCTATCATTTTTGAATGATAGCAAATTCCCCTTATGCTCTTACGGAGATTTTAGAGTTAAATTAAAATTTCTAAGTTTTTGATAAGAAAAGCCCTGCAGGAATTTATAAAAACATGGGGAAGTTTTAAAGTATTTTATGCTAAT